>NZ_JACHIG010000004.1:0-300000 GCF_014203095.1 Prosthecobacter vanneervenii | reverse complement strand
CCAAGCACATCGAGGTGCAGATCCTGGCGGACAAGCACGGCAACGTGCTGCACCTGCATGAGCGCGACTGCTCCGTGCAGCGCCGCCACCAGAAGGTGATCGAGCAGGCACCAAGCTACGGCATCAAGCAGGAGATCATCGACGGCCTGTGCGATGCGGCGGTGAAGCTGGCGCAGGAGGTGAACTACACGCATGCGGGCACGGTGGAGTTCCTGGTGGATCACGAGTCGGGCGAGTGGTACTTCATTGAAATGAATCCACGCATCCAGGTGGAACACACGGTGACGGAGGAGATCACGGGCATCGACATCGTGCGCAGCCAGATCCTGATCGCGCAGGGGCACAAGATGCACGATGAACCGCTGGCGCTGCCGGCGCAGGATAAGATCGAGAAGAGCGGCTTTGCCATCCAGTGCCGTATCACCACGGAAGATCCGGAGAACGGCTTCACGCCGGACTTTGGCAAGATCCTGACCTACCGCAGCGCGGGTGGCTTTGGCATCCGCCTGGACGGTGCGCTGGGGGCGACGAATGCGGTGATCACACCCTACTATGACTCGATGCTGGTGAAGATGACGGTCTTTGCCCGCACGTACAAGCAGGCGCTGGACCGCATGGACCGTGGCCTGCGCGAATTCCGCATCCGCGGGGTGAAGACGAACATCCCCTTCCTCATGAACGTGGTGCACCACCCGGACTTCATGTCCGGGCAGGCGACGACGCGCTTCATCGACAACAACCCGGACCTGCTGAAGTTTGTGGCGCGCAAGGACCGTGCCTCGAAGATGCTGAGCTATCTGGCAGACACGATCGTGAACGGGAATCCGTTTGCGAAGGGGCACAAGATTTCCAAGGCCTTCACGGCGCCGCCGATTCCGAAGTATGACCACCGCGTGGAGCCTGCCAAGGGCACCAAGCAGCTGCTGACGGAGATGGGCCCGGAGAAATTCTGCCTGAACTGGGTGGCGAAGCAGAAGAAGCTGCTGCTGACGGACACGACGATGCGCGACGCGCACCAGTCCCTGCTGGCGACACGCATGCGCACTTATGACATGCTGGCCGTGGCGGACAGCGTGGCACGCCGCACGCCGAACCTTTTCTCCCTGGAGATGTGGGGCGGTGCGACCTTTGACGTGACGATGCGCTTCCTGCGTGAAGATCCGTGGGAGCGCCTGCGCTCGATCCGCGCCAAGGTGCCGAACATTCTGCTGCAGATGCTGTTCCGCGGCTCGAACGCGGTGGGCTATACGAACTACCCGGACAACGTGGTGAAGGGCTTCATCAAGCACTCTGCAGAGAACGGGATGGACATCTTCCGCATCTTTGACTCGCTGAACTACCTGCCAAACCTGAAGGCGGCGATGGATGCGGTGCGCGAGGAGACGAACTCCATCTGCGAAGGCACGCTGTGCTACACCGGCGACATCCTGGACCCGAAGCGCGACAAGTATGACCTGAAGTACTACGTGCGCCTGGCCAAGGAGCTGGAAAAGATGGGAGCGCACATGCTCTGCATCAAGGACATGGCGGGCCTGGTGCGCCCCTTTGCCGCAAAGAAACTTGTCAAAGCGCTGAAGGATGAGGTGGGCCTGCCGATCCATTTCCACACGCATGACACCAGCGGCCTGAATGCCTCCAGCATTCTGGAAGCCGCCACGGCGGGTGTGGATGTGGTGGATGCGGCGATCTCATCGCTCTCCGGCGGCACTTCGCAGCCGAACCTGAACTCCATCGTGGCGGCAATGCAGAACACGCCGCGTGACACTGGACTGGACAGCGAGGCCCTGCAGGAATTCAGCGACTACTGGGCAGCGGTGCGCGCCTACTACAAGCCCTTTGATACTGCGGAGCCGTATGGCACGGCGGAAGTGTACCTGCACGAGATGCCCGGCGGCCAGTACACGAACCTCAAGGAGCAGGCCATCGGCATGGGCCTGGGGCCACGCTGGCCGGAGATCGCGCACGCCTATGCGGAAGTGAACCAGCTCTGCGGTGACATCGTGAAGGTGACACCGTCCAGCAAGGTGGTGGGCGACCTGGCGATCGAGTGCGTAGCGCGCGGTGTGAAACCGAGCGATGTCTTCAACCTGACCGGCACGAAGTGGAGCAAGGACGTGACCAGCATGTTTGAAGGCTGGCTGGGAGAGCCCTTCTACGGCATGGAGCCCGCCAAGGCGGCGGATTCACGCAAGAAGTGGAACAAGCTGGCCGACGCCATCGTGGGCAAGGACGGCAAGCGCATCAAGGGCCGCCCCGGCACCCATGCGGCGAAGGTGAACCTGACCGAAGTGCGCGCCGAGCTGAAGGGCAAGCTGAAGAAGGACCCCACCGATGATGATGTGTGGAGCTACCTCATGTATCCGGATGTGTTCCTGAAGTTTGCGGATTTCCGCAAGACCTACGGCGATGTCTCCGCACTGCCCACACCGGCCTACTACTACGGCCTGCAGGACAAGGAGGAGATCCACATCAACCTGGAAGAGGGCAAGACGCTGTTTGTGCGCCTGCTCAACATGACTGAGGCCGATCAGAACGGCCAGCAGACGGCGATCTTTGAACTCAATGGCTACCCGCGCCACACGACGGTGACGAACAAGGCACTGGCGAAGAACGCCGTGACCAAGACCAAGGCGGACCCGGCAGACCCGACTCAAGTCGGCGCGCCGATGCCAGGCATGGTGGCGAGCATTGCGGTGAGCGTGGGTCAGAAGGTTAAGGAAGGGGAGACTCTTCTGACGCTGGAGGCCATGAAGATGTTTGCCGCCGTGGCGTCACCGATCGCGGGCACCGTCAGCGAGATCTGCGTCAAGATCAGCGAAAGCGTGGAGAGCAAGGATCTGATGGTGAGGCTGGTGAAGTAGCGGGCCGAGATGATCTTAGGCATGCAAGCCCTGCGGGGCTTGCATGCCCCTTTTTTGTCGGACAAAGCCGACTGCAAAGGGCCCCGGTGGGCTGCGGCTTTTTGACAGGTGCATGCTAATGAGGCAAAGTGGGATATTGAACAAGAAAAGTACACCCACCCAAAAGCCGACTCAGGAAACAGCCTCGGATCTTTCCGTGGTTCGCAAGAGCTTCTCCGAAGCGCGGCGAAGAGCCTTGCAGACGCAAGGCGTGGTGACCATGGAGAAAGTGCGGATCAATCAATTGACGATGAAATCCGTACCTTGAGCGTTTTTATTGAGAGCACAGGCCTTCAACTCGATTCAGCAGACGTCCGAGCAAGACTTGGTGCCTTTCCCATGAAAGGCGGAAAAGAGCATCGGGTGGCTTATATTCCCGAGACAGGCCGTGTCATGAAAGTTGCCGATGCGCACATGCTGGCCACGGAGTCTTTATTCGACTATCTGACCGACCTGCTGCTCTCCAATCATTTCTTTGCCGATGACATCCAGCTTGAAGGGGTTTTTACGGAGGGCAGTCGTTTCCACACGGTCATTACACAGCCTTATATCAACGGAATCCACCCCGAGTGGCCAGAACTCAAAGCAGGCCTTCTTCGTCACAATCTGCGCGACCCATACCCAAGATCACTTGGAGGAAATTTCACCTTTGATGACCCATTGGTTGGAGAAGTGGATGTCTTTGATCTGCATCCCAACAATGTCATCCAGGACAGCACCGGATGGCTGAACCCGATCGATGCTCACTTCTATTTCGACAACACCGAAGCCAGGATCAACACGCTGATAAAACTCGACCTGTTGTATTAAACAACCAGGACCGTTCATGACTTGATGGCGTCTGTGGCCGTTCCATTGATCCCCTCAATCGCAGCTTCAAGACTATCAATATCCTGATTTGCGAAGGCTGAGACAGAGGTGCGGGGTCATGAAAGACCTTATCTTACTCTCTCTACAAGCAGCAGGTGTGGTGCTGGCGGCGGATTTTGCGGCGGGGCTGGTTCATTGGTTTGAGGACGCGTATGTGCGGGAGGACACGCCGTGGCTGGGGCGGTGGCTGGGCAGGCCGAACATTGTGCATCATCACCTGCCACGGCACATGACGCACAACACGTGGTGGGAGAGCAACAAGGAGCTGGTGATGACGATGGGGATGCTCATCATCGCGGCGGCGTGGCTGGGCTGCCTGACGTGGCATGTGTGGCTGTTTGCGCTGGTGGGCGGGAATGCGAACGAGGTGCACAAGTGGGCGCACCGCACGCGGAAGGAGAACGGGCGGGTGATTTCATGGCTGCAGGATGTGCGCATACTTCAGACGCCGCAGCATCATGCGGTGCATCACACCAACCCGAAGGATGTGCATTACTGCCCGGTAACGAATGTGC
Organism: Prosthecobacter vanneervenii; assembly: GCF_014203095.1. Classification (NCBI taxonomy): domain Bacteria; kingdom Pseudomonadati; phylum Verrucomicrobiota; class Verrucomicrobiia; order Verrucomicrobiales; family Verrucomicrobiaceae; genus Prosthecobacter; species Prosthecobacter vanneervenii. Next base: position 295,715 of record NZ_JACHIG010000004.1, on the reverse strand, counting down.
TGAATCCGGTGCTGGATGCGGTGCGCTTCTGGGAAGGTCTGGAGTGGCTTCTGAAGCACACGGTGGGGCTGAAGCGGCAGCCGGACACGTCAGTGCCCGGCCAGGGAGCAGCGCCGGCGTGGATCGTGGAGATGCGGCGGGCGGGGTGATCGAATTTTTTGCTCGTGGCAGCAGGTGCTTGCGCCATGTTTGTGAATGTTCGGCCATCTCCCAGGTCCTGCCATGTGCTGCCAGAAGGCAGCCTCTCTGTACCGCGCACACTTCTGCGGTCTGGGCACCAGTCTGCACCGTCACTATGGCGCGTGGGCGCGCTGGCTGGTGAACCGGGACAGTGCTTTTCTGACGCTGCTGGGTTCCGCCCTGGCGGAAGCACCGCCGGTGCTGTGCCGGACGACGTGTTGCAATGCATTTGCCACGCCGCGTGATCTCGTGGCGGACAGCCCGGTGCTGCAATACACCGCCGCTGTGACTGTCTGCGGCCTGAGCGCGAAGCTGGATGACGATGCGCAGGATGAGCGGGGGTGGCGACGCCATGCGGCGCGTGTGGGATCGAGAGCGCTCGACAGGCCCATCGGCGACGCGCTGGGTCTGCTGCATGCGATGCGTTTTCCGGTGCAAGACGTTCGCGGCTGGATGGCCGGACAGGCTGACATTGAGCATTCATCGGCCAGCCTCCATGAATGCGCCAGGCCGACGTGTGCGGCGTATGGTGAGATCGTGGGGCACCTGGCGCAGGTGTCGGGTGCACCGGGTGCGAAACCGCTGCTGCATCAACTCGGTGAGAGCCTGGGTTTTCTCATCTACGCGCAGGATGCCTGGGAGGATTGGGCGCGGGACAAGAAGCGTGGACAGTTCAATCCGCTGCATGCCTTTCCTGATCTCGTGGGGCGGCGGGCGGCGTTACTGCCTAAGCTTGAGCAGGCACTGGCCAGCCTGCGGTGTGCGTTTGATGCCCTGCCGCTGCGGCGACATCGCGACCTGCTGCAGACGGTGCTGATCGCTGGTGCGGAAGCGCGGGTGGTGCAGGTGGCGGGAGACACGAAGAAAGGCACGAAGCATGTGCAGTCACCCATTGAAGGCACCCGGCGGAAACGCTCGTGCTGGGACAAATGCGATGGGTGCCACTGCGGCGATTGCAGTGACTGCTGTGACTGCTGCCGCCCCGGATGGACCAGAGGCGGGAGTTCCATGATCGACTGCAATCCCTGCGACGGCGACGGATGTGGATGCTGCGGGTGTGACTGCTAGGCGTGATCAAGCCACTGCGGTCACCTTTGCAGAAAGGCCGGGGCGCATGGCGATGGTGTCCCCTGCCCGCCTGGCGATGAGTTTTTGACCCAAGGCGGATGCGGGGGTGATGACGACGACTTCCTGGCCTGCATGCACAACCTCCGTACCGCCTGCGAAGGGACCGAGGAAGTAGTGTGTTTGTTCGCCGAAAGTTTCCAAGGTGACGAGGGCTCCGAGTGTGATGGCGGCACCTGACTCGAGGGTGTTTCCTGACAATGCGCCGAAGGCACGCACGGCCTCTTGAAGCTCGGCCACGCGCTGGGCCTGACCGCGGGCGACGTAAGAGGCCTCGAGGGTACGGGTGTCGTATTTGTTTTCCGCCTTGCTGTCGGGGTCTGTGGCTGCGGCAAAGGAGCCCTGCGCGGCACGGGTGAGGGTGGCGAGCTCGGTGCTGAGGACGGAGACGATTTGAGCGAGGACGGTTTCTTTGTTCACGGAGCAGGCAGCCCTGCGCTGATTCAGGCGGGGGATCAAGGGTGAAAAGAGCAGGATTGACCTGGCCCCTTCATTCCGAGTATTTTAGAGGCATGAATACGCAACAAGTGCGGTGTTCGCGGGCCTTTTCCAATCCGGAGTATCTGGTGGCGCTGACCATCCTCGCGATTCTGGCGAGCGTGGCCATGACTCTCATCAGCAGGTGCCACCGGCAGAGCCAGCTCAGAGAGAGTCCTGTGCGTGTGCATGATGCGGAGAAAAAGCAGCATTGACCCGCCGGTGGCAGTTCCGGTAATATCGGATCATGAAAACGCACCGTAAGCATGCTTCGAGAGCGTTCACCCTGATCGAACTGCTCATCACGATCACCATCATCGCGGTTCTCGCCAGCCTGACGGCGGTGGGAGTCACCCAAATCACCGAACAAGCCAATCGTGTGAAAGTGCGAGCGGCCATCATGGATCTGAGGAACGGCATTGACCACTTCCAGACTGACTATGGGCGCTATCCCACCGACTCCAACGTCAGTGGCGCCAATGGGGAAGACGCGCCCGAACTGCTCACGGATGGAAACAATGCCCTGGTGGACACGCTCATGGGAATTCCACCTTCTTCGAGCGGGACGATGGACATGAACCCCAAGCGCGTCCAATACGCCACCTTTCCGCCAGCGAACAATGGCCGCCATGGGCTGGTGGGTGCGGCACGCCCCTTCAAGCTGGCGGACCTGTACGGCCAGCCCTACCACATCCTGCTGGATACGAACGGTGACAACCAGGTGAAGAATCCCGACATCAGCAACAGCGATCCCAGGATCTCGGCCAACCAGCCGGCGCATCTGCCGCTGAAGATCGCTGTTTATAGCAACGGCAAAGATCAGCAGCCGCGCACGAGCGATGACATCACGTCGTGGCGGCCGAAATGAGACAGAGTTTTTGTGGCGCTGCAGCGTTCACCGGAGCCGGTTAAAAACCGGCGCTCCCGGCAAAGAAAAGAGCTGCCGCCTACTTTCCTGCGTTCTTGAAGAGTTCGGGATGGTCGAGGACGACTTTCTTGAGGCGGAGCACCTGCATGGAGGGGCAGTCTGGGGGCATCCAGGTGGCGTGCTCGATGACTTCACGACCACCGATGCTGCCTGCGATGACGTAGGCCCCGAGCAGGGTGCCAAGCATGTCGGCGTGGGTGCCGTCTTCGGCGTAAAGCGAAAGTGCGGGATATTGATCGTGCACAAGCCACCAGAAGTCTCCCACCGGGCTGATGAGAATCTGAGCGCCTGGATTTTTTTCCAGAGCTGCTTTCATGACACGCACATTGGCGAGATGAATATTGACACGGGCCTCGGCTTGACTGGCACCTGTGAGACGGGCCTCTTTGCTCTGCTCCTTCCAGAGCTTTTCATGCCGTGGCCAGACTTGGAAATCCACGATCAGGACACTGGGGTTGGCTTCGCGGGCCAGTTTGACGAGCTTGGAAAAGCCGCTTTCCATCAGGCTTCTGGAATCTGCCTCCACAGCGGCGGCGGCGGAGATGATGCTCTGCTCCTGCACCACGACGACGTCCCAAGGTTTGCCGTCGTCGGCCCCTTTTTTCAATAGTGCCAGGCCTTCTTCATTGTGGGCGTGCTGTTCCAAGGTGTAGTTGCCATGCACACTGCTGCCGATGTGTGGAGACAGCATTCCGGAGGAAGACATGAGCTCCCCCACCATGCCGGGCATGCGGTTGAAGGCGGTGTAGCTGTTGCCGAAGAAAAGGATGCGGACATGGGGCGGGCCTTCTTCAGCTGCGCGGAGTGAGCAGGCGAAGACGACGAACGCTGAAAGCAGCAGAAGACGGAGTGGGGCCGGTGGTTTCATGCGTGAGTGCTCAAGGCATGCAGAGCTTGTCGGCCAAGATCTCGGCTTTTTCATTTCCTTCCTTGGAATCCACATGGCCAACAACGCGAGACTTCCGACCATCGAGCTTGATGATGACGAGCGTCTCCAAGCGAGTCTGTTTGGCGTCATCGGCGCTGGACATCATGCGGTAGATGACGGCGTAAGGCATGAAGGAGCCGCCTTTGCGGAAGCCGCGCCACTGCACCACATTATTGGCCTTGGCTGGAAACTGACCTGGGCAGGCGCTAAGGGTGTCGTTCATGAGGTCGGTCTTTCCGCCGTCGTAGATGAGATTGATCCAGCTGCGGAGGTCGCCGCCTTCATGGATGATCTGATAGCCACCGAGGCCTGGGCAGAGGTGCCGGAAGTGGTCGATCTCGGTATCTTTCTCGCGCGAGGAGTCTTCGAGGATTTTGACCTTCTTGGGATCGGTGGTGGTGAATTCGGAATCAGGTTTGGGCTCGTCAGCGCGGAGCGTGGCTGAGCTGAGGAGCAGCAGAGCGATGAGGGTGAATGGTGTGTGAAGGGACATGGTGAAGATCAGTGGAGTGAAGCATCTGCCGCGCCATCGGCTTTGCGGTATAGGCTTGTGGGAATGAGGAGCGCAGGCGGCAGGTCTTCGCCTCTGGAATAGCGCATGTAGGCGCGCACGACTTCCTGGCCCATCTTGTCGGGGAACTGGATGGGGTCGGCGTAGATTTTGCCGTCTTTGATGGCCTGCTTGCCTTCGGGCTGGCCGTCGAAGCCGATGATCACCACACGATCTGCCTTTCCGGCTTTTTCGAGGGCTCCGCGCGCGCCGAGAGCACCGGGGTCATTGATGGCAAAGATGCCCACGAGATCCGGCTGGGCCTGGAGCATGTCTTCGGTGACCTTGTAGCCTTTGTCATTGGCGCCGCCGCAGTCGAGCTGGCTGACGATCTCGATCTTGCTCACGGCGGTGGCGTTGTGGGCGTCGATGACTTCGCGGAATCCCTTCACGCGAAGAATGCAAGATTCGACCGCCTTGAGGTCGAGCACGCCGATCTTGCCCCCCTTCCCTTGCAGAGCCTCGATCATGGCCTCGCCCGCCATCCTGCCGCCGCCGTAGTTGTCCGTGGCCACCTGGGTGGTGATTTTGACGCCGGGCTCGTTGCAGGGCACGTCCACGGTGAAGACGGGGATGCCGGCCTTGTTGGCCTCCTGGATGACGGGAACGATGGCCTTGGAGTCGGCGGGGCTGAGCACGATGGCGGCCACGTCTTTGACGACGAAGTCTTTGATCTGATTGCTCTGGCGCGCGACGTCGTGGTCGGCACTGACCACGAGGGTGTCGTAACCATGCTTTGCAGCCTCGGCGGCGACGTTGTCGCCGATGACTTTGAAGAAGGGATTTTGCAGAGAGAGGAGCGAGACGGCGATGGTGCCGCGCGATTCAGCGCGCCCGCTGCCTTCTTTGCCGCAGGCGGCGATCAGGAGAGTGCAGGCGAGGAGACAGCGGCGTAGATTCATCGTGTACATGCTAGCACAGGCTGGCGGTCTGGAGGCAAGCCCGGAGTCCATCAGTAGCGGAGAAATGCGCTGCGGCGCTGCTCAAAGGCCTGCGTACCCTCCGCCCAGTCTGCCAAGACCTGACGCCAGGAATCTCCGGCAGCAATTTTTTTGACGCTGGTGGCGCGGTTCATGAGGGTGTCCACTTTGGGAAGGTCGAAGGCTTTGGGATACAGGCGCTGCAGGGTGCAAGCCACGGCCACGCCGAGCTCCACGGGGCGGAGCGCCTCGCGGTCGGTGATGGTCATGCGCACGCCGCCGCAGGGCTGGCCTTTGAAGATACTGGCGGTGGGGGTGAAGCAGACGGGGGTGAACTGCACACCAGGGAGACCGAGTTTGTTCAGCTCATAGGACAGGCGCAGGTCATCCACATAAGGTGCGCCAAAGACTTCAAAGGGGGTGTCTGTGCCGCGACCGACGGTGATGCTGAACTCCAGCAGGCCGATACCAGGATACAGCAGCGCGGCATTGAGCGAGCGCATGTTGGGCGAGGGATTGATCCAGGGGAGACCTGTCTGATCAAAGAGCAGAGAGCGCTGCCAGCCCTCGACGGGGATGATTTTCAGATCGCACTGCATGGCGCGCTCGGCGTTCATCATGGCGGCGAGTTCGCCGGCGGTCATGCCGTGACGAAGGGGGATGGCGTGGGTGGAGGTGGGTTTTTCGGCATCGATGACGGCGGGGCCTTCCACCTGGAGGCCGCCGATGGGGTTGACGCGATCGAGCACATAGAAGGCTTTTTTGGCCTTGGCGGCGGACTCCATGCAGAGCCGCATGGTGCCGATGTAGGTGTAGAAGCGGCAGCCGATGTCCTGGATGTCGAAGACGAGGGCGTCCACGTCGGCGAGCTGCTCCTGGGTGGGTGCGCGCTGGGTGCCGTAGAGGCTGATGATGGGCAGGCCGGTCTTTTTGTCGGTGGAGTTGCTGATCTTTTCCTGGTCCAGCTCGCCACGGATGCCGTGCTCGGGGCTGAAAAGTTTTTTCAGCTTCACGTCGGGGGCCTTGGCGAGGAGATCGATGGTGCTTTGCCGACGGGCGTCGATGCCGGTCTGATTGGTGATGAGGCCGATGCGAAGTCCTTTGAGATCGGCAAATTTTCGGCGGGCAAGCACGTCGATGCCATTGAGCACGGTGGGCACTTCCTTTTCTGCCCGAGGCCAGAGCGAGCCCGCTGCGGGAGCGAGCTTGAGGCACTGAGCTGCGGTGGTGCCAATGTCTTCATACAAGTCACGCACGCTGCCTTTGCCATGCGGATGCAGGCGGGAGCTCATGAAGATGACGAAGGACTGCGAGGCGGGATCGATCCACAGGCTGGTGCCGGTGAAGCCGGTGTGGCCGTAGGAACCGAGGGGGAAAATCTTGCCGCGTGGCCTGCTAAATGCGGAGTCGATGTCCCAGCCGAGGCCGCGGCGCTCAAAGACGGTGGCTGGAGTCTGCGGTGCGGTCATGAGCTTGACCGTTTCCGGTTTCAGCACACCGGCTCCGCCCTGGAGGAGCATGCGCGCATATTTGGCCAGATCGCCTGCGGTGGTGAAGAGGCCGGCGTGCCCGGCGACGCCGCCCATTTTGCGAGAGGTGGGATCATGCACCACGCCACGCAGCATGGTGCCGCTCTCGTCTTTCTCCGTGGGGGCGATGCGTGGCTTCCACTCATCAGGCGGGAGGAAGCGGGTGGAGTCCATGTGCAGGGGCTCGAAGACGTACTGCGCGGCGAACTCGTTTAACTTCATGCCGCTGACGCGCTGGACGATCTCGCCAAGCAGAATGAAATTGATGTCCGAGTAGCGAAAGAAGCGGCCGGGCGGGCCATCGGGCTCGGTGGCGATGGCGCGCTCGATGCCCGCCGCGTAGCCCGACCATTCGGGCTCCTTGGGGATGCCCGGCTTGAAGCCGGAGGTGTGGGTAAGCAGGTGCCGCAGTGTGATGCAAGCACGCATCTCGGGGATGTAGCGCCGTGCCTCGGCCTCCAGATCGATCTTTCCCTGCTGCATGAGGATCAAAACGCTGGGCAGGGTGGCAACGACCTTGGTCAAAGAAGCCGCATCAAAGACCGTGTCTTCAGTCATGGCCTCTTTGGCCGGCAGGAGTGCCCGCTGGCCTTCGACGAGAGTGAGCTTTTGATCTCCGCTCTCCAACCACAGCACAGCACCGGCAGGGTTTTGTTTGGTGACAGCTTTGGACACCACGGCGCGCAGCGAATCAAAGTCGTCCGCCATGGCGACGGAGACGAAGAGAAGGAAAAGGAACGGGCGCAGCATGATGAACCTCATGCTGCCAGAAACGCTGCGAATCAGGCTATTTCTTTTTCTTCTTCGCGGCAGGTTTGCCCTGCTTGGGGCTTTCGAAGATGGGGGCGATGGTGCCTTTTTCCCAATCGGCGATGGCGGAGACGAGTTCCTTGACCACTTCGGGCTTATCAGCGGCGAGGTTTTTGGACTCGCCGATGTCTGCAGCGAGATCGTAGAGTTCAGGCTCCGCCTTGCCGAGACGCACGAGCTTCATGCTGCCACGACGCACGGCGTTGTTGCCTCCGGGGCCGCCAGTGCGCCAGAAGAGGAGGTCATGAGGAGCGGCGGGTTTTTCGCCACTGAGGAAGGGCAGCAGATTCACGCCATCCAGATTTTTCGGCGTCAGCTCTGCGGAGTCTGCAGCGGCCAGAGAGGTGGGCAGGAAGTCGAGTGCGATGACGGGCTGCTCGTATTTGCCGGGCTTGATCCTTGCGGGCCAGCTGACGAGGAAGGGCACACGCATGCCGCCTTCATAGACCATGCCCTTGGCCCCACGCAGGGGAGCGTTGCTGGTGAAGTTGGTGCCGCTTTTCGCCTGGAGATTAGGACCTCCGTTGTCGCTGACAAAATAGATGAGTGTGTTCTCGTCCTGCTTGGTGGCTTCCAGTTTGGCGAGCACGGCACCGATGGCTTCGTCCATGGCCGAGACCATGGCGGCGTAGGTCTGGCGGCTTTTGTCGGCAAGCTGGGAGTACCTATCCAGCCACTTCTGCGGAGCCTGGAGAGGTGTGTGCGGGGCATTGAAGGCGAGATAGAGCATCCAGGGCTTGTCCTTGCCAGCGTGGCGCTCCACGAATGACGAAGCCTCATCGCCAAACTGCTCAGTGAGGTACTTGGTCTGCGCTTCGTCCTTGCCGTTGCGATTGAGAGGGATGGTGTACTCCACGCCGCCTTTGTCTCCGGGAAAGTACTGATGCCCGCCGCCGAGAGCGCCGAAGTATTCATCAAAACCGCGCTCATTCGGGTGGAACTGCGGATGCGCGCCGAGGTGCCACTTGCCCACGGCACCCGTGACGTAGCCGGCCTGGCGCATGAGCTGCGGAAAGGTGGTCTCCGTGAGCGGAAGGCCTGCCACGGTATCCTGCGGCACCCAGGCGGGATTGTTTTCATGGCCAAAGCGGTGCTGGTAGCGCCCGGTCATGATGCCTGCGCGCGTGGGGCTGCAGAAAGGGTGGGAGACATAGCCATTGGTGCAGACGAGGCTGCGTGCGGCCAGCTTGTCGAGATTGGGCGTGGTGATCTCCTTGGAACCCTGAAAGCCGACATCGTTGTAGCCCAGATCGTCGGCGATGATGAGCAGGACGTTGGGTTTGGCAGCGAAGGCGGACGATACGAGAAACAGTGAGGCAAGGAGAAGAAGCGGGCGCATGATGATGGTGCGAAAACGTCCGTTTGCCGTTGTTGTTTCACTTCCGGCTTGCAAGGAGCGGGGAAATCCGGCATGCCGGTGCCATGAAGCCCAGCCTGCTCCTTGTACTGCCTCTGCTCCTGACTCAGTGTGGTGATGAGCCCAAGAAAAATGCGCCTGCGGAGGCGGCCAAGCCTGCAGCGGAAAACAAGGCAGCGGCCCCTGCTGCTCCTGCCCCAGCGCCTGCCAAAGAGGAGCCAAAGAAGGTCTATTGGACGCAGGAGATGATGCACACGGAGATCAAGTACCACAACCCGGGGTACCTGGGGGACGGGCAGTTTAACATCGAGAATGGCAACGTGATCGCGCTGAGCTTGCGCGGGGCGAAGATCGAGAATGTGAAGTTTCTGGAGCATATCGAGCCGCTGGCGCTGGATCTGAGCGAGACACCGATCACCGACCTGAGGCCGCTGCAGGGCAAAAAGCTGGTGGAGCTGTACCTGGAGGACACGAAGGTCAAAGATCTCTCCGCCCTGCGTGGCATGCCGCTGGAGAAGCTCTACCTGAGCCGCACGCCCGTGGAGAACCTGGCGGCGCTGGAAAAAATGCCGCTGGTGGAGCTGAACGCGGTGGGCTGCCCGATCGGAGACATTTCGGGGATCGCGCACTGCCCGATCCAGATGCTGTGGCTGACAGACTGCCCAGTGGAAGACATCCGTGCCCTAAAAACGGTGCCGCTGGTAAGCGTAACGCTGCACCGCACGAAGGTGAAGGACCTCTCCCCGCTGAGCGGCACGGCGCTGCAGCGCCTGCACATTGGCGAAACGCCTGTGACAGATCTGACACCGCTAAAGGGCATGAAGCTGACAAGGCTGGTTTTCAGCCCTGCGAGCATCAAGGCAGGCATTGATGTGGCGAAAGAGCTGCCGCTGCAGGAGATCGGCACGCGTTTTGACGATGGTGGCAAGGACCTGATGCCCCCTGCGAGCTTCTGGCCCGCCTATGATGCCGCTGTGAAAAGTGGCGGAAATTGACCAAAATTTATCTTGTCCACGCCGCCTTCCTCCTGACACAATCCCGTAGTTCCATGAAAGAGTTTGCTTACATCCATGACGAGAAGCACAACCCGTCGCCTCTGCGTGCGGTTCCGGCTCTCGCCAGTTTCAGCGATGACCAGCTCGATGATGTGCTCAATTCCAGCAGCCTGCTGCAGTGCGAGCCAGGAGATTGCATCATCCAAGAAGGCAGCATCGACTCCCGCATCTACGTCCTGCTCAGCGGTGAGCTGGAGGTGCGGGTCGGCACCAAGAAGGTGGCCTCCATCACCCGCATCGGGGAAGTTTTTGGCGAGCTGGCGCTCGTGAACCATGACAAGCGTCTCGCCTCCGTGCTCGCCTCTTCAAAGGCGGTATGCCTGGCGGTGGACCAGAAGTTTTTGCAGGACATCCATCCGCGCGAGCAGGATCCGGATTTCCACGCGGCCCTCTATGAGTTTGTGGCCCGCCTCGTGGTGCGCAAGCTGGAAGCCACCTCCCGCCGTCTGGCGCAGGTGGAAAAAGAGCTGCGTGAGCTGAAGGAAGCGCAGGCAGCCCCTGTCTCCAAGCCCGTGGTGCCCAAGCTCAAGCGCCCCGTGAAACGCGCCCCTGCCGCAGCGGTGCGGAAACCTACACGAAGCAAAGTACGATAAGACCAGATCTCAGCCAGCGCCGCCGCCGATGGTGATGCGCTTGGCGGGGATGGGCGATTCGATGATGCCAAGCTCTGTCTCCTGCTTGAGACGGAGCTGACCGCAGGCTGCAGCGATGTCGTGGCCTTTTTCCCGGCGCAGCGTGGCGGTGACACCCGCATTCGTAAGCACAGCGAGAAAGGCATCCTGACTGGCCTCGCTTGGGCGCACCCAGTCGAGGCCATCGACGGTGTTGTAAGGGATGAGGTTTACCTTGGCATTGGCGCTGCGGGCGCGTTTGGCCAGGGCCTGGGCCTGCGGCAGACTGTCATTCACATTGGCGATGAGAATGAACTCAAAGGTAAGGAACTGCTTCCGCTTCTGGTTCCAGTAGTCGAGCGCCTCGAAGAGTTCGGCGAGGTTGTGCTTGCGGTTCACCGGCATGATCTGGTCGCGCACCTCGTCGGTGGCGCCATGCAGGGAGATGGCCAGGCGGATCTGCAGCGGGAAATCCGCCAGCTTTTTGATCTGCGGGGCCAGTCCGCTGGTGCTGACGGTCATGTGCCGCGCACCGATGCCGATGCCCCACTCTGCATTCAGGATCTCGATGGCCTTGGTGACGTTGGAGAAATTGGCCAGGGGCTCTCCCATGCCCATGAAGACAAGGTTGTCCACACGCTCTCCAGCGTAGGCCTCCACCTGCACGATCTGCTCGACGATCTCGGCCGCAGTGAGATTACGGGTGAAGCCGGCGAGGCCGCTGGCGCAGAATTTGCAGTCGTAGGCGCAGCCCACCTGGCTGGAGACGCAGAGGGTACGGCGGTCGGAGGCACCGCCGTAGAGGGCAGGATTGGCCGGGATGAGCACGGTCTCGACATAGCGGCCGTCGCGGAGTTTGAGGAGGAATTTACGAGTCGTATCGCGAGAGCCGGTAACCTTGGCGATGCTCATGGTGCGCGTGACGAAGCGGGTGGCCAGGGCCTCGCGGGTGGCCTTGGGCAGATTGGTCATCTCCTCCAAGCTGGCGGCGCGTTTGGCAAAGACCCATTCGACAAGCTGCTTGGCACGAAAAGCGGGCTGCCCCAGCTCCGCAAACACGGCGGCGATCTCCTCCGGCTTCATGCCGAGGAGGCCCTGGGGTTCGTGTGTGGTGCTCATGGTGCTGACAGTGGCGATGAAATGGGGATTTGAAATTCGAGATTTGAGTTTGATGCTGATGTCATGATCTTTCCCGGCCTCATCATGCTGCTTGTCATGGTTGTTCTCATCGGCATCGGGATCGGAGCAGGCCTTTTTGCCTGTGCCATCGCCGCGGGGCTGACGATGCTGGGGGTGATTTCCAGCTCTGTGGCGCTGGGCTTCCTGACCAAGCGGCCTGCCACCGCCGTGCGGGCGCTACTGCTGCAGTGTGGCATTCTGGCGGGCATCCCTGCCGGAGCCGTGACTGCCTGGGTGGGCCGTGCGGTGCTGGAGAAGGTGGATGAGAGCTGGATGATCGCCGTGTATGGCGGGATCGGCGGGGCGTTTGCAGGCGCGGTGCTGGCGCTGCTGCTGGACTTTATTTTCCGCCGCACGCATGCGTGGCTGGAGGAGCGGGTGAAGCAGCACAAGTCGCTGCCGAGCTGAGGGCTATTATGACTGCTTTTCCTGCTCGCGGAACTGCGTGGGAGTGAGCTTGGTCATCTTCTTGAAGTCCTTGGAGAAGAAGAACTGGTCGTGGTAGCCCACCTGACGGGCGATCTCCTTGACGGGGTCGTCGGATTCGATGAGGCGGCGCTTGGCCTGATTGATGCGCTCCCGACGCAGCCAGTCGATGGGGCTGGTGCCGATGGCGGCTTTGAACTGGCGGCTGAAGTGGCTCTCGCTCATGCCGCTGAGCTGGGCCAGCTCCACCACACGCATGGGGAGATGGAAGTAGAGGCGCATGCGCTCGAGGGCCTTGGAGACGGCGGAGGGCAGCTCGGGCTGCACCTGGCCCGGCTCCGAAAGGCGGACGTGGAAGGCCTGGCCGATGATGGAGGCCACGGCGGCGCTGGCCTGGGCGGCATCGCTGGGGCGGGTGCCGCTCATTTGCTCAAAGGCGCACTCAAATTCACTGGCAACGAGCTGCTCATTGATGCCCTCCAGCACGGGCTGGGAGCGCACCTGCAGGAGCTCGGCAATGCGGTCCAGCGGACGGCCTTCCACACGCATCCAGTAGAGCTCCCAGGGATCCTTTTTTGCAGCACCGTAGAGGTGAGGATGGTGGCAGTTGACCCACAGGAGCGCGCCGGGGCCGACTTCGTGGCGCTTGCCCGCGATCTGGACCCAGCCGCGACCTTTGAGACAGAGAATGAGCTCGTGGCCGGGGTAGGTCTCGCGCTCGATGCGGTGCTCATAGCCTGCCTTCAGATGGCCTGCGCGCACTACTGAATAAAACAAATCGCGCTGCCAGTCGGCGGGAGTGGCATAAAGATTCCTCAAGAATGTGGTTTCCTGAAACGGCGAAGCCATGGCCGGATAATACATCGACCACCACGTCGATGTCGAGCTTTGATTGCAAATAGGGTCAAGTGGAGGGGAAAATCCTTTTGCAGCCCATGAGGCAAAGCGGCATACTCCACCCCCGCTGCGCAACCTCTCAATCCCCGCGCAGCCTTTTCAAAAAAAACACCATGCCCACCTACGACTACGAATGCCAGACGTGTGGCCATCAGTTTGAGGCCAGACAATCCATGAAAGACCCGCACCTGACGGACTGCCCGAAAGAGGGCTGCCCGGGTCCGGTGAAACGCAAGATCGGCCTGGGATCAGGCTTCATCTTCAAAGGCAACGGCTTCTACATCACGGACTACCGCAGTGACTCGTACAAGGCTGCGGCGAAGAAGGATTCTGAAAGCGCGTCGAGTTCGAGTTCTTCGAGTTCCACGGCGTCATCCAGCCCTGCGCCAGCCGCCAGCAGTCCCGCACCTGCCAAGAGCAGCACGGCGGCCTGAGCCTGCCTCTGAGCCCCTCACTCATCCCTCCCCCACCCTGCAGCCGCTGTGATTCGCCATCTTTTCATGATCCTGCGGCTGGTCGGCATCAGCCTGCTGGCTGGTGCTGCCTGGGTGGCGCAACGGCCTGCGGATCTGCCAAAGGCCGCTGCACCTGCCAAAAATGGCAAGACGGAAGACCTGCTGGACAACCTAAGGCAGACAGCGATCAAGCGGGCGGCCGTCATCGAAATCAGCGAGGCAGAACTCAACCGCCACCTGGCCCAAACGCTCTCCGGTAAAATCAATGGAGCAGCTGGAGGATGGATCGCGTTTGAAGGCGTACGGGTTGATCTGGAAGCGGGATACGCACGGCTGATTTTGATCTGGAAGATCCAGGGACAGACCCGCACGGCCAGTGTGGACCTGGCCGTGGAGCGCGAAGAAGACCATTTCCATGTGGAGGTGCTGCGCGGGGCCTACGGCCACCTGCGGCTGCCACGCGGCATGATGCGGCCACTGTATCCTTCCCTGAAAGTGGTGACGGATGCGCTGGATCCTGAAATCCGCGCGCTGTTTCAGATGACCAAGATCACCATCGCCAAAGACAAGCTCGTGCTCGATCCCCGTTTCCCCTCTGCATGAAACGCCGCCTGACATCCGCCCGGACGGGCGTGCTCTCGTTCATCTGTACCGCTCTGACCGCTGCCGGACAGGCCCCTGCGCCGCCCGTACCGCCGCTGACACAGGCGCAAAAGGAGGCCGCAGCCGCCATCGAGGCACCCAAGACCTTGGTGCCGCCGCCGCTGCCAGGCCAGCTGAAGAGCAATGCCCCTGCTAAACCTGCAGATCAGGCCCCCGCGCCCAGCAGCCCTCCGGCCGCGCCCACGCTGCCGCCCGTGCCCGCAGCGCCGGTGCCTTCCTCCAGCTCTGCCAGCAAGATGCAGGCGCTGGAAGCGGTGACTCAGAAGCCCAGTGTGGTGGAGGCGCCGCGTGTCCTGACTCCGTCAGACAAAATCCCGGTGACCAGCTCTACAAGCAGCAGCCGGCAGTTCATTGTGCACGGGAAGGTCTTTGAGACGCGCAGCGGCATGTCCTCGCGGTGCGATGAGATCGCCCAGGAGGTGCGCAAGGCCCTGAATGACAAAGATCCGTGGGTGCTGCCCATCGTGGTGCTGCTGAACACGGGAGAGGAAGCAGCCAAGGCGAAAGGCCCGCCGGTGGCCACCACCATCTCCGAGCTGAATTTCGGCGGCTTTCACATCCAGGTGACGATCAATGAAAAGCCAGGGCTGAATGCGGCGGACCTTCGCAAGGAAGTGGTGCGTGCACTGCTGGCAGAGCGCATTCTGCGCAACCACCAGAGGATCGAGGCTCCGCAGGGGCGCATGCTGCTTCCGGACTGGGTGATGACGGGCGTGCTGCTGGCGATGGACTACCGCTCCAGCGCCAATCCGAGCGCGATGTTTTCCGCTCTCTACCGCAGCGGTAAAATCTACAGCATCGAGGAGATCATTGAAGCCTCTCCCGTGGACATGGACGGCCTCTCGCGCACGATCTACGAAACCTCCTGCTGCGCACTCGTGCTGGCGCTGGTGGAGCAGCCGGAAGGACCGCAGCGGCTGAACAAATTTCTCAACGCCCTGGCTGTGGATCAGCGCACCGAGCGTGAGCTGATTGGCACGGCATTTCCGAATCTGGCGGTGTCATCCTCCAGCCTGAACAAATGGTGGTCGCTGCAGCTGGCTGCGCTGGCCAAGCCCGGTTTTGGCGAGCCTCTCAGCCCTGCAGAAAGCGTCAAGGCCATCGAGGAAGCCATTTTTATCCACTACGAGGCGGCACCCAATGCCGTGCCAAAGAACATCCAGCAGCACCCCTTCATCCTGCCGGCACCGCTTCAGGTGGCCTCCGCCAGTGCGCCGCCGCCAGCCCCCTCTGCGGCTGAAACCGCCAAGCCCAAAACGAAAGAAGAAGCCAAGGAGGAAACAGCAGAGACCGCCGAGAAGCCGAAACGCAGCCTGATCCGCCGCCTTCTTTTCCTGGGAGATGCTGACAGCAAGGAAGCTGCAGAGAAGCCTGACAAGGACAAGACCGCCGAAGAGGAAAACAAACCGGGCTTTATGAGCCGCCTCTTTGGGGCTGGCAGCGAAGAAAAAAATTCTGCGGAAGAACCTGCCAAAGACAGCAAAGCCAAGTCTGCTGCTGAGAAGGAAAAGAAAGCCGAGGAAGAAGCAAAGCCTGGCTTTATGGGCCGTCTGTTTGGCGGGTCCTCTGGCGAGGAGAAAAAAGATGCCGCACCTCAGGACACCAAGCCCGCAGACAAGACTACGGCCACCGCAGCCGATAAGGAAAAGAAAGCTGAGGAGGATGCGAAACCCGGCTTTATGGGTCGTCTGTTTGGCAGCTCTGGCAGCGAGGACAAAAAGGATGCTCCAGAAGCTGCCGCCAAGGATGCGAAACCCAAACCCGTGGAGAAGGCTGCCACCACAGTGACCGAGAAGGAGAAGAAAGCCGAAGAAGGAGCCAGGACAGGGCTCATGGACAGGCTTTTCAGCAGCTCTGCCAGCGAGGAGAAGAAGACTCCTACAGAAGCCGGTGCCAAGGACAAATCGAAGCCCATCGAAAAGGCCAGTGACACCGCCGCCACCAGCAAGGACAAGAAGGCCGATGAAGACAAGAAGCCCGGGCTGATGGGCAGGCTCTTTGGCAGCAGTGAAGAGAAAAAAGATGCTGGAGATACCGCCAGCAAAGAGGGCAAGGCGAAGGCTGCCGAAGCAACGCCCGTGAAAGACAAAAAGCTCTCCCCTGCGGAAAAGGAAAAAGCTGCGGCCATCGAGAAGCCCAAGACAACCGCCAAGAAAGACGTGGAGCCCCAAGAGGAAGCCAAGAAGGAAGAAGAGAAGAAGCCGACCAAGCTCAATCCGATGAACTGGTTCCGTGGCGATAAGAAGACCCCTGAGGAAAAGCCGGCTGAGAAACCTGCCAAAGAGAAGCAGACCTCCTACGCCGAGCCAGACGAGGTCGATGTCGCACGCCTGATTTCACCGCTGCTGGCAGACGCCTGGCAGCTTTTTGCGCCCGCAGGTCCGCGCCAGACAGTGGAGCCGCTCTTTGACTTCCGTAAACGCAAAACGAATCCAGACGAGGAGAAGAAAGAGGAGCCCAAGGAAGAAAATGCCGGGGAGAAAAAGACCCAATCCTCTCCTAAAAAGGCTGATTCTGAAGACAAGCCTGCGGCCAAGAAGAGCAGCAAGCCCCACACGACCAACCCGAACGCCAAACCAGCCTCCAAGTCTGCTGCCAAAGCCGAAGACAAGCCGCGAACCAACAACCCGCAGGCCAGGCCAGCGACCACCCAGCAGGCACAAACCGCTGCTGCATCTGGAACCGCTGCACCAGCCACCACTGATCCAGCCCTGGTACAGGTGACCCTGCCAATCGAGGAGTACAAGCACATCCTCAACCATCCGGACAAGACCAAGATCTTGTCCTATAACATCGCCTCCCTGCGTGCATTGGAGATGCGTGTGAGCGTGCTCTTCCGCCCCGTGGTGCGCGCCTACCTGGCGGCCGTGATGGACATTGAAGCAGGTAAAACCAAGGACATGGACAAGCGCCTGGCCACGCTGCACGAGTTTGCCCTCGTAGCCTACCAGAAGTCCGTTGCAGTGCGCGACTACGTGGACTGGTTTGAGGCCAGCGAAAGCGGCCGCCTCTCCGGCAAGTTTGACGGGTACCTGGGACTGCCCGAGACCATCAAGAAAGAACTCCCTGAACGCAAAGATCCAATCTCGAAGTACCTGGACGCGATCGACAAGGAGTTCTCGAAGTAGGCTCAGTTCAGGCTCACATCTTCAGGCATGCCGGCCATCACCTGATAGACGGGGCCCATATCCTTGAGGATGGCGGACCACATCTGGGTGGGCTTTTCGACGGTGAGCACCAGCGGACGAGCGGTGGTGGTGATCCATGAGCGCACCTCCAGCTCGCTTTCGAGCTGGCCGCCGCTCCAGCCGGAGTAGCCGACGAAGCCGCGCACATCATGTCCGAGGCTGAGAGCGTGCAGGGCGTCCGGCACGGAGAGGTGGGTCTGGCAGCGCAGCGTGCGGCGGCGCTTGTTCCAGTGCAGGGCGGCGAAAGCGAGCTTGTCTGTGGAAACGGGCCCACCGAGGAAGACGGGCACATCTCCCAGCGCGCCGAGATCCTGGTCTGGCAGCAGATCAGAAACACACTGGTCCAGCGGACGGTTGAGAATGTAGCCAAAGGCACCGTCCTTGGCGTTGTGTGCCGCCATGAAGACCACGGAGCGGGCGAAATTCGAGTCGCGCATGGCCGGTGAGGCGAGCAGGAGGCTTCCACTGAGGGAAGACGATGATTCGTTCTTATCTGCCGAATTCATATGGATGTCTGACGCAATATTTACGCCAGACGCTCGAATTAAGCACCGAAAAAAATGCGCGCTGGATTGTGAGGTCCAGCGCGCCTGTGGTTCAAGAAGATGCGGCGGTGCTTTGCTTATGCGGCAGGCACTTCGAAGCCAGGACGGTAGGTCTTGGTGAGGAGCTTGTCGGCCTCCGGAGCGTTGGTGAACTTGAGATTTGCGGCATCCCATTCGAGCACCCTGTTGGCCTCTTCCATGCGGCCCGTGATCGGGTCGATCTTCGGAATAGCAAGGCGTGTGGCCACGTTGCCAAGCTGCACGGTTTCGGCCAGAGGCCCGGCGTAGTGGAAACCGTCACTGGTCTTCTGTCCGGAGAGGCAGGCGTCCACCCAGGTGTGCCAGTGGCTGCGGCCTTCCTCTTTCGGGTATTTGAAGCCGGTGAACTTGTCGAGCGGGTAGAGGCGCGGACCGGCCACGTGGGCCAGCACCATGGTGCCGCCTTCGCCGATGAAGATGGAGCCGCTGCCGGGGAGGTCGATGTCTCCGGGCATCTGCGCCAGCTTGTGGCTGGGCTTGAGGCCACCATCCATCCAGGTGAGCTTCATGGTCTTGCCGGCGGTGTACTGGGTGCCGGGGAAGACGTAGTTGATGGTCTCATGCGTGGGCCAGATCTGGTTGTTGATGCCGCTGTTTTTGGCATGAACGCTGATCGGCGCGGTGAGATCCAGCGCGGTGAAGACGGGGTCCATGATGTGGCAGCCGAAGTCTCCGAGGCCGCCGCCGCCGAAGTCCTGCCAGTCGCGCCAGATGAAGGGATGGTAGGCCGGGGCGTACTCGCGCATGGGCGCGGCACCGATCCAGAGATCCCAGTTCAGATTGGCGGGGACGGGAGCGGAGGGCGGCGGCTGGAACATGCGCGTGCGCTCATTGCCGGTGACGCCCACCCAGGAATAGACCTCTTTGATTTTGCCGATGGCCCCTTCCTTGATCAGGCGCGTGCCCATGCGGTACTCGATGGAGGAGTGGATCTGATTCCCCATCTGGGTGACAAGGTTCTTTTTCTCCGCCCAGAGGCGCATCTGGCGTGCTTCCCATACCGTGTGGGCCAGGGGCTTCTGGCAGTAAACATGCTTGCCACGCTGCATGGCGGCCACGGCCACAGGAGCATGCATGTGGTCGGGAATGCCGACAGTGACCGCGTCAAAGCCGTCTCCGAGGGTGCTGAACATCTCGCGGTAGTCGGAGAAATGCTTCACGCCGGGAAACTCCTTGTCCGCCTTGTCAAAGCGGTTGGCGTCCACGTCGCAGAAGCCGACGAACTTCACGGCCGCGTGAGAGCCCACGTTGTGGAGGTCGCTGTAACCCATGCCGTTCACCCCGACGCAGGCCACCTGCAGCTTGCTGTTGAGATTCTGCCCGCGCACCAAGGCCGGGAAAGCGGCTGCGGCGGAGGCAAGCGTGGAGTTTTTCAGGAAAGAACGGCGGGACGTGGGCATGGTGAGCGACGGCGGGTTGAAATGTCTCCCAACGTACGCTGCCACGCCGAATTCTTTGTCTCGAAAGGCAAAGAACGGCAGTTTAGTACCATGAGGCGTTGGAAAAGAATCTGGAACAAAGACACTCAGGCATTCATCTGAGCATTACCAGGCGCGAACTTCTCATTCATCCAATCATTCCCCGCAGCCCCGTCCAGCGCTTGCGGCTTTCCTGGCGGCTCACGGCCAGGGAGAGGGCGCGTTCGTCGCCGACGAGGACGCACAGTTTTTTTGCCCGGGTGATGGCTGTATAAATGAGGCTGCGCTCCAGCAGGACATAATGCTGCGTGCTGACGGGGATGATGACGCAGGGAAACTCGCTGCCCTGGCTTTTGTGGATGCTCAAAGCGTAGGCGAGCTGCAGCTCATCGAGCTCTCCGGGTTCGTAAGCCACGATGCGGTCGGCATCGTAGCGAACGTGCACCTTCACGGGATCGGAATCGATGGTGACGATGTGGCCGATGTCTCCGTTGAAGACTTCCTTGTCGTAGTTGTTGTGCGTCTGGATAACCTTGTCCCCCACGCGGAAAGTGATGCCGAAGCGCTCGATCTCAAATTTGAGCTCGTTGGGGGGATTGAGCGCTAGCTGGAGAGATTGATTGAGGGAGATGGTGCCGAGGAGATTGCGATTCATCGGCGTGAGCACCTGGATGTCGCGGATGGGGTCCAGGCCGTACTTGGCAGCGAGGCGCGTGTGAGCCAGCTCGACCAGCGTATGTTTGATCTCTTCTGGCTCGGAGTGCTGGAGGAAAAAGAAGTCGCTGGTGCGTGAGGACTTCAGGTCAGGCATCTGGCCACGATTGATGGCATGCGCACTGGTGATGATGCGGCTGCTGGCGGCCTGGCGGAAGATCTCGGTGAGCTTGACGCAGGGCACCTTTTCGCTGGCGATGAGATCGTGCAGCACCATGCCGGGGCCCACGGAGGGGAGCTGGTCGGCATCTCCCACGATGAGCAGGTGCGCCCCGTCTGGCAGCGCGGCGAGAAACTGGGCCATGAGCGGCGCATCAATCATGGAGGCCTCATCGACCACGAAGAGATCGCCTGCGAGTGGCTTGCCACGATGACGGCCCCAGCGGCCGTCCCCCTGATACTCCAGCAGGCGGTGCAGGGTTTTGGCCTCCATGCCGGTGCTTTCCGCGAGGCGCTTGGCAGCGCGACCCGTGGGGGCGGCGAGCACGAGCTTGACCTGCTTGCTCTGCAGGATGAGGAGGATGCTGCGCAGGATGGTGGTCTTTCCCACGCCGGGGCCGCCAGTGATGATGAGCAGGCGCTGGTGCAAGGCCTCGCGCACGGCGCGCTGCTGGCTCTCGGCCAGTTCCTTGCCGGTCTTTTTCATGACCCAGCCGAGAGCGGCGTCTTCATCCAGGGACGGATAGGCCGCAGGAGAAGCGGTGAGTTTTTTCACGCTGGCCGCGATGCTCTGCTCCGCTGCGCGCAGGTGGGGCAGGTATAGGAAGGCTCCATGACGCTCGATGTGATCGCTGGAGATGAGCGCCTCGACCTGTGGAGCGATGAGAGCCTCCACACCGAGCAGCTCGGCGGCTTTGATGACGACTTCTGATTCGGGAAAGCAGCAGTGGCCGTTTCCAGCGGCTGTCTCCAGCACGTGCAGGATGCCCGCCTTGATGCGCTCAGGCGCATCCTCAGCGACGCCGAGCTGATAGGCGATGTCGTCCGCCGTTTTAAAGCCGATGCCGCGAATGTCCTGCGCCAGCCGGTAGGGGTTCTCCTTCAGCACGGCCTGAGCATCCTCGCCGTAGGTCCGATAGATGCGCAGAGCGCGCGAGGAGCTGATGCCGTGCTGATGCAGGAAGAGCATGATGCCGTGAATGGACTTCTGCTTCATCCAGGACTCGCGGATCTCCGCGCGCCGCTTGGTGCCCACGCCCTCCACCTCTTCGAGCTTCTTCGATTCGTTTTCGATGATGTCGAAGATCTTGGGGCCGAACTTTTCAACCATGCGTTTGGCATACTTGGGCCCGATGCCCTCGATCAATCCGCTGCCGAGGTAGCGCTCGATCCCTGCCAGGGAATCCGGCCGCCGGAGCTTGAGTGCGTCCGCCTTGAACTGGGGGCCGAAGTCGCGGTTGGGCTCCCACACGCCGCGGGCCTCGAATTCTTCGCCCGCTACCACACGTGGTGCCTTGCCCACAAGGCCGACCACATCGCGACGGCCTTCGGGCACCACTTTGAGGATGCAGTAGCCGTTGTCCTCATTGTGAAACACCACACGATCCACCAGCCCCCGCAGGACTTCGGATTTGGTGGTGGAGCGTGGTGGCGGCATGGCGGCAGGCTAGCCACAGATACGGCTGCTCACAAATACGATTGCTGGCCGCGATGCTGTGAAAATGCGCCGCTATTCATGTGTCACCAGCAGACGTTTGATCACGTAACCGATGAGCGTCTATTGTGTTCCGTTTCCATGTCCTCCCTGCTTTCCCGCTACCGCCTGCTGCTGCGTGACGAGCTCCCGGTGATCCTGCGCCCTCTAACGCCGGACGACCGCGAGAGGATCACGGATGCCTTCAGGCGGCTATCGCCTGAATCCATGTACTTCAGGTTTTGGACGCGGGTGCAGGGGGCCAATCCAAAATTCATCGAGCGGCTGTGTGCCGATGACGACGGCCAGCACCGGACGTGGGTGATCGTGATCGAGAACAATGACGAGATCCCCGGCGTAGGCGGTGGCTCCTACTGGCGCTCAGACGGGTCTGAAGACAGTGCCGAGGTCTCGTTTACAGTGGCGGATGAATTTCAGGGCCAGGGAGTGGGAACGATTCTGCTGGCGGTGCTGTGGGTGGAAGCGCTGGAATCCGGGATACGCCAGTTTGTGGCCTACGTGCTGGATGAAAACCATGTGATGCTGACGTGGTGGGCCAGTCTGGGAGCGGCACATGAGAGGCAGCCCCATGGCGGATGGGAGCTGACGCTAAGGCTGGATGAAAGCCTGCTGCCGGACACTTCTGCGGCTGGCAGCCTGCGGCGCACAATGGCAGGTCTACGCGCTGCATCTAAAGCGGCCTGAAAGCGTAGGGAATGACACTTTCTCGTGGGCGAGGCTGCAAACCATAGGCTCCCCACCCATAGGCCCCCCACCCATCCGGATGAGAAACAGCGCATAAAAACCCGGCAGGAATACCGCAGGCTTTCAGGCATAGAACCCTCTGAGACAAGGACTTGCTCCTCGAGTCATAAATACTTATTTATTTGAAAGCCCATTTAGTGATATGGTTATTATTAGCCGACGCGCTTTTATTATTTTACCCGCCCTCCGCTTTTAAATCTTAAAAGTCGTGACTATTAATACACCGAAAAAAACGAGGGAGCAAAACGCGACCGGGGAGCCAAGCCAGAATCCTCCCCCTGATTTTTCCACCTCTTGGAGAAATGTGCTCGTGGCACTGCTGCCTCCAGCGGTAGCAGCCGTTTTGCAGAGCTGGCTTTGGCCGTGGCTCAGCCCCTTGCAGTTTCTATTGTTCTACCCAGCGGTATTCTGCAGCGCCTGGATTAGGGGGCTGTGGGGAGGACTGGCGGGCACAGCTTTGTCAACCTTGCTGGCCTGGTATTTCTTTGCTCCGCCAGATACTGCCACGATGGGCACCTTTCATAAACTGGCCCGCTACGGCATTTTTTTCTCCGTGGGAGCAGCCGTGTCTTGGTTGCATGAGAGCCTGCAGGAAGCACGACGCGATCTGAGCAAAAAGGTGATGGAGAGGACTGCCGACCTACAGCTCTCTAAAAAGACCATTCGGGAGAACAAGGACCGCCTGAAAGCGATCATCACCTCCGCCATGGATGCAATCATCAGCGTCGATGAGGACCAAAACATCCTGATCTTTAACAAAGCGGCGGAAAACATGTTCCGCTGCTCAGCTGCGGAGGCCATCGGCAGTCCTTTAGACCGGTTCATTCCGCAGAAGCACCGCCACGCGCACGCACATCATGTGGAGAAATTTGGGAAGAAAGGGGCCACAGCACGCGCAATGGGCTCCTTAGGCACACTGCACGCGCTGAGGGCGGATGATGTGGAGTTTCCCATCGAGGCCTCGATCTCCCATGCCGAGGTGGGAGGGCGCCGGCACTACACGGTGATCATCCGCGATATCAGCGCTCGCCTGAAGACCGAGCAGATGCTACGCACACAGGAGGCGCATGCCCGATCCCGACTGAATTTAGCCCAGAGCCTGGAACAGGCAGGGGGCATTGCCGACATTTTGAAAGCCGTGCTGAGGGAGCTGCAGGTGATCCTGGGGCTGAATGCCGTGTGGTTCTATCTTTTCTCTGAAGACCGGCAGCATCTGCGACTGGCGAAGGCTGTGAAAAACCAGGCCGAAAGCCAAGTGGTGCATGAAGACGAAGAGCTGACCGTTGGAGGTGACCGCATGCTGGAGGAGATAGCCACAGCACAGCAGCTCGTGGTGGTGGAAGACGCCCGAACTGATGCGAGGACCAACAAAGCCTTGGTGGAAAAGAACGGCAACCGCTCGATCTTCAACATGCCTGTGATCCTGGCCGGACGAAGACTGGGCACTCTGGGCAGCGGCACCTTTGGTGATGAAGGAGTCCGGGTCCTGACCGAGGCAGAGCGCGAGTACTTCGCCGCCGTAGCCGGGCATGCAGCGGCGGTGCTGGACCGCATTCTGGAACATGAAAAGCGTGCGCAGACAGAGGCCCGCTACCGCCAGACGCTGGACCAGATGCTGGAAGGCTGCCAGATCATCGGGCGCGATTTCCGCTACCTCTATCTGAACACCGAGGCCTGCAAACAGGCGCGAAAGCCCGTCGAGGAGCTGCTAGGACGGACGATGATGGAGTGCTTTCCAGGGATCGAAAATACAGCGGTCTTTGCCTCTGTGCAGCGCTGCTTGGAGCAGCCGAATGCCGAACAGATGGAAAATTTGTTTTCCTATCCGGACGGATATGTGGCGGAATTCCAGCTTTTCCTGCAGTCTGTGCCAGAAGGTGTCTTCATTCTCTCTCTGGACATCAGCGAGCGTAAAAAGGTGGAGCGCCGGATGCATGAGCTAAATGCCGAGCTGGAGGCCCGCGTGATGGAGCGCACCCAGCAGCTGAAAACCGCGAATGCAGAACTATCTAACAAGAGAGCCGAGCTGCAGAGCCTGTTTGAGTCGCTGCCGGGCCTCTACCTGGTGATGGATCCCGACTTGAAGATCGTGGCCGTCAGTGACGCCTACCTGAAGTCCACCCTGACAACGCGAAAGGACATTATTGGCCGGACCATGCTGGAGGTTTTTCCCGACAATCCCGGCGATCCCAATGCCGACGGCTCGTCCAATCTTCGGGCCTCTTTGCAACGTGTGCTGCACGAACGCAAGGCCGACACGATGCCGATCCAGCGCTATGACGTGAGGGATGCTGACGGGATATTTCAGGAGCGACACTGGACGCCGGTCAATTCGCCGCTTCTCGATGCAGACGGCAACATCAAATACATCATCCACAGGGCGGAAGACGTGACGGAGTTTGTGAAACGCAGCCGGGCCCCTGCACCAGCCGATGCAGGACTGGAGGTACGTATGCAGCAGATGGAGGCGGAGATGTATCAAAGTGCACTGAACGTGCAGGCGGCCAACAAGCAGCTGGAAGCGGCCAACAGGGAGCTGGAATCCTTTTCCTACTCGGTGTCCCACG
Organism: Prosthecobacter vanneervenii; assembly: GCF_014203095.1. NCBI lineage: Bacteria > Pseudomonadati > Verrucomicrobiota > Verrucomicrobiia > Verrucomicrobiales > Verrucomicrobiaceae > Prosthecobacter > Prosthecobacter vanneervenii. The sequence continues at coordinate 270,756 of NZ_JACHIG010000004.1, read as the reverse complement.
ACCTTCGCGCGCCACTGCGGGCGGTGAATGGGTTTGCCAATGCGGTGATGGAGGACTTTGGGCCGCAGCTGCCGGAGGAATGCCAGCGTCAGCTCCAAATCATACGCAGCAATGCGCAAAAAATGGGCTGCCTGATCGATGATCTTCTTTCGTTCTCACGACTGAGCCGAATGCCCCTGAACAAACAGAAAATCAACATGCACCAGCTGGTGGCAGCGACCTGGGAAGACCTGGCCTCTGAGCGCGCAGGACGGGTGGTGGAGTTTGATATGGGGCAGCTGCCTGAATGCGGCGGCGATCCGGTGCTGCTGCGCCAGGTGTGGATCAACCTGCTGTCCAACGCCCTCAAGTACAGCCGCCGGAAGGACAAGGCAGTCATCAGCGTGGGCTGTGAGCAGAAGAACGGGCACGATACTTTTTTTGTGCGGGACAACGGCAGCGGTTTTGACATGCGCTATGCCCACAAGCTGTTTGGCGTGTTTCAGCGTCTGCACCGTGCCGAGGACTATGAGGGGACGGGCGTGGGGCTGGCCATCGTGCAGCGAGTCATCGCCAGACATGGCGGCCGGGTATGGGCGGAAGCTGCGGTGGACCAGGGGGCCACCTTCCACTTTACGCTGGAAGGAGATGTATCGGCATGAACACAGAAGAAACAAACGCCGATGTGCTCCTCGTGGAGGACAGCTTGGAGGATGCAGAGCTGATCTGCCGAGCCATGAGAAAAGCGGGGCTGGGAAGCCGGCAGCACATCGCGCGAGACGGAGCCGAGGCTCTGGATTTTTTGTTTCCTGCAGACTCCTCCAAGCGCAGCCCTCCACGGCTCAGGCTGGTGCTGCTGGATCTCAAGCTGCCCAAAGTCAGCGGCCTGGAGGTGCTGCAACGCCTCAAGCAGGATGAACACACCCGGCACTTCCCTGTGGTGGTGCTGACTTCCTCCCTGGAGCATGTGGATGTGGCGCGGTGCTATGCACTGGGAGTGAACAGCTATCTCGTGAAGTCCATGGACCCCGACCATTTTTCCCGAACCGTGCAGAGTGCCGCGAAATACTGGCTGCAGCTAAACCTTGCCCTCTTTTAAACAACCTCCGATGAATCCTAAACTTCGAGTCCTGATTCTGGAAGACAACCTCGCGGATGTCGAACTTTTGATCCGCGAGCTGCGTCGTGATTTTCAGCTTGAGTGGGCCTGTGCGGATGATGCACAAAATTTTTTAGCGGCACTTTCCACCAACCCTGAGATCATTCTCTCCGACTACAACATGCCAACTTTCGACGCTCCACAGGCGCTGGAACTGCTGTTGCAAAGCGGGAGAGACATTCCCTTCATCATTGTCTCCGGGACTGTGGGAGAAGAGCAGGCCGTGGAATGCATGCGCCGCGGAGCCGCCGACTATCTGCTGAAGGACCGTCTAACGCGCCTGGGATCATCCATCAAACATACACTGGAGCAGTCCCGCCTGCGGCAGGAGCAGACGCGCATGCAGGAGCGGCTGCGCCAGAGCGAGGAGCGCTTCCGGGAGATGGCAGAGAACATTCAGGAAGTTTTCTGGAGCGCCGATGCACGACTGGGCAGCGTGCTCTATGTCAGCTCCGCTTACGAGGTGATCTGGGGACGCTCACGCGAAAGCCTGTACACGGCCCCGCTCTCATGGATGGACTCCATTCATCAAGATGACCGTGAACGGGTGCGACTGGCCCAGACCTCCAAACAAACAGCCGGAAAGTATGATGAGATTTACCGTATCATACGCCCTGACGGCACCATGCGATGGATAAGGGCCCGTGCCTTTCCGGTGCGTGACGCAACGGGGGTGGCTCTGCGCATAGTTGGGGTGGCACAGGACATCACGGAAAGCAAACTGACCCATGACCGGCTGCGCCAGCAGGCCTCTCTGCTGGACAAGGCCAAGGACGCCATTCTGGTGCGCGACCTGCAGAACCGGGTGATCTACTGGAACGAAGGTGCCACACGCCTCTATGGATGGACAGCAAAGGAGGCTGTGGGCCGCCTGGTCATGGACCTGCTGTATCGCAGCCCGGCGCAGCTGCAGGCCGCCATGCAGAACGTGATGGTGCACGGCGAATGGGCAGGCGAACTGCAGCATCTGACCAAAGATGGAAAGACTGTTCTGGTGGAGTCCCACTGGACACTGGTGCGCGACGACGATGGCAGGCCTATCGGCATTTTCTCCATCAACACGGACATCACCGAAAAGAAGCGCCTGGAGCAGCAGTTTCTCCGTGCGCAGCGGCTGGAAAACATCGGCACACTGGCCAGCGGCATCGCCCATGACCTGAACAACGTGCTCTCCCCCATCCTGATGTCGATCGACCTCCTGAAAATGGCCTGCCAGGACGAGCGCTCGCAGTGCATGCTCTCGACCATCGACGCGAGCGCGCGGCGCGGTGCGGACATGGTGCGACAGATTCTCTCCTTTGCGCGCGGCTCAGAAAGCCAGCACACGCAGATCGACCTGCGCCAGATCATTCACGACATCGGGCACCTGATCCGCGAAACTTTCCCCAAGAACATTCAGAGCGTCGCCGAGGTGGCGGAAATATCGCGCCCGGTTCTGGGAAACCAGACACAGATTCATCAGGTGCTGCTGAACCTCTGCGTGAATGCGCGTGACGCCATGCCGTCCGGCGGGCGGCTGAGCATCGCCACGACGGAGATCATGGCGGACGAAGCCCTGGTGGCAAAGCATGGCGGGAAGAAGTCCGGACCGTATGTGCTGATCGAAGTGGCGGACACCGGCACGGGCATGCCACCGGAAGTGGTGGAGAAGATTTTTGACCCCTTCTATACGACCAAGGAAATCGGCAAAGGCACGGGTCTGGGACTTTCCACGGTGCTCTCGATCATCAAGAGCCATGGTGGGATGCTGGAGGTGCGCAGCGTGCAGGGGATGGGCACCACCTTTGCCATCTACCTGCCGCTGGAGCTTGTACCTGCAGGCGGCAAAGCGGCTGAGAGCCTGGAGCCTGCGCCGCATGGGAAGGGAGAGCTGATCCTGGTGGTGGATGACGAGCAGGCTGTGCGCACCATCACGCAGCAGACACTGGAGGTCTTTGGCTACCGGGTGCTGGTGGCAGCGGATGGGGCCCAGGCGCTGGCTCTATACCTGGAGCACAGGGACGAGGTGGCGGCAGTGATCACGGACCTGATGATGCCGGTGATGAGCGGAGAAACCACCGTGCAGTTGCTGCGCCGGATCAACCCCGAGGTCAAAATCATCGCCTGCAGTGGTGTCGCCAAAGAAGGTTCTATTGAGCATTTGCAAAGGCTGGGCATCAACCAGGTGCTGTCCAAGCCCTTCACCACGCCGGAAATACTCCATGCGCTGAACCAAGTGCTGAGTGCGCAAGCGGCGTGATACAGACCGCAGCATCAACCCTGATGCCTGCGGCGAAACTCCTTGGGAGTCATGCCAGTGCGTTTGCGGAACTGCTGGGTGAAGGCGCTCTGATCACAGAAACCATGATCCAGCGCGATCTGGATGATGGGAGTGGAGGATTTAGCAAGGTCCTCAGCGGCAGACTGAATGCGCGTGCGCAGCAAGAGCTCGTAAGGACTGAGGCCGAGAGCGGCGCGGAGCTTGCGGTGCAGATGGCGCTCTGACACGCCCACCGCACGAGCCAGATCTCCTGTCGTCATGGCTTCATGGCAGTGCTGGTCCGCATACTGGAGCGCGACGGTGACCTCACGCACATCATGATGGCGCATTCGGTCTTCATCGCGCCGGGTGATGCCCATGACGCCGATGACCTTGCCACGTTTGTCGAGCACAGGAAGCTTGGTGCAGAGAAACCAGCTGAGGTTGCGCTGTTCATCGTACCAAACTTCGAGGCGGTTGATGAGCGGCTTGCCGCTGCGGATCACTCTTTGATCGTCTTCGCGGTAGGCCTTGGCGACCTCGGACGGGAAAAATTTCTCATCCATCGCACCAACCAGTTCTCGCTCACTTTTGATGCCGAAGCGCTCAAAGGTGGCGCTGTTGGCGGCGATGTGGCGCCCCTGGTCGTCCTTCATAAAAAAGAAGACGCCGGGCATGTGCTCAAAGATGGCGCGGACGCCCTGGGGGTCGGCGATCCGGGCGAAGAACTCGGCTTGGAGGCGCGGCAGCGGCATGTCCGGATTTTAACAAAGATTGGCAGGCTGTCACCAAACGAAAGAAGAGCCTGAGGAGTATGTTGTTGGCGATATTTCAACCTCCGTCCGCTAATGCACCTCCGTCTTCTCACCAGCCTCCTCTTCGCCAGCGCCGCCGCGTTTGCGCAGACCAAGCCGACCTACACTTTTCCCATCAAGGCGCTGAGCCCTGAGGAGGAGCTGAAAACGATCGAACTGCCAAATGGCTATTCTCTTGAGCTGGTGCTCAGCGATCCGCTGATCAAGGAGCCGACGGCCATCGCCTTTGATGGCAACGGCAAGATGTACGTGGTGGAAATGCGCACGTACATGCAGGACATCGACGGCACGGACGAGTTGACGCCAAAGAGCCGCATCTCCCTGCATGAATCCACGAAAGGCGACGGCGTGTTTGACAAGCACAGCGTCTATCTGGACAACGTGCTGCTGCCCCGCATGGTGCTGCCGCTGGATGACCGCGTGCTGGTGGGGATCACGGACACAAACGACCTCACGCTGCACCGCGATGCGAATGGCGACGGCGTGGCGGATGAAAAAGCACTCTGGTATGTGGGCGGGCCACGCGGCGGCAACATGGAGCATCAGCCCAGCGGCCTGGTGTGGGGTCTGGACAACTGGATCTACACCACCTACAACGGCTACCGCCTGCGCTGGAACGGCGCGGATGCTCCGCTGAAGGAAAACACCGCCCCCAATGGCGGCCAGTGGGGCCTGGCGCAGGATGACTACGGCAAGATGTGGTGGAGCAATGCCGGTGGTGAAAAGGGCCTGTGGAACTACCAGGCGCCGATTCTCTATGCCGCCATCAACGTGCCGCAGCAGAAGAGCGAGAAGTTTGACACCGTGTGGCCCATCGTGGCGCTCGGAGATTTCCAGGGCGGCCCCGGACGCTTCCATGCACCAGACGACCTGCGCCTGAACCACTTCACTGGCTGCGCCGGACAGACGATCTATCGTGGCGACCGCCTGCCAAAGGAGCTTTATGGCAATGCCTTCCTGCCTGAGCCGGTAGGCCGCCTGATCCGCCGCTCGATTGTGGAGATGAAAGACGGCATCACCACGGTGACGAATCCGTATGAGGAGCAGATGAGCGAGTTCATCCGCAGCAGCGACCCGAACTTCCGCCCGCTGAACATGACCACCGGACCGGATGGCTGTCTCTACATCGTGGATGCCTATCGTGGCATCATTCAGGAGGGCAACTGGGTCAAGCCGGGCAGCTTCCTGCGCGGAGCCATCGAGCCCACCGGCATGCAGCACGTCATCGGCCACGGCCGCGTGTGGCGTCTGGTGTTCAAAGATTTCAAACCCGGCCCGCAGCCGAAGATGATCGGTGAAACGCCCGCGCAGCTGGTGGCGCATCTCATGCACCCCAACGGCTTCTGGCGCGACACCGCGCAGCGCATGCTGGTGGTGAAGAACGACAAGTCCGTGGTGCCTGCGCTCATTGAGATGGCCTCGAAGCATGAGAACCACCTGGCCCGCCTGCATGCGCTGTGGACGCTGGAAGGGCTGGACGCCATCACACCAGAAATCGTCCGCACGGCGATGAAGGATAAGCACCCTCAGCTCCGCGCCAGCGGCATCCGCGTGGCGGAGACACTGCTGAAGAAAGGTGACACCGCACTGATCGCGGACATCAAGGCGATGCGCACCGACAAAGATCCGACCGTGGTGCTGCAGACGCTCTACACCAGCCGACTTTTGAACTGGCCCAGCTGGAAGCTCGAAGCGCAGACGCTGCTCATGACATCGCCGAGCCTCGGCGTGAAGGAGATCGGTGCGCAGCTTCTCGTAGAAGCGCCGAAAATCAGCGGCAGCTTCAGCAAGGATGAGAAGAAGCAGCTGGAGCGCGGCCAGGAGATCTACCGCTCGCTGTGCTTTGCCTGCCATGGCTTTGACGGCGCGGGCATGCCGATTGCAGGCCGTGAAGGCGCCACACTGGCCCCGCCGCTTGCCGGCTCCAAGACGGCGGTGCAGGGAGACGCCATCGTGCGCGTGATGATGAACGGCCTCACCGGACCCATCAACGGCAAGACCTACGAGGCGCAGATGGTACCGATGTCCAGCAACAACGACCAGTGGATCGCCGACGTGACGAGCTACATCCGCAAGGCCTTTGGCAACAACGGCAAGCTGGTGCAGAAGAAGGAAGTGGAAAAGCTGCGCAAGGAACTCTCCAAGCGCACCACGGCCTGGACCATCGAGGAGCTGCAGGCTCTGTATCCGCAGCCGCTGAAGAACCGCAGTGCCTGGAAGCTCACCGCCAGCCATGGCGAAAAGGAAGCTGGCAAAGCCATTGATGGAGACATCACCTCCCGCTGGGACACCCACAAGCCGCAGAGCCCAGACATGTGGCTCCAGATCGAGCTGCCCGAAGCCACCGACATCTCCGGCCTGGTACTCGACACCGGCAAATCTCACAACGACTACCCGCGCCAGTACAAGATCGAACTCACGCTGAACGGCACCGAATGGGAGAAGCCCGTCCTCCAGGCCAAAGGCGAAGCAGGTTCCGTGGAATACCTCTTCCCCAATCCGACCAAAGCCAAGGCGATCCGCATCTCACAGACCGGCGAAGCGAAAGGCACCTACTGGTCCATTCATGAGCTGGAGGTGTTGGGGGTGGTGAAGAAGCCTTAACCGGCCGCTCCTTGCATCCTAGCCGGAACGGGATAACTGCTGTCCCGTTCCACTTTTTCCATGAAGCAGCTGTTTCTCTCCCTCGGCGTCCTGGTCTTTATCCTCGGGCTGTGTGGCTGTGAGAAGCCACCGTCGAATGTGCTGCAAGGTTATGTGGAAGGTGAGTTTGTGTATGTGTCTGCGCCACTCGGTGGCAAGCTGACGAAGCTGAACGTTCAGCGTGGTGCGCAGGTGAAGCTGGGGGATGTGCTGTTTGCGCTGGAGGATGTCGCGGAGACGGCGGTGCGTGATGAAGCGGCGCAACGACTGCAGCAGGCGAAGAACACGCTGGAAGATGCGAAGAAAGGCAAGCGGCCAACCGAGATCGCATCTCTGGAGGCACAGCTGAAGCAGGCGCGCGAGGCCTCGGCTCTGGCGGAGATCGAGTTTGCGCGACAGATGGAGCTGACGAAGTCGGGCGCGGTGGCGGTGGACAGCACGGACCAGGCCCGCAGCGCGAACATTCAAAACCACAAACGCGTGGAGCAGTTGGAGGCGGATTTGAAGACCGCTAATCTGGGCATGCGAAGCGATGCTGTCGCTGCACTGGAAGCGGAGGTGAAGGCACGCGAGGCTACGCTGGCCAAGGCGGCGTGGGATCTCTCCCAAAAGCAGCAGAGCGCCCCGCAGGCCGGCGTGGTGAATGATACGCTGTATCGCGAGGGAGAGATGGTGGCGGCAAGCCGGCCCGTGGTGTCCCTGCTGCCGCCGGCCAACATCAAGGTGCGCACCTTTGTGCCGCAGACAAGGCTGGCAAAGCTGAAGGTGGGCGATGCGGTGAAGGTGCATCTGGATGGCGCGGCAGAAGCGCTGAATGCAAAGGTGAGCTTCATCGCCCCACAGGCCGAGTACACACCACCGGTGATCTACAGCCAGGAAAACCGCAGCAAGCTGGTCTTCATGATCGAGCTGCGCTTTGACGATGCCGTAGCGGCCACGCTGCATCCAGGACAGCCGGTGGATGTGGAATTCGCCCCCTAAAATGATGAGCGAAAATCTGGCCATCGACGTGAAGGGCATGACGAAGAGATTCGGCACGCGCACGGTCGTGAACCAGATCGACCTGCAGGTGCGCACCGGCGAGATCTACGGCTTTCTAGGACCCAATGGCAGTGGCAAGACCACCTTTATCCGCATGCTGTGCGGCCTGCTGAAGGCCGATGGCGGCAGCGGCTCGTGCCTGGGCTTTGATGTGATCAAGCAGAGCGAGGAAATCAAAAAGCAGGTGGGCTACATGACGCAGCGCTTCAGCTTTTACGAGGACCTGAGCATTCGCGAGAATCTGGACTTTGTGGCGCGCATGTATGGCGTGAAGAACCGCAAAGAGGCGGTGGCCGCCTCCATCGAGCGCCTGGGTCTGGCCGGACGCGACCGCCAGCTGGCGGGTCAGTTGTCCGGTGGCTGGAAGCAGAGGCTGGCACTGGCGGCTTGTCTCATCCATGAGCCCAAGCTGCTGCTGCTGGACGAGCCCACCGCCGGGGTGGACCCGAAGGCGCGGCGCGATTTCTGGGAGCAAATCCACCAGCTAGCCGCTGAGGGGCTGACGTTTCTCATCACCACGCACTACATGGACGAGGCCGAGCGCTGCCATCGGCTGGCCTACATCGCGTATGGCGATCTGCTCACCCATGGCACGGTGCAGCAGGTGATTGATAGCGCGCACCTGACGACATGGCAGGTCAAGGGCGGCGATCTGCTGAAGCTTGCCTGGGCGCTCCGTGGAAAGCCGGGCGTGCATCAGGCGGTGGCCTTTGGCACTTCGCTGCATGTCAGCGGTGGAGATGCGTCGGCGCTGGACCAGGCGATTGCGCCTTTCCGCAAAGATCATGAATGGACACTGATCCGCTCCGGCCTTGAGGACGTGTTCATCCACCTGATGGATCAATCGAAGGACAACTTCGCTGCCGCATGAAGCGCTACTTTTCCATCACCCGCTTCCTGGCCATCATCATCAAGGAGTTCATCCAGATGCGGCGGGACCGCGTGACGTTTGGCATGATGGTGGGCATTCCGCTGCTGCAGCTCACGCTGTTTGGCTACGCCATCAATTCCGACCCCAAGCACCTGCCCGCCGCGGTGCTGGTGAATGACCACGGCCCGCAGGCACGCACGCTGCTCAGCGCCATCCGCAACAGCGGCTACTACGAGTTTGTGCGGCAGGTGCAGAGCGAGGACGAGGCGCGCGAGGTGCTGGAGCATGGCGAGGTGCAGTTTGTCATCACCATCCCGCAGGATTTCTCACGCGACCTGATGCGCGGCGACAAGCCGACGGTGCTCATCGAAGCGGATGCCACGGACCCAGCGGCCACGAGCAACGCCATCAACATCCTGCGCCCGCTGCTGACCACGGCGCTGATGAATGACTTCAAGGGGCCGCTGTCCTACCTGGCGCAAAGCGATGCGCCCATCGATCTGCGCATCCACGCGCTGTACAACCCCGAGGCCATCACGCAGTACAACATCGTGCCCGGCCTCATGGGCGTGGTGCTGACGATGACGATGGTCATGATCACCGCGCTGGCGATCACACGAGAGCGGGAGCGCGGCACAATGGAAAACCTGCTATCAATGCCGACGCGCCCGTTTGAGGTGCTGCTGGGCAAGATCATCCCCTACCTGTTTGTGGGCTACATCCAGGTGGTGCTGATCCTGCTAGCGGCGCACTTTCTGTTTCATGTGCCGTTTGTGGGGAACATCGGGCTGCTGTTTGTGGCCGCGTTTGTTTTCATCGCGGCCAATCTCGCGGTGGGCATCACCTTCTCCACACTGGCCACCAATCAGCTTCAGGCGGTGCAGGGCTCGTTCTTTTTCTTCCTGCCTTCGCTGCTGCTCTCCGGCTTCATGTTCCCTTTCCGCGGCATGCCGCAGTGGGCACAGGCAATCGGCGAGGTGCTGCCGCTCACGCACTTCCTGCGCATCGTGCGTGGAGTGCTGCTGAAGGGGAACACCTTTGCGGACATCTCGCTGCAGCTCTGGCAAATCGGGCTGTTTGCGATCGTGGCGCTGATCGTGGGCGTGCTGAGGTACAGGCAGACGCTGGATTGAGAAGAAAATCACACGTCACATAAACCGCTCTGCTGCATGAAGTCCTGAAGGGACCAGAGAGATTAGCCGGTGGTGAAGCGAAACCGCGAAGCGGTGCAGCGAAAACCACCGGATTAGGAACATCTCTCAACGCCTCAACGATGCATGCCGAAGGTATGCGAGAAGCTTTCATTCACCCAGCGCACGCAATAAGTTTGCGCACGATTCTCGCATACCTCCGGCATGCGCCCTTGGCACTTGACCCATTTGATGACCCAATCCGGTGGTTCTCGCTCGGCAAGCCTCGCTTCACCACCGGCTAATTTCTCTGCTCCCTCCGGGAGCCACTAGAAATGACTTTGATCACGCAATTCGGTCAGATAAAACGGCATCTACAAACGGTAAAACTTGCTCGCATTGCCCGACCACAGCTTGCGCTGGTGGCTGAAGGGGCGTTCTGCCACGATCTGATCCAGGGCCTCCACCCAGCCGCGTACGCGACTGCCAAGCAGGCACACCGGCCAGTCCCCACCGAAGAAAACGCGGTCAGGGCCAAAAGCATCAAGGCAATGATTCACCACAGGGGCGAGGTCTTCGGCACGCCAATGGCCGGGCGGGACGAAGGCGACAATACCGCTGATCTTGCACATCACGCCAGGACATGCGGCTACGGCATCGATGCCACGCTTCCAGCCATCAGCCGTGCAGGTACGCGGCAGGTCGGGACCGAGCTTGGGATTGAAGGCCTTGGGATCGCCATTGCCGCAGTGGTCGAGAACGAAGTGCGTTTCGGGACACTGCTGGATGAGCTTCACGGCATCGTGCAGTTCCGTCGGGCGCATGGTGAGTTCAAAGTTGAGGCCGTGTTTGCCGAGCGTCTGCACACCGCGCACAAACTCCGGGCGCAGGCAGTAGCCTGCAGGTGTGCTGGGGCCGTGCAGCACCTGACGCAGACCTTTAACAATGCCAGTGCCAGCATAGCGCTGTACGTAGCTTTCGAAGTCGGCGGAAGCCGGACGCCCGCCGATGGTGGCGGCGACGGTGGGGGTGTTGCGCGCGCGGATTTGCGCGACGATGGCGTCGGCTTCTTTGACGTGGTCTTTCGGAGCCACATCCACCTCCATGTAGATGGCCTTTATATTGAGGCCGTGAGTGGCCTCCTGATACTCCGGCGTGAGGAAGGTGTGCTGCAGCACTTCCGGCGCAGTCTTGACCCACGGAGGGTTCACGAAGTCTCCGCCCCAGAGGTGCTGATGCGTGTCGATGATCAGCTTGTCCGCACGCTTGGTCGTGGTGGTGCAAGATGAGACCGCGAGGGAAGCGGCAGACACAGAGGCGGCGTGGAGGAACTGGCGACGGTTCATGGTGGAGGACGGAGATACGTATACGGGATTCAAATGACGTGCTTGTCAGGAAGTCGTGCCTTCACCGAACCGAGAGCATAAAAACGGGCGGCCATTTGCGGCCGCCCGTTTGAAAACGAACTCATCAGATCGTCATCCGATCACACGTGAATCGGATGCCCCTTGGCGACTTCCGTTGCCTCCTTGACCATTTCCGACAGGGTCGGATGGGCGTGGATGGTGGCTTCGATTTCGTCCCAGGTGGCTTCCAGGTTCATGGCGAGGCCGATCTCGGCGATCATTTCGGTGCTTTCGCTGCCGATCATGTGCGCGCCGATGATCTCGCCGTGCGGTTCGCCATAGAGGATCTTGACGAAGCCTTCGGGCTCGGCGGCGGCGAGGGCCTTGCCGCTGGCCACATACGGGAACTTGCCCACCTTAAACTTGAGGCCCTTCTCCTTGGCCGCGCGCTCGGTGAGGCCGATGCTGGCCACCTGCGGATGGCAGTAGGTGCAGCCGGGGAAGACGCCGACTTTCTTGGGCTTGTGCTTGGTGAAGATTCCTTCCACGGCCTGCACAGCCTCGTAGCTGGCCACGTGGGCGAGCCAGGGTGGCCCGATGATGTCGCCGGCACCGTAGATGCCTTTGACCGAGGTCTGGTAGCGGTCGTCCGTCTGGAGCCAGCCGCGCTCGGTGAGCTTGAGCTCGATGCCGCCGGGCAGCACCGGGGCCACGCCGATGGCGACGAGGCAGACGTCTGCCTCGAGGGTCTCATTGGCCGCGCCTTCCACGCTGATCTTCACACCCTTGCCGTCTTCGGAGGTGCCGGTGACCTTGGTGTTGGTCAGGATGCGGATGCCAGCTTTGGTCAGGCTCTTTTCCAGGGTCTTGCTGACTTCGGTGTCTTCCACGGGAAGGATGTCAGGCAGCATTTCCACCACGGTCACCTTGGTGCCGTAGGCGTTGAAGAAGTAGGCAAACTCAATGCCGATGGCGCCTGCGCCGATGACGATGACGCTCTTGGGCTGCGTGGCGAGCGTGAGGGCCTCCTTGCTGCCGATCACGGTCTTGCCATTGAAGGGGAATCCGGGCATCGGGCGGCTCTTGGCGCCGGTGGCGATGAGGATGTTCGCCGCGTCGTGGGTCTCCTTGCTGCCGTCGGCAGCGGTCACTTCCACCTTGCCGGCGGCAGGGATGCTGGCGGTACCGCGCAGGTAGTCCACCTTGTTCTTTTTGAAGAGGAATTCGATGCCCTTGTTGAGCTTGTCGCTCACGCCGCGGCTGCGGCCGATCACCTTGGACCAGTCATACTCCACGCTGCCGATCTTGAGGCCAAACTCCTCGGCGCGGTGGGTCAGGGTGTGGTAGAGTTCGGCGTTTTTCAGCAGGGCCTTGGTGGGAATGCAGCCCCAGTTCAGGCAGGTGCCCCCGGCGCGGTCGTTTTCGACGCAGGCCACTTTCTTGCCAAGCTGTGCTGCACGGATGGCTCCGACGTAGCCCGCAGGCCCGCCGCCGATGACGATGAGGTCGTAGTTCATGTAAACAGTATGTGTGGGGGTATGACGCATGAGAGAAGCGCAGCCCGGCACCGTATTCAACCGCAGATTCCCCCTATATGATCGCAGTTTGACCTGCCGGGCGGGAGAACGTAAAATCCGCGACGCGCAATGTTCCCTCTTGGCACCTTCCCGGCCTGCAAAGCCGCTACGATGATCGTAGCGGCGGGCCTTTTTGCCTCCACGCTGGCGGCCGCAGATGCGCCCCCTGCCACGCTGACGGACATCGCCACCCTCCAGCACATCCAGCAGGAGGTGCAGCAGCTCCTGCCCCGCGTACGTCAGGCAGTGGTGGCCATCCAGGCGGGGAACGGCACGGCCAGTGGGGTCATCATTTCCGCCGACGGTCTGGTGCTGACTGCCGCCCATGTGCCCGACAAGCCCGGCCGGGACCTGAAAGTGGTGCTGGAAGACGGCAGCGTGACCACAGCCAAATCTCTGGGCCTGGACAAGACGACCGACGCCGCGCTGGCCCGTCTGAAAGACCGGGGCAAGCCCTGGCCCTTTGTGAATCTGAGCCGCGAGGTGACCAAGGCGCAGCCCGGTGAGTGGTGCTTTGCGCTGGGGCATCCCGGCGGCTTTGACAAGGCGCGAGGCCCCGTTCTGCGCGTGGGCAAAATCATCAAGCAGACCGCCAACGGCCTGCACAGCGACTGCGTGCTGATGGGTGGCGACTCGGGCGGACCGCTTTTCAATTTCAACGGCGAGGTCATCGGCATCCACAGCCAGATCTGGGAAGGCCGGGACCAGAACGTACACGTCTCCATGGCTCCCTTTCTGCGCTCCTGGGATGCGATGCAGAAGTCCCAGGTGATCAAGACCTGGGGCGTCGGCGCCGGAGGTTACCTGGGAGTGGCCACCGTGATGAGCGATGACCTGGAGGTGGCCGTGGCAGATGTGATCGAGGGCTCGCCCGCCCTGAAAGCTGGCATCCGCACTGGAGATGTAATTTTGAGTGTGAATGGCGACCCCATGACGGACCAGCAGCAATTCAGCGCCACCGTACGCGCCCGGGCTGCGGGTGATCAGCTGAAGCTCAAGCTGCGCACCCAGGGCAAGGAGCATGAAATCTCCGTAAAGCTGGCGCAAAAGCCCCAGGATGAAGGGCAGTAGGCAAGCCATGACGAACGAGCACATTTGAATGACGAAGGGGAACACCAGCTCTGCCAGCAAGCGACCGGCCCTGATTTGTGCGCTGGAGCTTCCGGCATTCTTTCTTCTCCTGCTCAACCCGCTGCTGCATGCCGACCCCTCCCGCCCCACGCTGCCACCTGAAGACCGCACAAACGGCAAACACACCCTGGCAGCCATTGAAAATCTCAAGCCTCACACGGTCGGATGCGCCGCCCGTGTGGAGAGCCTGCTGGGCCGCACGATTGGCACCGCCACCATTGTCGGAAATGACGGGTATGTCCTCATGAAGGCCAGCGAGGTGCCGGATCTAGAGAAAACGCGCATCAAGTTCAGCGACGGGCGCAAAGCCGACCTCCGTGAGGTGCACCGCGAGCCCCGCCTGGACCTGGTGCTGGCCCAGGCGGTGGGCATCACCGGCCTGCATCCGGCATCACTCGAGGCTGCCGCGCGCACCCTGCCGCTGGGGCAATGGCTGTGCAGTGTGGCCCATGCCGGCACGGAGACACGCCTGGGCATCGTCAGCGCCCGGACCCGCCGCATTCGTGGCGAAGGCGCCGCCATGGGCATCCGCATGGAGGAAAAGCCCGCCAAAGCCGGCAAGGGAGTACGCATCGTCGGCGTGGCCAGCGACAGCCCCGCCGAAGCCGCCGGCCTGAAGGAGGGGGATGTGCTGCTGAGCATCGCAGGAGAAAACGCGTCTGATTTCCAGCGCGTGCATGACATCATCAAACAGCGACAGCCGGGCGAAACCCTGGAGCTGCGCATTCAGCGCGAGAAGCAGGAGGAAACCTGCCGCGTGCGCCTGGCCAGCCGCACCAAGGTGCTGGACAACTGGAACGGCGAGGACTTTGCCAACGGCGGCGTCTCCCTGCGCAACGACAACTTCCCCGAAGTCCTGCAGCACGACATCCCCCTGCTGCCCACAGACATGGGCGGCCCGGTCGCCACGCTGGAGGGCAAGATCGTGGGCATCAACATCGCCCGCGTGGACCGCGTGACCACCTTTGCCCTGCCCGTGGAAGTCTTCTGGCCTGAGACCCAGCAATGGATCCACGCCGATCGCCACCCGCCGAAGGCAGTGCTGGCGAAATAAGGTGGTGCAATTGCGAAGCCGCGTGCAATTTCGGCGCTGCCGCAAGCAGGACGCTTGCCCTACCTTCCTATGCGCTACCAACCACTGCCCGCCGAACTGTTTGTCTCGAACCGTGAGCACCTCTACGCCAAGCTGCCGCCGCAGTCGGTGGTGATTGTGCATGCCAATGACGTGCTGCCGACGAATGCGGACGGCTCACTGAGCTTCATCCAGAACAGCGATCAGTTCTACCTGAGCGGCATTGACCAGGAGGAGACCATCCTCGTGCTGTTTCCCGATGCCGCAGACCCAAAGCAGCGCGAGATGCTCTTTGTGCGGGAAACGAACGAACACATCGCTGTGTGGGAGGGCGAAAAGCTGACGAAGGCGCAGGCCATGGAGCGCAGCGGCATCAAGCGCGTGCACTGGCTGGAGGATTTTGAAACACAGTTCCGCTCCGTCATGTGCCAGGCGGACCACGTCTTCCTCAACTCCAACGAGCACGCGCGCGCCACCATCCCCACGGAGACGCGGGAGATGCGCTTCACGCGGCGCTGCCAGCATGAGTACCCGCTGCACCGCTATCACCGCCTGGCGCAGCTGATGCACGAGCTGCGCGTCATCAAGAGCCCGCATGAAATCACCGCGCTGAACGAGGCCATCCGCATCACGGGAGATGGCTTCGACCGCCTGCTGAAGTTTGTGAAGCCCGGCGTGCATGAGTTTGAGATCGAGGCGGAGCTTTGCCACGAGTTTATCCGTCAGCGTGCCCGCGGCTTTGCATACACGCCTATCATCGCCACCGGGGCCAATGCCTGCGTGCTGCACTACATCACCAACCACTGCCAGTGCCAGGACGGCGAGATGCTGCTGCTGGATGTGGCCGCCAACTACGGCAACTACAACGCAGACCTGACGCGCACGATCCCGGTGAACGGCAAGTTCACCCCGCGCCAGCGCCAGGTGTATGACGCAGTGCTGCGCGTCTTCAAGGAGTGCTGCAAGATCCTGCGCCCGGGCATCATCATCCGCGACTATCAGGAGCAGGTGGGCAAGCTCATGGAGCAGGAGCTTCTGGGGCTGGGCCTCATCACGAAAGAAGACGTGGCCAAGCAGGATCCCGAAAAGCCCGCATATAAAAAATACTTCCCGCACGGGACCTCCCACCCGCTGGGTATCGACGTGCATGACGTGGGCCACATGTGGAAACCCGTGCAGCCCGGCATGGTCTTCACCGTGGAGCCCGGCATCTACATCCGCGAGGAGAAGCTGGGTGTGCGCCTGGAGAACAACATCTTCATCGGCGAGAAGGAAAACATCGACCTCATGGCGCACATCCCCATCGAGGCGGATGAGATCGAAGCCCTCATGAAGCGCTGACATGTCCCTGCCGCGCTTTCATCTTCCTGCCTCCGAATGGACCGTGCCTCATCTCACCCTGACCGGTGATGAGGCGCAGCACTGCGGCCGGGTGATGCGCAAGCAACCCGGCGACAGCATCGAGATCTTTGACGGCGCAGGCCGCGTGGCCGTGTGCGAGATCACGCACGTCTCCAAAGCCGAGGTGCAGGCGCGCATTCTCAGCGAGAGCGCGGTGCCTCCCTTTGCCACCTCGATCCATCTGCTGCCCGCGCTGATCAAGGCGGAGCCCTTTGAGTGGCTGCTGGAGAAGGCGGTGGAGCTAGGGGCTGCGAGCATCCAACCCGTCATCACCGAGCGCACCGTGATTCATCTGGATGCAGCGCAGACGGAGAAAAAGCTGGCCAAGTGGCGTCGGCATATGATCGAGAGTGCCAAGCAGTGCCACACACCCTTTGTGCCGGAGCTGCATGCACCGGTGCATTTTTCCAAGACGCTGAAGTTTGAGGCCGAATGCAAGCTCATCCCGGCGCTGAGCGAGCACACGCGCACGCTCAAGCAGGCGCTGTCTGTGGCCAAGCCAAACAGCGTGGCCGTGCTGATCGGGCCTGAAGGAGACTTCACGCCCGAGGAGGAAACGCAGGCTCTCTCGGCTGGCTTTGTGCCGGTGACACTCGGGCCGCTAGTACTGCGCGCCGAGACGGCAGGCATCGCCACGCTGGCGATTCTGGGACACGAGCTGAGGTAATTCCATCCTCAATGCTTCAGATCATGCGGCGTGTTCACATTGTGGAAGAAGGGCATCTGTGCCTCTTCCAGCGGGTGAGTCACGGCCAGTCCTGAGTGTACAGCGGCTTCGATGATCGGCTGCAGGGCGAGGTGCTTTTCGCACAGCGCCTTCTGCATCAGCGGCAGCATGGCGGGCACGTAGAGACCAGAGAGAGTTTCATCTCCATGCGGGCCGCGGAAGAAGCAGCCTGTCACCGGCTCCGCATGCGGCACAAGGTGCTCGCGCAAAAAAGCAGCGGTCATCCAGGGCATGTCCACCGCCAGCACGAGCAGCGGCATCTGCACCAGCTCCAGGCATCGGGTGATGGCTCCCAGCGGGCCTTCATCCACATCCTCGGGATCGTGCACCACCTCCACACCCTCGCTGGGACTCACGTAAAGGGGCTGCTCGCTGCGGCAGGAGAGCAGCACGCGCTCGGCACCGATGGACTGCAGCTTGTGCAGCTGCGCCTGCCACAGGTCCTGCCCATGCCAGTGCAGCAGGGCCTTGTCCTGCTTCATGCGGGTGGAGCGGCCGCCGGCCAGCAGGGCTGCGGCAAAGGGGAGGGGTGGAGGTGTCATGAAGTAGGGCGCAGGGTGCCGTCGCTGAGGATTTTGGCGCGCAGGCCGCCGTGGCCCTTGAGCGCGGCCTCGGCGCCTTCAGCAAAGGCCTGGTTCATCCAGTGGCAGGGCGCGGCCTCCTGTGTACCGAGAAAACGCACCCCCTGCACCTCAAACTCGGTGCCGATGAGCGTGTTGAGGTCGATGCCCTTGGTAATGATATTGCGGCGGAAGGCGGAAGGCGGCACGCCCATGACGCTGAACTGCTCGCACAAGCGCTCGTACTGCTCGTGCTCAAAGAAGGTCACCTGCCCTTTGAAATCCTCCTTCCAGCCGAAATAGCGGTCGCCGCGCAACCCCTTGCCGGTCACGCATTCCACCTCGGGCACCTCGGTCATGGGTGTGGTGCCCGGGGGCAGGCCGTGGTGGCCCACATAAATGTGCTCGGGGGAGATGAAGATGTGCAGGATTTGCATGCGGGGCTTGGATGTTGGCTCCAAAGGTGCCACACTTCATACGACCATGAGTGCAACAGAGCAACCCGTCCGCATCGGCATCATCGGCGCCGGTGGCATCGTCAAATCCCGCCACATGCCCGGCCTGCGCGCCATCCCCGGCGTGCAAATCGTGCAGGTGACCAACCGGAGCCTGGCCAGCGCAGAGGCCTTCTGCCGGGAGTTTGCCCCCGAAGCGCAGGCGGTGGAGCGCTGGGAGGAGGTGGCCTCCTCACGCGATGTGGACGTAGTGTGGATCGGCACGCATCCCTACATGCATGCGGAGATGACGTGCTACGCACTCCAGCATGGCAAGCACGTCTTTACCCAGGCGCGCATGGCTGCCTCACTGCCGGAAGCCAACCAGATGTGGGAGGCATCCATGCGCTACCCCGAGCTGGTCACCGCCATCTGCCCCGCACCCCACGGCATGAAGGGCGGGGAGCTGGTGAAAAAGCTGCTGGAAGACGGCGCCATCGGCAAACCGCACCAGGTGCTGCTGCACAGCTTTAATGACGCCTGGCTGGATGCCTCAAAGCCCGTCCACTGGCGCCAGCAGTCAGAGCTGAGCGGCATCCAGATCCTCACGCTGGGCATCTACACCGAGGTGCTGCAGCAGTGGCTGGGCCACATCGTGGAGGTGGAGGCACGCGGCAATGTGGTGATCCCCGAGCGCTCAGGCGTGGAGGTGGACATCCCGGACTTTGTGCATGTGATGGCAAAATTCCGCAGCGGCATCGAGGCCACGATGCTTTTCAGCGGCGTGGCCGCGCACGCACCCACGGACAAGCTGTGGATCTTCGGCTCCGAGGGCACGCTGTGCTATGACTTCAACACAGACGACCTGCAGCTGGGCAAACGCGGCGGCAAACTGGAATCCGTGTCAGTTCCCACGGAACGACAACGCACCTGGACGGTGGAGCGCGATTTCATCGCCGCCGTGCGCGACGCCAAAGCCCCGCGTCCCCGCCCCGACTTTGGCGAAGGCATGAACTACATGCGCGTGGTGCACGCCGTATGGCAGGCCATGGAATCCCAGGCCGCAGTGAGGGTGGTGTGAGAGGAGGGTTAAAGCTTCACTCGTTTGAACTCTGCTTCCATGCGCGCAAAAGCAGTAAGCTCACGAAGTGGTGAAAAATCCTCGATAAACTCAGTTACCAGCCTTGCAGCGCGAGAGGCATTAAACCCACGAAGACGCTGAGTGGGAAGACCACACGCTTCTTGTAGCAATTCGCGAAGCTTGGCTTTTGGATCAGGCATTTGCTCCACCTTGGATATGGGAGGCAGATGCAAGCGCATCGTTCCGTTGGGATTCGCAGCAGCTTTGCGTATGGCTCTTTCATCGAAAAGCATCCATGCCTCGCTCATGCGCACAGGCACCACGCAGACGACAGGAGGACTGCTGCCTGCCGCCAACTTAGCAGCCATCGCAGCCTGAATTTCTCTCATTCGTTTTTCAGCCCCCTCCCTTTCGGCATCACGATGCACAAACAGCAAATCACAAGGATATATATCCAGTGCTGGCACAAGCCTGTCTTCGAGTGCACGGCTTTTGAGGTTGCTGTACTCCAGATCGGCGAAGTGTCCTATGCACAACTCGTCAGGACGATGTTCCTTCCAAAGCCAGTGCAATACAGGCATTAAAGCCTCGTCTCCAGGTCCGTCTGCAAGCAGTGTAAAGCGTCGCGTCATCCTTTGCTCGTCGTTCATAGTTCAAGGACTGTCTGCACATACGCGCTGTCAATGACACGACGCTCCTTGTGCTCCTCGTCTTCTGATTCACGCCTTTTGCCGGGCACCCGCAAATATGCGAGCAGAGATGCTTTTTTTACAATCATCTCGTCATCGTTACCCTTGGAGCGCCAAGTATCAGGCAAGATACGAAAAACGAGCCTCTCAAAAGTCTTTCTACCGGGAGTCCATGACGGAACGGTCTCGGCAAAAAGGACCGACTCATCTGGCACCTGCTGAACCACTGATGGAGAATGAGTATTAACTATTATCTGCCGAAGCGGATTGGCATCATCCACCGCTGACGAGACATCCACTGCAATATCCTGAAGCAGATCCAGGATCGCTGGTATCCTGCGTGGATGAATACCATTCTCAGGTTCTTCCATGCAAAGCAGCCTGTTGCCACGGCTTTCCATTTGTTTGATGACCAATGCGATAAAACTCAGGGTGCCATCAGACAGGGAACGAGCCGGAGTCCGGACCCCCATGCGATCAACCAAGTAGAGGGAAAGAAGTTCGCGCTTCTCATCCACATCAACCCCAACACCACGAACATCACCCAGAAGTTCTGAAAGACGGTTGCTTACCCGTTGATAAACAGCTTCAGGATCAGCCGGGGTTCCTGGAATGAGTGGTATGCGACCCAATTCATAAAGCGTCGCCGCCATGTGAGCACCGCTGGCATCCACACCAGTTGATTGATTGATGCTGTCACTCTCTCGCATCGCAGAAGGCTCTAGCTGCAGCAATTCCCAGCTGCGCAATTCGACACGCGCGCAGAGAACCGTCGGGCTGTCCGCATCACCCGCAGAAAGCACAGTACGTGGAAGCTGCCGTGCAACACGCTTGTAGCCAACACCACGTTTATTAAGCCCTGTGCGCGCGGCACCGTCCTGATGCAGCACCACGAATGTTTTTCCACTTTCAGACAGCGTGGAAATGAGCTTGCTGGTTTTACGGCCAACTATGACCGATTCAAGCCAAGCCCTGGAAGGATGAAAACGCAGTCGTTTTCTTGCATCAGTGTGTGTGATGTAGTTTAATTCCTCAAACAACAGCTCAAGTTCGCCAAGCTGTCTGCGATCGTCTGCAGTTTCACGGTAACCAATCCTCAGCTTGTAATTGAGGCAGGTAGTGGAGGCTTCTCCAGTCTGTCCAAGTTCATCCACTGCTTCACGAGGAACAATCATGTCCAGATCGAATTCGATCTCTTTGGCAACGGCGTACCCGTCATTAGTGAAAAGTGAGCGAACGTCTCCGTTACGATCGTCTTCGGCCCGGATAGAACGTGCCGCTTCGTCCAGCTTCATATCCGCTAGCAGGGAAAGAAAGCGAATGGCATCAAAAAGGTTCGATTTCCCCACCGCATTTGCACCCGCAATGCACGTGAAGGGGCCAAAAAACACCTCCACATCTGAGAGATTTTTGAAGCCTTTGATTCTAAGCCGGGTCAGCATCCGTTTATTTAAAGACAGGAAGCCCTTGCTGGCAATGTGCTTATAGCGTCCTCCTTCGTCCCACAGCCAGCACACCATTCACGATCTGCAGCAGGCCCTCCACCTGGTAGGGCTTGGGCAGGGCGGCGGCAAAACCGTAGGCACCGCAGTCTTTCATCACGGGATCGTCCCGGTAGCCGGAGGAGACGATGGCGAGGATCTGCGGGTCCATGCGGCGGAGGTAGAGCATCGTCTCACGCCCGCACATGCCATCGGGAATGGTGAGGTCGAGGATGGCCAGATCGTAGGGCTGCCCCTGGTGCATGGCCTCTTGGTAGAGTCGCAGTGTGTCCTTGCCGTCTCCCGTTTCGACCACTTCGTAACCCGCCTTTTCCAGCGCACGCCGCATCAGATCGCGCACCATGAGATCGTCCTCCAGAAGGAGGATGCGCCCGGCGCTGGGCTGGGCCACGGGCATGGGCCTGCTGGGAGCCTGAGCGGCTGGCACCATGGCGGCCTCGATGGCACGGCGCATGTCGCCTACATTTTGAAAGCGGTGCCCGGGGTCGGTCATCAGCGCCCGGATGACAACGGCGTCCAGCCGGGGGTCCAGCCCGGGCAGCAGGCTGGAGGGCGGCTGCCAGGAGCCACGCGGCAGCGCCCCAGTCAGCATCTGGTACATCAGCACACCCAGGGCGTAGATGTCAGCCCGGTGGTCCACGTGCCGGTGCGCATTGAACTGCTCCGGCGCAGCGTACTCCGGCGTGCCCATGACCATGTGCGTCTCCGTCACCATGGAAGGGGCGCGCATCACATCCTTCGCCAGGCCAAAGTCGGTGATCTTCACCTCGCCTTGGCGGGTAAGCATGATGTTGGCGGGCTTGATGTCGCGGTGAACGATGCCCTTGGAATGCGCGTACTCCAGCCCCGCGCAGATCTGCGGCAGCAGTTGCAGCGCCAGCTCGCGCGTCATGCGGCCGGTGCGCATGATGTCACCGAGGTCCGTGCCATCGACGTACTCCATGACGAAGAAGAGGAACTCGGTGCCGATGTGGCCGTAGTCGTAAATGGCCACGATATTCGGGTGGTTCAGCGTGGCCATGGCCCGTGCCTCCCTGCGGAAGCGGTCTTCAAAGGCGAAGTCGTAGCCGTCGCTCACACGCAGCACCTTGATGGCCACCGGCCTGCCCAGGCTGAGCTGGGTGCCCCGGTACACGGTGCCCATGCCGCCGATGCCCACCTGCGCCTGCACGGAATACCGTCCAAACGGCATCATGACGGTAAGCTCCTGCGACGTGGGCGGCGCGGAGCGCGTCACGAGAGGCGCGGCGGTGCTGGAACTGCTGGTAAGACGCATCAGTGAAGTACTGTGGCACACCTCTTTACGGGAGCAACAACCATAAACATTGGAATATATTTAGGTTTTGTTCCCCAAAATGGCGGGCGGCCGCCCCCGGCTACCGCTACGACACACGAAAATACCGGAACCGGTGATAAGGTGGCAAGAATGCGCCGCCGCTCCGTTTGTTAATCCACCCCGCCCATGAACACGCGTCTTTTCCTCCTCCTGCTAGGCAGTTCCGCGCTCGCCGCCGACCCCAACGTCAAACCGGACGCCGTGGCTGGCAATGAGGCGGTGAAGAAGATCATGGAGACCCGCGCTGGACGCGGGGTGATGCGCGACGACACCCCGCCCACGCCCCCGGAAGAGGCACTGAAGAAATTCAAAACGCGCAGCGACGTGGCGATCGATCTCATGGCCGCCGAGCCGGTGGTGGAGCAGCCGCTGTATGCCAGCTGGGACTCCAAAGGCCGCATGTGGGTGGTACAGTACCGCCAGTACCAGTTTCCCGCCGGGCTCAAGATCATCAGCTACGACCAGCACCTGCGCGCCAAGTTTGACAAAGTCCCCCTCCCCCCGCCTCGTGGCGAAAAGGGCGCGGACAAGATCACCGTCTTTGAAGATACAGACGGCGACGGCTTCTTTGACAAGCATGAGGACGTCATCACTGGCCTCAACATCGCCAGCGCGGCGCTGCATGGCATGGGCCGCATCTGGGTGCTGAACCCACCCTACCTGCTCAGTTATGCGGATGCTGACTTTGACGCCAAGCCTGACTCTGACACGCCCGAGGTGGAGCTGAGCGGCTTTGGCCTGGAGGACACCCACAGCGTGGCCACAAACCTGCAGTGGGGCATGGACGGCTGGCTCTACGGTGCCAACGGCAGCACCACCACCGGCAATGTCAGCAGCGCCAACACCAAGAATGTGAAATGGGAGGGGCAGTGCATCTGGCGCTACCACCCCATCAAGAAGACTTTTGAAATCTACGCCGAGGGCGGCGGCAACACCTTCAGCCTGGACATCGACAGCAAGGGTCGCCTCTTCTCCGGCACCAACGGAGCCAGCCGCGGCATGCACTACGAGCAGGGCAGCTACGGCATCAAAGGCTGGGGCAAGCACGGCCCTCTGACCAATCCGTATGCCTTCGGCTGGTTTGAGCACATGAACCATCAAGGTGATAATAAACGCTTCCCGCAGGCCTTCACCGTGTATGAGGGCGGGCTGCTGGGCAGCGCCTATGAGGGCAAGATCATCGCCCCGAACGCGTTGCAAAACCTCGTGTATGTGAGCGAGCGAATCCCGGAAGGCTCCACCTTCCGCACCAAGGACGAGGAAAACCTGCTCAGCACCCCTGACCGCTGGTTCCGCCCCGTGTGGGCCGGCGTGGGCCCCGATGGCGGCTTCTACATGGCCGACTGGTATGACACCCGCCTCAGCCACGTGAGCCCCATCGACGACTGGCACAAAACGAGCGGCCGTATCTACCGCGTACGCCCTGCCGCCGGAGTGCCAAAGCTGAAGCCCTTTGATCTGAGCAAGGCGACACCGGATGAACTGCTCGGCTATTTGAGCCATCCGAACGAGTGGTTCCGGAAGCAGGCGGTATTGGAGATTGGGTGGCGAGAGTTAGATCAGTTGTACCCGCAGCTGATGAAAATGCTCACCGAACATAACAACCCTCATGCACTCGAGGCACTTTGGTCAATTGATTTGATCTCACAACATAAGACAGGAGAACCCTTCCAGGGTGATCCCATCATTTACAATTTGCTTGAACATCAAGATGCTTATGTGCGGAGATGGATCGTCAAACTAATCGGTGAACGCCGGTCTTCATGGGTCGAAGGAAGCCTGATTCCACGTGCAAAAAGCGAGACGAACATTGAAGTCCGCGCCCAGATTCTGGCATCCGCGAAAAAATTGAAAGCATCTACCGCCCTGCCCCTCCTCTGGGCCGGCGATGCGGAAGACATCAGCGGCCACCTGCCCCTCCTCGCGTGGTGGGCGCTTGAATCGAAAGCGGAAAAAGAACGCGCCGCCGTCTTCGCTTTCCTCAAGAGCGACACCGCCTTCCTCAAGACCACCCTCTTCCGCGACCACCTCGCCGAGAAGCTCGCTAAACGCTACGCCCTGGCCGGCGGCGAGGAAAACCTGCAGTCCTGCGCGGACCTGCTGGCCATGACGAATGATGAAGCGCTGCGCGGCAAGTTCATCGCCGGCATCGCCTCCGCCTTTGAAGGGGCGGAGATGCCGAAGCTGCCCGAGGCGCTGACGAAGGCGCTCAATGATTACATAGCCAAGCAGAGCGGTGGCGATCTCACCCTGGCGCTTCGCAGCGGCAATGCAGATGCACTGAAGAGCGCGTTGAAACTTCTCGAAGACAAGAAGGCCAGCAACACGGCCCGCATCGCCATCGCCAAAACGCTGGCAGAGCTCGGCAAGCAGGAGGCGGTAATGCCGATGGTGAACATCCTGAAAGCCACGAACCCGCCGGGCCTCAAGCGCGGCATCCTGCAGGCAGCAGCCAAGTTTGATGACAAGCGCATCCCCGAGGCGCTGCTGCTGGGCTGGGAAGGCCAGATCGCCGGAGACAAGGCGCTGCGCGAGGACGCCCTGCGTGTGATGGCGGGCCGCAAGGAGTGGGCGCAGATTCTCGTCAGCTTTGTGAATGAGTGGAAGATTCCTGCCAAGCAGTTCACCGTGGACATCGTGCGCCAGCTCAGCCTGCACAAAGATCCCGAGATCGACGCCGCCATCGACAAGCACTGGAAGGGCCTGCTGGCCACCGGCCCCACACCGGAGAAGAAGAAGGAATCCGAGCGCATCAAGGCGGTGGTCAAGACCGGCCTGGGAGATCCAGCCAAGGGCAAGATCCAGTTCATGGGCCGCTGCGCCATCTGTCACACCCTCTTTGGCGAAGGCGGCAAGATCGGACCCGACCTCACCGGCTACGACCGCACCAACGCCGACTTCTGGCTGGACAACCTCTTCATGCCCAGCATGGAAATCCGCGAAGGCTTCGGCGCCTACATCGTGAAAACGAAAGGAGGCCAGATCCTCACCGGACTCATGGACGCGCAGGACGCCAGCGGCATCGTCCTCAAGGACATGGCCGGCAACAAGACCGCCTTCAAGCAGGCCGACATCGAGAAGCTCGAAGCCTCCCCCATCTCCCTCATGCCCGAAGGCCTCACCACCGGCATGAGTGACGCGGACCTGAAGGACTTCTTTGCCTATCTGATGAAGAAGTAGAGAATAATGTCATAGCGGAGCAACCTTTAAACACCGGCTGACGGCGATATGAGGCCGATGAACAAAAACAACCAGCCTTTGAGCCACATGGCGCGGGTGGATTGGAGGTCTTTCATGGCTGAGTCTTCGGCGGCAGCAGCGCTTCTTTGATCCATTGGGCTTTTTCGATCGCCTTCCCCACCTTCTCGACTTTCGTTGACGGTGGTGAAGGATCAGATGGCTCTGGCCGCACAGGCTTTTTCGGCCACACAAAATAGATACCCAGTGACAGCAGCCCCAAAGCCAGCGTCGAGTGCAAGCAGCTCCGAATCAGATATCGTGTCTCTTCGGGCAGCTTTCTCTTGCGCCTAGGCCCGGCGAACTTCGAACACCGGAAAAGCCAGAGCACACCATAAACGACATTCTCCACCACATAGAACAGCAGCTGCAAAAGCCGGATCACCAGTTCCACCACTGCTTCAGCCAAGGTAGAGAAAATGTCGCCAATTGCGTCCATGAAGCGGAACCGTAAATCCGCACTCCGCGATGTCGAGCGTTCACTTCTTCTCCAGCCTCACATAATCCAGCCCCACCATGTAGCCCGGCACCGCATCGGCGTGCTTGCCGGTGATCGTGATGGAAAGCTGATGCTCGCCCGCGCTGAGTTCATGCGTGCCCCAGTCGAGCTCGTCACTGTGAATGACCTTGGGGCCGTTGTAGCCGTCCCAGGCGCTGGCCACGGGTTTGTCATCAAGTGAGACATCGATGATGCCGTAGTCGCGTGCCATCGTCAGCGCCGCTTTGAGATTGTATTTTCCCTTCTCCGGCACCGGCAGCGCCAGCGTCAGCTTCTGCCCCGGCTTGCCACCGGTCCACCAGAGCTGCGAAGCCCCGCTCCACTCGCTGCCAAAGCCGCCCATCCCCTGCGGTTTCGCATTGCCGCCGGTTTTGTTCAGTACCTTCAGCCCCTCACCCTCAATCGCTCCGGGGATTGTCGTCGCGCCTTTGGCCGGTCCGGAAGCCCCGCTCTGCAGATACTTCACCAGATCAATCACCTGCTCCGGCTTCAGAGCATCGAACAATCCTTCCGGCATCGTGCTCAGCTTCGACACCTCACGCTTGGCGATGTCCGGCTGCGGCAGCGTAAATTCCACGCCACCCATCATGGCGATGCGCACGGTGGCTGGCGTTTCCTCCTTGATGACACCGCTCATCACACGCCCGTCCTTCATGGTGAAGAGGTTGAGCTGGTAGGCCTTGCCGATCACCGCATTCGGATCCAGCACGTTTTCGAGCAGGTAGTTCAAATCCGCGCGATTGCTGCCCGTGATGTCCGGGCCCACGTTCTGCCCCTGGCCAAAGAGCTTGTGGCACTGGCCGCAGGTCATGGTGAAGAGCATCTTGCCTTTCTCCAGATCGCCCTTCGCAACAGCCGCAGGCGTGAGCATCTCGCGGTACTTCTTCGTCCGCTCGCCCAAGTTCGCCTTCGGCGCATTCACATCGCCCCAGGCGGATTTGATGAGGCCGTTGATCTCCTTGTCGTCAAAAGCGGTGAGCTGGCGCACAAGGAAGGGAGAAAGTGCCGTAGCAGGCACTGTCTTGGCCTCCACGGCTTTGAGCAGCTCTTTGGAGCCCTCTTTCGTCGAAGCCAGCGTGTTGACCGCATCCGGCAGCTCATTCGCAGAGAGCTTCGGCAGCAGCGCCCCCAGCACCTTCGGCGTGCCCGCATCTTTGAGCGAGGCCAGCGCCTGGATGCCCTTGCGCCTGAGCGAGGCGGGAGTGCCTTGGTCAGAAACGATATGCTGCAGGAGCTTCGCCGTCGCTGTGTCCTGAGACTGCAGCAGCACAGCCAGCGCCTTCTCACGTGCAGGCGTGTCCAGCGTAGCAGACCCGAGCTGTCCGCGGAAGCTTTCCAGCGCCCCCGCATCACCAAACAACGCGCTCAGTTCGGCGACCATCTTTTCCACGGCCCCGGAAGCACCCGTCTTGAGCTTCGCCGCAGTCGCCGGCCAGTCCGCTGGCATGCTCAGCTTGCCCGCACCCCGCGCACTACTCAGGATCATTCCCAGCGTCGCCTCGCGCTTCGCCGCATCCGGCTCTTTCGTGAGCTCAGAGAGCACCGAAGCCCGCCCCGCATCATCCGACGACAAACGACGATAAATAAACTCCGTCACCTTCGGCAACTTCGACACCGCCGCCAGCTCCAGCCCCACCTTCGGATCAGCACCAACCATCGGCTCGATGCCATACCAGATCAGCAGCGGGATCATGGGATCGTCCTTGTCTTCGCCGTGGGATAGCAGAGAACTGGCGAGGGGGGCTCGATCCGGCAAATAAGAAATCCGTTGCAGACAGGATGCGGCACCACGTCGGACAAGCACTGATGTCTCCTTCATTAGCGCATCTGACAAGGAAGGGACATTTTCCCGCCCATAAAGCTTGCTGCGCTCTTTCGGTGCGTTACGACCGTTTTCAATAAGATAACCGAGAGTTTCATTAAACATCCACTCCTCGTTGGACAGCAGCCTCCAAGCCCACATTCTGACTCGCTCATCTGAATGGAAATAGAGATCAAGGGTTCGGAACTGGATTGGTGTCTGAGATGGGACGTATCCTGCGGCTAACAACCAAAGTCCCCGCAATGATGCGACTGGTTTTTTTGCATCTTTCAGTAGATCCATCGCAAGTTTACTTACTGGCTCGATTGCATTGTTCTTCTTCCGCTGCTCCATCAGCACCCTCCTCGCCATGCGCGACTCCCACTCGTTTTCCGTCTGGACCGCCAGCTTCGCCAGCTCTTCATCACTCTCCTTCGCCAGATCCCCCCTCCACGGCTTCCAGCCGTCGTAGCTGATGCGATAAATACGCCCGTTGCTACGGTCCCAGTTTTCCACCGCGTTGCTTCCTCGGTGGCAGATCTGCTGGTCGCTCCAGTCGCTCACATACAGCGCACCATCCGGCCCCACCTTCTGCGTCACGGGAATGAAGTGCATGTCATTCGCGCGCATGAAGTCGCTGCCGTGCTTACCGATATAGCTGCTCGCGTGCGGGTCAGTGTAGTTGGTAACCAGCCGATGCCCGTGCAGATTGCCAAAGATGAGCTGATTGCGATACGTCGGTGGGAAGAGGCTGCTCTGATAGATGGCCAGACCGCAATGCGCATGCCCGCCACCGAGCGCATTGGTGTCGTCATTCATGATGCCGGCGCCGGTGTTTTTGTCGAAGGTCACATCAGGGCGCGCACTGCCCGCGTAGTGCGCATGGTCGGCGATGGTCTTGATGTCTTCATACGTGTAGGGATTGAAGTGCTGACCCGCCTGGCGCTGGTAGCGCCCGCCTGGCACGATGTGGTAGAGATGCGGGATGACGCAGGCGGTCACGAAGAACTCGCCGTACTGGTCGTAGTCCAGCCCCCACGGATTGCTTGTGCCTTCGGCAAAGATTTCAAACGCGTGCCGCGTCGGGTGGTAACGCCAGATACCGGCGTTGATGGGCTTGCGCTCAGCATCGGGCGCGCCTGGCTTGCCGACCTTGCTGTGGGTGAAGACACCATGGCAGCCGTAAAGCCAGCCGTCGGGGCCCCAGATGAAACTGTTAAGCGTCTCGTGCGTATCCTGGCTGCCCCAGCCATCCAGCAGGGCGTAGGCGGTGAAGTTAAGGCCTGGGACCTGCGTAGCGGGGGCATTCTTGCCCCCATCTGGCGCGCCAGGAATAGCCCGGTTACTACCCAGCGGTAGCGGCTTGTCGCCATCGCGCGGGATGAATATGAAATACGGGGCAGCCCCCACCCACACCCCGCCAAAGCCCAGCTCGATCCCGCTCACAAGATTCAGCCCTTCGCAGAAAATCTTCTTCGTCTCAAAGACACCGTCTCCATCTTTGTCTTCAAGAATCTTGATGCGGTCCTGCCCTGCACCCACTTCACGTGGTTTCGGATAGCTGTTTCCCTCCACCACCCAAATGCGGCCGCGCTCATCAAACGTGAAGGCGATGGGCTGCACAAGATCCGGCTCTGCGGCAATCAGCTCCGCCTTAA
Source organism: Prosthecobacter vanneervenii (assembly GCF_014203095.1). Classification (NCBI taxonomy): domain Bacteria; kingdom Pseudomonadati; phylum Verrucomicrobiota; class Verrucomicrobiia; order Verrucomicrobiales; family Verrucomicrobiaceae; genus Prosthecobacter; species Prosthecobacter vanneervenii. The sequence goes on along the minus strand of NZ_JACHIG010000004.1, from coordinate 240,828 downwards.
ACCCGCCAGGAAGCTGCATGAGATCAAGCGCGTGAGGGAGCGCACGCGTCTCGCGTGCTGCATCTGGCGTCCCGCCGGATGCCGTTCTATCCCCTGCGCCTACTGGTGTGTTTGCGTCCGCCTTGGGACGGTCTTCCGCGGGACGCGAAAGACTGCCTGCGGGACGCAGGCGCTCCCCGCTGACGCGTGTGCCATGCGCATAATCCTTCTGCGCCATCAGCCCCGCCCCGTACATCTTCTTCGGCGTAACGTCCGCCGTCGTCTCTTTGCGCTCCTGCATGAGGATGAAAACGCCCGCTTTATTGGCCACCACGATGTCTGGCAGCTTGTCGCCATTCACATCGCCCACCTGAACATCCACACCCACGCCACTCTCGGCATCCACAAGGTGTGGCACAAAATCCACGCCGCCCTTCCCATCGCGCTTCGTTTGATACCAGTAAATGACACGATGCCCGCTTTCATCGGGGTCGTGCCCATTGTGCGCCCAGTAGCGCTTGCCAGTGACGATGTCCTTGATCCCATCGCCATCCATATCCGCCAGATACGCCGCATGCGGCTGGGAGAAGACGATGCCGTAGTCGTTGTCCTGCGGCTGCTCGCTGGCCAGCATGATGCGCTGCCAGTTGGGCTGGTTCGGAGCGGGCTTGTTCTGCAAGAACACCGCCACCCCATAGCGATGCGCCGACAGGCTGGTGAAGACGTCGCTGGTGCCGTTGCCATCAAAGTCATATGCAAACATCTGCGCCCCGCCGCCCACGCCGGCGGCGAAGTTGTGCTGCTCCCAAGTCGCACTGCCGGGTTTGTTCTCCCACCACCGCCGCGCCTCCAGCAGGTCCATCTTGCCATCGCCATTCACATCACCCACTCCGAGCCCATGGGTAAACTTGGCCACCTTCACATCCTCTGTCACCGCCACAAAGGGCCACTTCTCCGTCGGCTTTTCCCAGTTTGACGCGAACCAGCCGAATTTGCCGCCCGTGCTGCACACGATCTCCGGTTTGCCATCGCCCGTGATGTCGGTGAAAACCGGCGATTCATTGTCCACCACATCCGCCACGATGTGCATGGGCCAGGGCTTGTCATCGTGCGTGCCGGGGTTCAGGTACAGCCGCGCCTCTTTGCCGGGAAAGCCGAGGATGAGGATGTCATTCTTCTGGTCCGCATTGAAATCATGCACGTAGGCAAAGAAGTTGTCCGAGTAGCCATTGATGCTGAAAATCTTCGGCTCGTAGTAGGCGTGCTTTTTCTCAAACGCCGGCCCCTCCCACCAAAACGGCCCGGCCACCACGTCCGCCTTGCCATCGCCATTGATGTCACCGATCGCCGCGCCCTCGGAATAAAAGTCGCCATGCAATTGCTGGCGCTTCCAGGTGATCTGGGTCTCCGCATGGAGCTGGGCGGCGAGGAGGAGGAAGAGCAGACGTTTCATGGTTGGAGTGAAACAAACGCTAACAGAGACCGAACCCAGCGGACAAGTTTTATGATAAATCGGCCATTATTTGTGAAAATCTCGCCAGGCAGATTCAGCCCCAAATTGCCCACCTGAATGCGCACGAATGCAGCACAGGCCACCGCCATTCGTGTTTATTCGCGTTCAAAATCAGGAACTCTGTGGTAGTTCTTTGCCCCTCACTTCATGCCTCCTGCCAGTTTCATCCTCAGCAACGATCCCATCCCCAACACACCCGCCGAGTTCCAGCCGGGCGAGGGAGCAGAGACGCAGTTTCTCGGCGTTGTGCGCGGCATGGAGGACGGACGGGCCATCACGGGCATCGACTACAGCGCCTACCTTCCGATGGCGGAAAAGATGCTGCAGGAGCTGATCGACCGCGGCCAGAGCGAGCACGGCCCACACCGCGTTTTCATCCAACATCGCCTCGGCTTCGTGGCCGCAGAGCAGCCCAGCATCGTCATCCGCGTGGCCACCAAGCACAGCGCCGAGTCCTTTGACCTCTGCCGCTGGTACCTCAAGGAGATCAAAACCAGCGTGCCGATCTGGAAGAAGCCCGTTTTTGCGGATGAATCACAGATCGGTTAGCCGCAGCCGAAGCAGTTCAGGGTCTTGCCTCATGTCGATCAGCACATGTATCATAATGCGACGGGCTTCTACGACGTAGAAAATACCGAATCGTTTTCCAGGCCCGGTCAGCAACCTGCGAATTCGCTGCGTCCCATGCACTTTCGCACCCAGCACGGGATGCTCAGCGAGTAGGCTCAAGACCCGCTTCAGTGGCTCCCTCAGCACCTTGATGGCGAGATCGTGGTCACCCACCTGTTCATAAAGTCGAAGCAAATCAGCCTCCGCTCCCGCCGTCCAGACAATGTCATGCGCCACGGCCTGAGAAGACTCGAGATTGCACTTCTTCCCAAGTCGAAACAGCCTGCGGATTGGCCGCATGAGCAGCAAGACGTCGGTCCAGCAGCTCCATGATGGCGGCATCGACCACGACTTCCCCATCCTCGGCATCGGCCGAGTCCAAAAGCTCTTCCGCCAGCTGCCGCTTGTCACGGGGACTGAGCAGCCTGACTGCGGGCAAAGTTTCCAGAATCATAACTCTAATTTAATCCTCCATCTGCGGTCCGACAACCTGCAAAATGCCCCCTTTCCCTCGTTGCCCGGACTGACTTTTCCCTGCAAACTGCCCGCCCCCTCCCCATGCCCACGCCCCCCTTTCACTACCAGGAACTCCTCGAACTCGGCACCGATGACACCGAATACCGTCTGCTGACCAAGGAGCACGTCTCCGTGCAGAAATTTGGCGAGAAGGAGGTGCTCGTGGTGAATCCAGAGGCGCTCACCCTACTGGCCAACCAAGCCTTCCACGACATCAATTTCTTCCTGCGCCCCAAGCATCTCAAACAGGTGGCTGCCATCCTTGACGACCCCGAGGCGAGCGAAAACGACCGCATGGTCGCCCTGACGATGCTCAAAAACGCCGACGTGGCCTCCGCAGGGCTGCTGCCCTTCTGCCAGGACACCGGCACCGCCATCATCATGGGCAAGAAAGGCCAGCAGGTCTGGACCGGCGGTGGCGATGAGGCCGCGCTCTCCAAGGGCGTCTACCTCGCCTACACGGAGAACAACCTGCGCTACTCCCAGAATGCGGCGCTGAACATGTTCGACGAAAAGAACACCGGCACCAACCTGCCCGCGCAGCTCGACCTCTACGCCACGGACGGCGATGCGTACAAATTCCTCTTCATCGCCAAAGGCGGTGGCTCGGCCAACAAGGCTTTCCTGTATCAGGAAACCCGCGCCGTGCTCAATCCGAAGAGCATCGTGAAGTTCCTCAGCGACAAGATGACGAGCCTCGGCACCGCCGCCTGCCCGCCCTACCACCTCACCTTCGTCATCGGCGGCACCTCCGCGGAATCGACGATGAAGCACGTCAAGCTGGCCTCCACCAAGTACTACGACAACCTCCCCACCACCGGCAACGAACACGGCCGCGCCTTCCGCGATGTGGAGCTGGAGGCCCAGATGCTGCAGGCTGCACGCGAGTGCGGCATCGGCGCGCAGTTTGGTGGCAAATACTTCGCGCTGGATGTGCGCGTGGTCCGCCTGCCGCGCCACGGCGCTTCCCTGCCCATTGGCATCGGCGTCTCCTGCTCCGCCGACCGTCAGGCCAAGGGCAAGATCACCAAGGATGGCGTTTTCATCGAGAAGCTCGAAACCAACCCGCTCCAGTACATCCCCGAGGAGCTGCGCCACCGCAAGGACACCAACGCTGTGCGCATCGACACCAATCGCCCGATGGCCGAGATCCGTGCGGAACTGAGCAAGTATCCCACCACCACCCGCCTCCTCATCAACGGCCCCATTATCGTGGCCCGCGACATCGCGCATGCGAAGCTCAAGGAGATGATCGATGCCGGCAAGCCGCTGCCCGACTACTTCAAGAACCACCCCGTGTACTACGCCGGCCCCGCCAAGACACCCGCAGGCATGCCCAGCGGCAGCTTCGGTCCCACCACCGCCGGCCGCATGGACAGCTACGTGGACCTCTTCCAGAGCCACGGCGGCAGCATGGTCATGATCGCCAAAGGCAACCGCGGCCAGCAGGTGACGGATGCCTGTAAAAAACACGGCGGCTTCTACCTCGGCAGCATCGGCGGCCCCGCCGCCATCCTCGCCAAGGAAAACATCAAGAAGGTCGAAGTCGTCGAGTTCCCCGAACTCGGCATGGAAGCCATCTGGAAGATCGAAGTCGAAGACTTCCCTGCGTTCATCCTCATCGATGACAAAGGCAACGACTTCTTCCAAACCGTCGGCCCGGGCTGCTCGGTGAAGCATTGAGTGAGGTTGCTGTGTTGTTCATGATGCTTCCAAGTCCGATCAAACATTATGTCCTATAGCTACGACCAGTGGAAAGAGCGTGTCACCCAGCGCTCAGATCTGTCTTCGTCTTTGGTTCATCTTACCCGCAGCGCTACTATAGAAGGAAAAGAGCATTCTGCCGTTGATGTCTTGATCAAGATACTCAAAGAAGGAAAGCTCATCGGCAGCAATCCTCGAAAAGGTTTCATCACTGGAAACCGCTCTGCAGTGTGTTTTCAAGATGCCCCATTAAGCTCAATCGCTGAAAATATTGCATTCGAAAACAAGCATTATGAGGGGCGGAACCGATATTCGGGGTGCGGTCTAATCTTCTCGAAATACCTTGTACATGCTAAAGGAGGGCGGCCTGTGATTTATGACAAACCGTCAGAAGCCAAAAAGTACATCACCGATCAAAACGAACATTGGAGAATAGTATCCTTCGACCTCTCAAATACTAAAAACATGGTCGATTGGATGCATGAGCGTGAATGGCGGTTGCCGGGTGATATGGCCTTTGATCTCAAGAATACAGCGGTGCTAATCGACAAAAGAGATTCTTACCGTGAATTTATAGCAAAGTGTAACGAGCTTAAAGATCCAAATATATTAGAAAACATCTGCGGTCTTGTAGTCCTCGCGGGGTTACTAATGTAAAGTGGATGATAATGGGCTCTTAATAACCCTTCTGTGATCCGCATCGATCTGCTTGAAAGACTGTTCACTGGCTTTGATCAAACGATTTTGAGCCGGAGGCTCGCAGGAAATTAGCCGGTGGCGAAGGGAGCGCAGCGACCGGGAACCACCGGATCTACGCCCATCATTCCGCATACCTGCAGGATGCGCCCCGGCAGGGGCGCGAGAAGTGTGCGCATCCTCCCACGACATGCGCCTCATAATGCAGCGACACCTTCTCGCTTCCTTTCCGAGGACGACGTTGGTTTGAGTGCGTATGGTTTGGTTGTCCGAAAAAGTGAGTTTGAATTCTTCCCAAGCCGCGTTCCCATCACCCATGCACAATCCCCCCATCCGCGTCACCATCTGGAACGAGTTTGTCCACGAGCGTCAGAATCCCGCCGTGGCCGCCATCTATCCGCAGGGCATCCACGGGGCGCTGGCGGAGGCGCTGTCCAAGCACGGCGACCTCGTCGTTCACACCGCCACGCTGGACGAGCCGGAGCAGGGCCTGCCTCCGGTGGTGCTGGATCAAACCGACGTTCTGCTCTGGTGGGGCCACGCTGCCCATGACCAAGTGAGCGATGAACTGGTGACACGCGTACAGCAGCGGGTGCTCGCAGGTATGGGGCTGATCGTGCTGCATTCGGGGCATTTCTCCAAGGTCTTCAAGCGCCTCATGGGCACCAGCTGCGCGCTGTGCTGGCGCGAGGCGGGCGAGAGGGAGCGTGTGTGGAAGATCAACCCCGGCCACCCCATCGCGGCAGGCATCGGCGACTGCATCGAGATCGAGCAGTCAGAGATGTATGGCGAGCCCTTTGGCATTCCGACACCAGACGAGCTGATTTTCGTCTCCTGGTTCCAAGGCGGCGAAGTGATGCGCAGCGGCGCGACGTGGACGCGTGGCAGCGGACGCATCTTTTACTTCAGCCCCGGGCACGAGGTGTACCCCATCTACCACCATCCCGAGATCCAGCGCGTCATTACCAACGGCATCCGCTGGGCCCGCCCACAAGGCGAAGCCGCCAACACCCCACGCCATGTGCCCGTCGAACAGGCACGCGAGAAGATCGAGGTGCGCGGCGGCACGGTGCATGTGGAGGACGGGAAGCTGGCGGGGCAGTGAGGAGCGCGGAATTTATTCCGCTGCACTCCGCAGCTCACAAAGCTCTCATCCACTACCTGACCTTCTTCTCGCCGAAGATCACGGTGTCTGCGAGCTTCAGCGCACGCAAAAACCCGCTACGCAAAGGCGACCTGCTGCGGAATAAATTCCGCGCTCCACAGCGGCGACTTCGCCGCTACTGCACCACGATATTCGCCCGCCCGCCACGCAGCACATACTTCTGGATCTTCCCAGTCGCGGTCTTCGGCAGCTCGGCAATGAACTCGAAACCATGCGGCACCTTGAAATGCGCTAGGTGCTCGCGGCAGAAAAGGCGCAATTCCTCAGCAGTGGCAGTCGCACCGGGCCGCAGGACGATGAAGGCCTGCGGGGTCTCTCCCCACTTCTCATGCGGCAGGCCTACCACGGCGGATTCCTGGATGGCAGGATGGCGCAGCAGTACGCCCTCCACCTCCACGGAGGAGATGTTTTCGCCGCCGCTGATGATGATGTCCTTCCAGCGGTCGCGGATTTCGATGTAGCCGTCCGGATGCACCACGGCGGCGTCTCCGCTGTAAAACCAGCCGTTGCGGATGGCCTTCGCGGTGGCGGCGGGATCATTGTAGTAGCCTTTCATCACGGCATTGCCACGGATGATGATCTCACCCATGGAGGCGCCGTCTTTGGCGACTTCGTGGCCCTCGTCATCCACCACGCGGACTTCGGCGTTGGCCAGGTATTCCACCCCCTGCCGGGCTTTGATGATGGCGCGCTCGCGTGCGCTGAGCTGCGCATGCTCCGAGCGGGATTCGCTGATGGTCACGATGGGGGAGACTTCCGTGAGGCCATAGACGTGGGTGATCTCCCAGCCCAGCTCCCCCTCCATGCGCTCGATGGTAGCAGCGGCGGGCGGTGCGCCAGCGGTGATGACGCGGACACCACGCGGCACATCCCGGCGCACTTCCTCCGGCGCATTGGCCATGCCGATGAGCACGGTGGGGGCCGCGCACAGCAGGGTGCAGCCCTCCTTCCGTATCGCCTCAAAGATGAGCCTCGGGTCCGCCTTGGGAATGCACACATGCCGCCCGCCCACGGCGGTGACGGTCCAGACGAAGGTCCAGCCATTGGCATGAAACATGGGCAGCACCCACAGGTAGCGGTCCGCGCTGGTGAGGTGCGTGTGCATGAGATGGCCCATGATGTTGAAGGCGGTGTTCCGGTGGCTCACCATCACGCCTTTCGGATTCGCCGTGGTGCCGCTGGTGTAGTTCAGCGCGATCATGTCCGTCTCGCTGATCTCGGCGGCGGTGAATTCGGGCGCGGAGGCCGCCAGCAGCGCCTCATAGCTCGTCCAGCCCGCCTTTTCCCCTGATAGCGCCACAAAGTGCTCTACCCCAGGCACCTGGGCACGAATGGAATCCACCGCATCGAGGTAATCCACATGCACGCAGACGACGCGAGCACCACTGTGATTCAGAATGTAGGCAAAGTCGGCGGCGGTGAGGCGGAAATTGATCGGCACAATGACGGCTCCGATCTGCGGGATGGCGTAAAATGCCTCCAGATGCGCATGCGTGTTCGGCGCGATGGTAGCCACACGTTCGCCGGGCTTTACTCCCAGTTTCTGCAGCGCCCCCGACCAGCGGTCGCAGCGCTCAAAGAACTCGCGGTAGGTGAAGCGGCGGTCTCCATCTACCACAGCCTCGCGGTCGGCATACAGGCGGCGGGCACGGCGGGCGAAGTCGAGGGGCGAGAGCGGGGTTTCCATGGGGAGAAAACGTAAACCCTAGCCGAAGGCTGCTGAGAAAGGCGAGAGAAAAGAGGCTCGCACCTGCGGCCTGTGAGCAACAAAAAGCCACGCGACCGACAGACGGCCTGCGTGGCTCAACCTGGATTCAGGTTTTGGGGGATTGGGTTATGCCGGGCGGCTCTGGATGCGGGCCACCATCTCGCGCACGTGCCAGGCTTTGTAGGCACGAGGCTTCAGAATGGCGAGGCTGCGTGAGAAGGAACCCCACTTGAGCACGTGGATGGTCACGTGGCGGGTGCCCCAGCTGTGCATCATGCCCTGGGTGGGCTTGTAGAGGTCGATGGTGCGGGTGCCCACGAGGGCGGAACCGTAGTCATCCACGACGTAGAGGGAGGGGTCTCCCTTGATCTGAAACACCGTGCCCACCGGGTAGATGGACCAGTCTGCAGCGGCGCTGCGGATCTGCCCATGCCTGAGCGGGGTGCCGGCGGCAGTGCGCGCGCCGTATTCGATGTGGTCGCCTTCGTCGTGGGTGTAGGCGGTGGTTTTGACGCCTGCGATGACCTGGCCTGGAGTGCCAGCTGGGGTTGTGGTTGAGGAGGAGCTTTTAACTACTTCTTCCGCAGCAGCGGAAACGCACATGGCAGCAAAGCACAGAAGGATGGTTGGATTCAATCAGTGGGGTTGGTTGTTGGGGCGCGCCCTTCCGAATGGGGGTCCGGGTTGGGGGGCGCGCAGGGTGTCGAGTTCGACACCCCTGTCAACGCGGGGATTTGTAGCCCGCTGGGGCCGAAAACGACCGTTTGGACTCTTTCAGGGGCTATTTTAGCGCCACTGTGTCACTTTAAAAGCAAAACCGCCCCGTAAGCCTCCGCTCCGCCGGGAGAGGTCATAGTCTGGCTGCCGAATGTCGCAGGTGCGACACAGGCACCCGAAAAAATCAGCCTTCCGGAGGGGTGCCAGGCCATGCAGTAGGCGTTGTCCCCCTTGGCTCCGCCGGTCGGCAGGAGCCATTCGAGGCCGCCTTTTTCGTCAAAAGCAGCGGTAAAAATGTCTGTGGCGCCCTGGGTCTTGAGTGTCTGCCCGACAAAGGTGGCGGTCTCTGAAAACTCGCCCGTGACGAAGCAGCGGCCGGTGTTGTCCGTGGCTACGCCGAGGCAGTAGTCAGTTGCAGGGCCTTGCAGGACGTGGCTCCAGAGGAGTTTGCCCTCAGGGCTGAAGTGGGCGAGCACACCGTCGTTGTCCTTGTCTCCGGTGGAGTGTACGGGGCCGCCGTTGAGCACGCCTTTAAACATGCCTGCGCACCAGGTGCGGCCTGCGGTGTCCACGGCGATCTCGTGGAAGCCTGCACTCGGTACTCCCGGCAGGAAGGCGGCCCAGACGGCTGTGCCCTCGGGGGTGAGCTTCAGTACGATGCCAGCCTGTGCCTTTGATTGCAGCGTCACGCCATCCATGGCTCCCTCGCCGCCGCCGCTGCCTCCTATATATAGAGAGTCTGTGCCATCGACGCCCAGGCCATGACCGCTGCCGGAAAACTTGCCGCCTGTGGTCTTCACCCACTTCAGATTTCCTGCGGCGTCATACTTGGCGCAGAAGATGGGGCGGGTGGTGCTCCCAGCATTGACGATAGTGTCTCCAAACTTCGACTCCCCGGCCACTGAGCCGGTCACGACGATGTCTCCCTTGGAATCGACGACGATGCCGTGGCCGTAATCGTAGCCTTTTCCGCCGGCGGTTTTGATCCAAATAAGCGCTCCTTTTGTGTCGTATTTGGCAATGAAGACATCGTAGTCGCCGGCATTGGGCAGGGTCTGGCCATTGGCCTGGGCGTCGGTGCTCTGATAGTGGCCGGTGACGTAGGCGTTCCCGGCGGCATCACAGGCGACGCCGTAGCCGCGGTCCACCAGGCTGCCGCCGAGGCTGCGGACCCAGAGGAACTTGCCGTCCTTTGACAGCTTGGTCAGAAAGAAATCCGTGCTGCCCAGGCCGGTGCGTTTCTGGTCGCCGAAGGTGCCGTCGTCCGTGGTCTCGCCGGCCATGAAGACATTGCCCTCGCGGTCAAAGGTGACGGCGCGGGTCTTGTCGCTCTTGGCCCCGCCGCCGCCGGCCACCCATTCAAAGGTGGGCGTGGCGGCATGGAGGGAGGTGGCAAAGAGGGCGAGGCAGAGCGTGCGGAGCGAGATCATGGCCCGCAGCATACGGGCGCACGGGCGCAGCTATTACGCACTTACTGAATCGGCGAGAAATCCGTGGCCTTCATATAGACGCTCTTCACGCCTTCGGACTGCGGCATGATGGTCAGGGAGCCGCCGTTGGCGGCTTCGCTGGCGGCCTTGGCCTTGACCCAATCGGGGTCGGCGCGGAAGGCGGTGAAGGAAGCCAGGCCGGCCTCCTTGCTGTCGTGGGCCAGGATGTAGATGAGCTTTTTGCCAGCGCCCTTGTCGGCATCGGTGGGCGTCCAGTAGGCGAGGTTGGTCATGCCGTGCTTCTCGAAGAGCTTGCAGGTATGGTCGCGGAAGCGGGCATTGAGCGCGTCGAGCTTGCCGTCGTTGCAGGTGTAGGTGCGCATTTCAAAGACACGCGGCTTGCCGGCTTTGGTGATGGCCACCGGCGGGGAGTAGTCCGTGGGGGTCATGAAGATGGACTCCGGTGCCTTGGCCAGGATCTTGCCGCCTTCCTCGCTGGCCTTCCGTGCCGCCTGCCATTCGGGGTCTGCGCCAAAGGCTTTGAAGCTCTCCTTGGCGGCATCACGGCTTTTGTGCTCCAACACGTAGATGAGGGTGGTCTTGGAGCCGTTTTCCTCATCCACCGGCACCCAGTAGCCGATGTTTTTCATGCCATGCTTTTCGAAGAGCTTGCAGGTGTGGTCGCGGAAGCGGGCGAGGAGGGCATCAAGCTTGCCTTCGTTGCAGGTGTAGATGCGGAGTTCATACACCGGAGAGTCTGCGGCGTGGAGGAGCGGGGCGACGAGACTGAAGAGAGCGAGGGCGAGGAAGGTGAGGCGGGTCATGAGGGTGAGAGGAACGCTTGGAGAAGCACTGATTTAGCAACGCAAGAGATTAGAAGACCGCAGAGATGACTTCTGAAATCGTCTTTCCATACGGGAGTGCGATAGTTTGAAGCTTGGTCGCTGTTTTCTAGATCGCCATCCGCTCCGCCTTATGTTTGCGCCACCGTTTCAGCTTTGCCTTTTTGCCGCAGCTTCACTCGTTCTCTGCGCCGCGCGGGCCGAAGACGTGTCGAAACCTTCCGCGACAGCCCCGGCAGCTTCCTGGCAGGCATCGGCGGCGGAGCATGCGCATCTTCTTTCGCAGGTGAGATGGACGCCGGTGGCGGGGACGATGCCGGAGCGGAACGGCGGGTTTTTTGAGAAGGGAAAGGAATACACGGGAGTGCCCTACTCCAGTGTGAAGGCGGATGGGCGCTACATCGGCTTTGACATCAATCTGCGGACGTTTCTGGCGGCGGTCGAAAACCCGCTGAGTGTTCTTTATACTCAAAGTCTGGCGGGCAAGACGGCGAATGCGGCGAGCTTTTATGGGACGGTGTGCTCGTCCTTCACCAGCTATGCGCTGCAATGTGCGATCCCCGAGGTGAGCCGCCGACATGGGCCGGGTGTGAGCAAGGGCGTGGAACGGGTGCAACCGCAGACGGCGCAGGCCGCGCAGGTGGGCGATGTGATTTACACACCGCATACCACCGAGAGAGATGGGTCGCATGTGGAGCTGGTGACGGCGGTGACGAAGGATGCCCAGGGCCGCGTGACTTCGGTACGGGTGGAGGAGAGTCGCCCCATGACGACGAAGACGACGGATCGCAGTCCGGAGGCTTTTGAGGCTCATCTGAAGCACCGAAACAAGCTGCTTTTCCGCGTGACCGATCTGGATGCGTGGCGAGGCGGGAATCGCGCTGAGTCGCTGCAGTTCCCGAATTACAAACTGGATGCCACACGCCCGGAGATCAACCGCACGCTGCTGCTCGATCTCGGGGACTGGGTTCCGTATCAGAAGGGGAAGCCGGTGAAAATCAACGTGATGGATCGTGACGGCCTGGGGGTAAAGGCGCTGGTCATCCGGCGTGATGGCAAGGTGGTGGAGGAGGTGCCCGTGAGTGGACCTGGCGTGGTGGAGCGGACCTTCAAGGACTGCGGCGACTACACGGCGCATGTGCTGCGGCCGGATGGTTCGGCGAGTTCCGCCTGTGAATTTGCGGTGTGTGATCTCGAGTTGCAGCTGCCGGAGGGAAGCGTTTCGCTGGCCAAGGAATGGCGCGTGCAGTTCAAGGGCGAGAACATTCCGATCGCGGCGGTTTACCTTTTTAATGAGGAGGACAGCTATGGGCGGCATCCCATCGTTTTAAGCGAGGAGGAGCGTCGTGCCGGGAGTGTGAGCATTCCGGCGGGGCTGCTGAAGAAGCCAGGGAAAGTGCAGGTGTGGCTGATTGGGGAGCACCGGCTGGGGCGGCTGAAGGTGCGGAGGGATGTTCAGGTTGGCGAGAAGTAATGAGCTTTAATCTTCATGTGAAAGCCTCATGGAATTGGTGAATTATTTGCGCGCTGACTCCATCCTCGTTTTTTGCACCCGGCCCCCATTCATCCTAGAGGACTGACAAATCTGCACGGGCAATGCCAGAAAATGAGGGGAAACTCTCGACCAGTGGGGAAAAACAACGAGTAGATGGGCAAATGGAGAAAGCCGATTTACATAACATCATTCAACAACTTGAGGAGCAGATCAGGCCGCGCCTTTCTCAGCATGATGAATTGCGCCTAGAAGCGGAATCCAGTTATTCTGAGTCTGTTCTGATCGGATCGAGAGAAGCTTATCTCCACGCTGCTCTGATGTTTTTGCAGATTGCTTGCTCCGGATCAGTGCCTGAAGCGTTCGATACAAAGACAATTTTCAACGAGGAATCTGCGGTGTGGCCCGTTGCTGGCTATGTGACTGAAACCGATGATGAGGCTCAAACGCTCGCTTCCTCATTTCGGTAATTTTTAAGCTCCGAATAGCAAGGGTGGCATGGATTAGCCGATGCAAGCCTTGAGCCGCAACTATGGAGTCTTGCGCAGCAGACTGACGCGAATGGGGCGCATGTGCGTGCTGGAGACAAGAACGAGGCGAGGGCATTCATGCCGGGCACCTGGCATTCGCAGAGCGGGCTCAGGACGACGAACGTGCTGCACCCCGCGAAAGCGGTAGCTACGATGCAGGCTTGCGCCTTGCATCTGCGCGACCGCACTCCAAATCAAAACGCTGGCGCGTTCGCGGGAGTGCTAGCCTGCCGCAGCGAGTATTCCCGCCGCCTTGTGCAGTGTCTCCTCGTACTCATGCTGCGGAACAGAGTCTGCGACGATGCCGGAGCCGACGTGGAAGGTGATATGGTTGTCTTTTTGGACGGCGGTGCGGATGGCGATGTTCCACTGGCTGCGGCCGTCGAAGCCGAACCAGCCGATGGCGCCGGTGTAAAGGCCGCGGGCGTGGGGTTCGAGCTCGGCGATGATTTCGCTGGCACGCTTTTTGGGAGCGCCGGTGATGCTGCCGCCGGGGAAGCAGGCGCGGAAGGCATCGACGTGGTCGATGTGGGGGCGGAGGGTGCCGGTGACGGTGGAGACGAGGTGGAAGACCTGGGCGAAGCTTTCGACACGCCAGAGTTCGGGGACGTATGTCCGACATTTTTTCGGCAACCCTTCGCAGCCCCGTTGGAGAAGATGTGGTGAGGAGCTAGGGACAGAAAGATGATCAGGGACGTCGGATCTCGGGATCGCCTTGTCGGCGGAGAGCTTGGAAGTCGGTGAGGTTTACGGTGTAAAGTTCCGTGACCTCGGCTTTCCTTGCCGCCACAAGATGAACATAATCATAAACAGCTCCGCCACGCACGCCGTGTTTTCTCGCCACCCTTAGCGCTTTCAGGATATCTTCCGCACTCAATTCGACAAGATGAACACGCGGTATGACTGTCAGGCTGAGAAGTTGTGCTACAACGTCCGCATCGACCTTCATGCCAAGCTTGCCTCCGGTGAGCGTGGAAAATGTCTCCAACAGGGCATGTGCACAAATCACACAGTCACCTTTCATCAGCAGCGCAAGACACTCTTCATGCCTGTCTTCGTCGGGTGCAAGTGCGGCGATCAGAACCGAACTATCCAGCAAGATACTCATCGGCGCAACGCACGGACTGCATGTTCATCACGATCAGCACGAACAGCGGCACCAGCATCCATTTTGATGCCAAGCTTGGGCAACAGGAGAACACCATCTTTAAGCTCCCCCGCCGTCACCACAGGAACACCGTCGCCGGTGGGCCGCCCACTGGCTGAACGCATGGTTTCGGTGACCACTGGAACATCCTTCACAATTTCGATGCGATCTTTGGTGACCTCTGCGCGCAGGCGCAGGCCTGGCTGCGCACCGAAGACGCGACGGAGGGATTCCGGCAGATTGATCTGCCCGGTTTCATCGATGGTCAATGTCGCGGTCATGCGATTAACTCTGCCACTTATTGCGGTCGATCGCAAGCTTTGCGTCCCTACCCTGCCGCTGCCAGAATCCCCGCTGCTTTGTGGAGGGTTTCTTCGTATTCGTGCTGCGGCACGGAGTCGGCGACGATGCCGGAGCCGACGTGGAAGGTGATGTGGTGGTCTTTTTGGACGGCGGTGCGGATGGCGATGTTCCACTGGCTGCGACCATCAAAGCCGAACCAGCCGATGGCGCCGGTGTAGAGGCCGCGGGCGTGGGGTTCGAGCTCGGCGATGATTTCGCTGGCACGCTTTTTCGGTGCGCCGGTGATGCTGCCGCCGGGGAAGCAGGCGCGGAAGGCATCGACATGATCCACGTGCGGGCGCAGAGTGCCGGTGACGGTGGAGACGAGGTGGAAGACTTGGGCGTAGCTTTCCACCCGCCAGAGCTCGGGGACGGAGACGCTGCCAAATTCGCAGACCTGGCCGAGGTCGTTGCGCTCAAGATCAGTGATCATGAGCAGCTCGGCGCGTTCCTTCACCGAGGAGGTCAGCTCGCGCACGGCGGCGGTGTCGCGGGCGGGGTCGGTGGTGAAGCGTGGACGGGTGCCTTTGATGGGACGGGTGGCGATGCGGGAGCCCTGCATGCGGAGGAAGAGCTCGGGGGAGGCAGAGAGGACGGTGGTGCCAGCGAGCCGCATGAAGGCGGCGTGTGGTGCGGGGGAGATGGCGCGGAGTTTGAGATAGAGGGCCAGGGCATCGGCCTCCTGCGGCCACTGCGCGCGCCAGGGGTAGGAGAGATTGACCTGGTAGATGTCTCCGGCGGTGATGTAGTCCTGCGCACGCTGGACCATGTGAATGAAGTCTGCGCTGGTGACCTGGGGCTGGAAATGCAGGGGCGGGGCGGAGGATGCGGGCAGGAGTGCCTGCGCTGCCGTGGGCGCGTTTTGGAGCTTAAAGTCGCCAAATTCGTACCAGAGGCCGGTGTCATGCCGATACACGAGGCCATGCGGATAGATGCCGAGAACAAAGTGGCCGTCGTAGCCCACCCAGCCGTATAGGCCGCCAGCCGATGCGCGTGGGGTGCGCAGGGCGCTGCGCACGAGTTCCCAGTCCTGGTCGATGTGGCCCTGCAGCACCGCCACGGGCTCTGCTGTGAGCAGGGAAATGGCCCCCGGGGTGACGAGGGAGGAATCCATCCAGATGAAGCCCTCCCGCTGACACAGTTGTGCCGCTATTTCGGCAGGGGTGGAGGAAAATTCGCACAGGCGGTAGTGCGGTGACGTTTCAATGGCATGAGAAAACATCGGAAGGGAGTGCCCTTCCGGCATTTTGAACGAAGAACCCTGCAGCATTGACACTAGGAGGCCTAAATCGTACCATGCGTGTCTTTTTCAGCAACTCGTGACTCCTCCTTCCACCATCCTGACTTCCGAACGTGACCGCTCTTCCATGGTCGCGTGGGGAACGCTGTGCGTGCTGGCCACGGTGCAGACGGTCATCGCGCTGAAGCTTCTGAGCTCAGACGCGGCGCCCAAGAGCGCGCCTGTTGCGAGCCCGACGCCGGTGATTTCCGTGCCAAAGACGGTGCCCAGCGTGGTGCCGGAGGTGGGCCAGATAGCGCTGCCTCCTGTGGCGAGCGCCCCTCCCCTGCCCGGATCTCTGGTGGCGGTGCCGACGGCACCTGTCTCCAGCGGACCGCCTCCGATCGGCTCCTTTACACGGCCGGGCGTGGTATCGCAGGCACCTGCCGCCCCAGCCACTCCGGCTCAGCTTCCGCCCGTGTCTCCCGTGACTGCTGCTCCGGCACCTGCCGTGATGCCGCCCCCTGTCGTACCCAAGGCCACCCCCGGCATGCCCAAGGCACCGCCTGCTGCGGTGACCTCCGCACGCCCGGCTGCACCCACCGCTGTGCCGATGGCTGCAACGCCGGCTCCTGCCCCGGCGACCCCCATGGCTGCCACTCCGGCACCCGTACCAACGACCCCCATGGCAGCAACGCCAGCCCCTGCGCCCGCCGCCCCCACCGCAGCCGGTGTGCCTCCAGGCTTTCCGGCCACAGTCCCACCGATCAAGTCGCTTTCAGGGCAGGACCCTGCAGCTCTGGCCGCAGCCAAGCCGAGCAACAAACCTGACCCGAATGCCGGTCTGCTACGCGATGTGAATTTCGTGATCAGCTCGGCCAAGGAAATCCGTGGCATGAGCGACATGCAGGGCGCACTGGAGCTGCTGCGCCGTGCCGACGAGGTGAATCCTGACCACCCGGCGATCATTGCCGAGATGGCGCAGACCTACGAGCAGATGGGAATCACCGCGAAGGCCACGGATGCGTGGCGGCGCATCCAGCTGCTGGGGGCCACCAAGGCGGGCAGCTTCTTTGAGCTGGCCTCCCGCAGGCTGGGCTCAGGGTCTGCCAGCGGCGCGCCTGAGAGCGAGAAGTTTCTGCGCCTCGGCGCCTGCCAGGTGGCGCGGGATTTCAGCGTGAGCTCCGGCGAGCGCTACGTGCTGCGGGTGCCCATCGTGCGTGCTGGCAACCGCCCCATCAACAGCCAGGAGATGAACCTGGAGGTGTTTTTCTTTGACCGCGTGAACAACGAGAAAGTGGCGCAGACCATCGCGCCAGAGCCGGTCGAAGCCTGGCAGTCCGCCCCGGTGGACTGGCAGGGCACGGGCGAGGAGGTGCTGGATGTCGTTTACCATCTGCCAGCACTGTCCGCCGCCGAGATCCAGCAGCATGGACGCCGCACCTACTACGGGTACATGCTCCGGCTCTACTACAACAACAAGCTCCAGGATGTGGCCTCCGAGCCCCGCGATCTCCTGGAGTACGGATCCACCCCGGGCGCCGCGCCCGGCGGTGCCAATCCGCTGCTCCCGCTGATGGGAAAATGATCGCCACCAACGCGCCTGCATGATTCTTTTGTTTGTCGATTCCAATGCCGCACTGCGCGGCACACGAGCCGCGTGGCTGAGGGATAATCTCCCCGGCTATACGGTAGTGGATTTTCCCAGCCCAGCCCAGGCAGCCGCCTGGGTGGCCAAGGCTGACTCCCTGGCCATCCTGGTGACGGAGGCCATCTTTCCCACGCAGGAGAGCGGCTTTACGCTGAGGGACAAGGTGCGCGCGCGCTTCCCGCAGACGCGTGTGCTCTTCACCACCCGCTATGACCTGACCGGATTTGAGGAACAGATCGACGACGGCCTGGTGCTGAAGGACGCGCCCTACACGCCCGAGAAGCTGCTGAGCCGGGTGCGAGATCTGCTCACGCTGCAGGAGGAGACCAATGAACCGCCGCCGGTGATGGCCCCGGGCACCGTGCTGGGAAACTACCAGGTGCTGGAGCGACTGTACATCGAGAAGGAAGCGGAAACGTACCGCGCACTGCAGATCACGGTGCAGCGGCCGGTGGCGCTGGTGCTGCTGAAGCCGGAGTATCTGAAGCAGCCGGAGGTGGTGGCGAAGTTCAAGGAGCGCGAACGCGTGAAGGCATCGCTCACGCATCCGCGCATCGCGCCTCTTTATGAGGCGGGCGAGGCCAACGGCTGGCTCTTCTACACGCGCGAACTGCCGCGCGGCCGCAGCCTGGCGGAGATCGAGCTGACGGACGAGATGCTCAGCGAGCGCCGCCTGACTGAAGTGCTCTTTGGCGTGGCGGAGGCCATGCAGTTTGCCACGGAGCGCGGCTACCACCACCGCAGCATTTCATCGAAGGACATCTATGTGGATGCCGACCATCAGGCCAGCATCGTCAATTTCTTCCGACCTCCCGCAGCCACCAAGCGTGACCCGCAGGCTGATGTGAAGGCCTTTCTCGAGCTCATACGCCCCGTGACCGCCGAGGGCAAGGCGCGCGGCCTGCTGCAGTCCCTGGCGGACGCGCATCATGACTGGAACGGCCTGCTGAATGCGCTGGACGACCTGCGCGACGACATGCGAGAGCGCAGCATCGTGCGCAAGATCGAGGCGGAAACGCTGCCCGTGGACGTGCATGGCACCAAGCCGTGGTGGGTGTGGCTGGCGATCTTCTTCATCCTCGTGGTGGTGGCGGCGCTGGGCGCGCTGATGAACGGCAAGAACTCTGCCGGCGGCGCCAATGCCTCGGTGCTGCCCGTCGAGATGGTGCACATCCCTGCCGGGACCTTTGTCTATCAGAAGAACGAGAAGGTGAAACTTCCGGAATTCTGGATCAGCAAGCATGAGGTGACGATCGGCCAGTATGCGGACTTCCTGAAGGCGCTGAAAACCGCCGGCAAGGGAGGCTACGACCACCCGCTGCAGCCCAAGACCAAGACAAGCCATGAACCTGCCAAGTGGGGGCAGTACTACACGGCCGCCAAAGCAGGCACCACTTTCAATGGCGAAAGCATCACTCTGAACACGCCGGTCTTCCAGGTGGACTGGTGGGATGCGTACGCCTTTGCCAAATGGAGCGGCAGACGGCTGCCGACCGAGCAGGAATGGGAGAAGGCGGCGCGTGGTGAGCACGGCTACATCTTCCCCTGGGGCAACAAGCCCAATGCCAAGGCCGCCAATCTGGGGGATGACTATGACGCATCCCCGAAAGGCAAGGGCGGCAGGACCGACGGCTACAATCTCTGGGCCCCCATCACCCGCGTGACGCAGGATGTCAGCCCCTACGGCGTGTGCGACATGGCCGGCAACGTAAGCGAGTGGACCGCCAGCGAAACCCAGTCCGGCGAGTGGCCCGCGCACCCTGACTATGTGGACATCAAAGTGCCCGTCGTACGTGGCGGCCACTTTGGCCTCAAGAGCAACGACCAGCTCCTGACAGACAGACGCTTTCCAGAATCCGCAAACGAAGCTACTCTAGCACGCGGCTTCCGCATCGCCTCCAGCACCGATCCAGCCAAATCCAACCCATGAAGTTTATGAACCGCCATCTGCTCCTGCTGATCCTCTGCCTGTGCTGCGCCCAGGCGCGTGCGCAGTATGTCACCAACCTTACGCTGTTGAAAAACCAGTTTCTCACCGGAGAGCCTGTGGTGGCGGAGGTCACGATCACCAACCGCTCCGGCGCTGATGTCATTGTGGGCGGCCATGGCTCCCGTGACTGGCTGCAGTTTGAGATCAGCGACAGCGACGGCCGCATGCTCTCGCCCGTCACCATCGGCTCGGAAACAGCGATCACCATGAAGGCTGGCGGCACGACGAAGCACAAGGTGGAGATCTCCGGCGGCTACTCCACCTCCAGCCTCGGCACCTTTGGGATCGTGGCCAATGTGCTGCACCCGATCAGCGGGCAGTATTACGCGTCCAACCGCGCCCGCATGACCATCACCGACTCCAAGCCGAACATGTTTGACCAGCCCTTTGGCGTGCCGCAGGGCTTTCCCGGCGCGGGAAGGCAGCGCCGCTACCAGGTGATCCTCTTCCGCGAGCTGGATGATCTGCAGCTTTACTTCCGCCTCACGGACGACCGCACCGGCGCCTACCTGGGCACCTCCCTGCTGGGGCCTGCCATGATGGCGGTGCAGCCGCAGATCAGCATCGACGTGCACAACAAGCTGCACATCCTCTTCCTGGCGCAGCCACATATTTTCTGCCACGCGGTGGTGAACCCGGATGGCAAGATCAGCAAGCGCAACTACTACCGTGATACGGATGGCAACCGCCCCTCCATGGTGATGACCCAGACAGGCGCGCAAGTCGTGGGCGGCGAATTCTTTGACCCCACCGCTCCGCCGCCGAAGAAGAAGGCCATGCGCAAGGCCTCAGACCGCCCCAAGGACCTGGGCCTGGTGCCGAAAGAAAAGAATTAACGCAAGGACCGGACGCGCTGGGGGCGTTTATCCACGCCCGTGCATCTTCGTCTTTTCCTCTGCCTTGCCCTTGGTCTTGCGACCGGCGTCCTTCATGCGGCTGATGCGCAGCCTGCTCCCAAACCCGCAGCCAAGCCGAACCGCAACGGCCCCAAGTGGAAAGCCCTGAAACCGCAGACACCTGCGGGCTATACGCTGAAGACGCTGGAAGTGGCAAAGCACCCGGAGCACACCGTGGAGCTGTACGTGTATGTGCCGGACGCCCAGGGCACGTGGCCCTGCATCCTGGACATCCATGGCGGCGGCTGGAAGGCACGCCAGGTGGAGGCTGACAAGCCGATGATGGAGCGCCTGGCGCAGCGGGGCTTTGTCACCGCGCTGGTGAGCTACCGACTCTCCACCGAAGCGAAATACCCGGCCGCACTGCATGACTGCAAGGCCGCCCTGCGCTGCCTGCGCGCACACGCAGCGGAGCTGAAGATCGACCCCGAGCGCATCGGCTGCATGGGCGGCTCAGCCGGCGGGCATCTCTCCGGCCTGACAGCGATGACCACCGGGCTGGCGGAGTTTGAAGGCGAGGGGCCCTTCAAGGAACAATCCAGCGCGGTGAAGGCCTGCATCGTCATGGCGGCCACGCAGAACCTGGTGGACTCGAACTACTTTCAGAAGAACGAGAGCGCGATCCTCTTCTTTGGCGGCAATGCCATGGAGAAACCGGAAATCTACAAGCAGGCCTCCCCCATCAACCACGTGCGCGCCGGCGTGCCGCCGACGATCTACATCGAGGGTGAAAAAGACACGCTGAAAATCGGCCGTGCCGAGATGATGGAAAAGCTCAAGGCCCTGGGCATTGAGACTGCTGTGCACACCCTCAAGGAAGCGCCGCATCCCTTTTGGATGAGCGACCCCTGGTGCGCCGAGACGGTGGACATCGCCACGGCGTTTTTCAAGAAGCACCTGGGTGAGCCGGTGCTGAAGTAGAGCTGCGCCTGCTGCTTGACGTGCGGCACGCAGCCGGTAGCAGGAGCCGATGAGCCTTTCGTTTCGTATTCTGGGCACTGCTGGCAGCGACAACGCCCTGCTGGTGCAGGTGGACAGCGGTCAGGCGGTCGAACGCCTTTTGTTCGACTGTGGCGACGCGTGCCTTTCTGACCTGCCGTTTGCCGAGATCCAGGCCATTGACCAGCTCTTCTTTTCGCACCTGCACATGGATCATGTGGGGGGATTTGATGCGTTCTTTCGCAGCACCTTCAACCGGCAGGCGAAACCCAACCGGATCTGGGGGCCGCCGGGAACCATGCGCATCCTGCAACACCGCTTCCAAGGATTCCTGTGGAACCTGCATGAGGAGATGGCGGCGACCTGGCGGGTCTCTGACGTGCATCCGCAGGAGATTCACACGGCGCGATTTGAGCTGCGCGAGGCCTTTGCAACCGCCCATGATGAAGGGGCGCAGCCGTATGTGCGGAAGCTGTGGGAGGGAGAAGGGTGCGTGGTGGAGGCCATCACGATGGACCATCGGACCCCGACGCTGGCCTACATCGTCCGTGAGAAGGCACGGCGGAATGTGGACACCTCCCGGCTGTCGCCATTGGGCCTGAAGCCGGGACCTTGGCTGAAGCAGCTGAAGGAGGCATCGGGCAGCACCGACATGGTGGACATCGACGGCGTGATGCACTCAATGAATGAGCTGCGAGAGCGGTTGATCGTCGAGACGCCCGGGGACTCGATTGCCTATCTGACCGATTTCCTGCTGGATGAACCAGCGATGGAGCGCCTGACCGATGCTTTGCAAGGCTGCCGGGTGATGGTCTGCGAAGGGCAGTACCGCCACGCGGACATCGAGCTGGCCAGGAGAAACTTTCACATGACCACCGTGCTCGCAGCGACTCTGGCAGAGAGGGCGCGGGTCGAGGAACTGGTGCTCTTCCATTTGTCTGACCGCTACCCGCGTGCCGACTGGCTGGAGATGCTGAAGGAGGCCAGGCAGGTCTTTCCGAAGACCACCTACCCGCCGCACTGGGACTTGGATTTGAGTGTGCCGCAGCAGGCATGAGCCGCCGGCTATCTTCTGAGGTACAAAAAAGCCCAGCGGTGCTGGCCGCCGGGCTTGCTCATTCAGCTTTGAGGAATGCTCAGCAAGACTACTTGGCCTTCGGCAGCGCCTGGACCAGGAGGCTGTAGAATTCGTTTTCCTCGGGTGTCTCGCCGTCGCTCTTGAGGATGCCTTTCACCACGCCGAGCACTTCCTTTTGTGCGGTCTTGGTGGTGAAGACCTGGGCGCGTTCATTGATGTAATCAAATATCGAGTCGTCGCTCTCGGCCATCTCACGGGCACGGGCAAAGGATTCGTCGATGAAGAGGCTTTTGGGGTACTCGGAGTCCCAGCCTTCGGCGATGAAGGCGGACTCCAGCAGGCGCTCCTCGGTCAGCGAGATGTGGGCGTCCGCGTAGATGGAGAGAGTGAGCAGGTCGAAAAGGGCTTCGCGTTGTGGTTGAGTCATGGTGTTTCAATGTTGGCAAGCATGCGGCGGTGGATCAAGCACACACTTCCTCACACAGAAATCTTCAGCGTCTGAAAGGCCTCGGCCTGCGTGCCTGCATGCACGGCTGCCTCCACCTGCGCGCCATTCACGGTGACGACGGCATAGCCCGCTGTGTCTGCGTAATCAAAGGCAGTCACGACCTTGCGCTCGGCGGCATAGATGTCCCGGCGTGCCTGTGCGGTATCGGGTGCGTGCTTGGGCTCCAGGTTCACCTGATCTCCGGTGTAGGAGTCCATGCCATGCAGCACATCCTTCGGCTTTTGGTTCAAGGCGGACACCACGCTGCTGACGGCGAGCTGCGTGAAGCTATGGCCACCGGCCATGCGGGTGAGCGCGCTGTATTTGTGCAAGTGACCACCCAGCACCATGGCCTCCTGGCGGCCCAGCAGCTCCAGCAGTTTCTCGCGCTGCGCCTTGAGCTTTTCCCCGGCATAGAGATGCCATGAGGCACGCGCGCCATACGGCACCACGGGCGGATGGATGATCACAAAGAAATGCCGTGCCGTGCGCCGGGCTGCCACGGCCTCCAGCCATTCCAGGCTGGTTTTGTCATACGCATCAAAGAAGGCGAACTGCGCCTCGCCGCAGGTCATCGTGTGGCTGGCCTGGGTGCGTGCGGCGGCGGTGTCCACCTTGTGCGTCTCCTGTTCCATGAACGGGCGCAGCACTTCATCGAAGGCCTCGACCGCGCCGTCGCCAGTCACATCGTGGTTTCCTTTGGTGAAGACAAACGGCACGCCGAGCTGCTGCTGCGCCACAAAGGCCAGCGCCTCGCGGTTTTGCCGCACAGAGAGCTCCGCACTGCCGCACAGGCCCTCCACCAGATCTCCCACCTGCAGCACAAAGGCAGGCGGTGCGGCGCTGTCCTTCAGCGCGGCGATGCGCTGCTTCACCGCAGCAAACAGGCCCGGCATCGTCTCGGTGGTGAGGCGGGAGTAGTTTTGGATCTGGCTCAGATCGCCTGCGTGATGCTCGTCCAGCCATTTCAGGTCATGATGAGAAAGGCTGTCGTAGTGCAGATCCCCCAGGAGGATGAAGGAAAACGGGCGCGCAGCCTGCGCGGCTGGCAAAAGGGAGGCAGGCAGGGCAGCAGCGCTGCAGCCTTGGAGAAATCGGCGGCGGGTGGTCATGCCCCATCAAACGTCGCCACGGCCTTTCGTCCTGCTGAAATCATCATTCGTCATTGCTCCATCTTGACCTCCCGTCCAACCTCTCGACTCCTAGCCACCGCCCATGTCTGACGCCAGCACCACTCCCATGATGAAGCAGTACCTCGCCATCCGGCGCGAGCTGCCGGAGGATGTGCTGCTTTTCTTCCGCCTGGGGGACTTTTACGAGCTCTTCTTTGAAGACGCCAAGACCGCCTCCCCGCTGCTCAATGTGGCGCTGACGAAGCGCAACGGCGTGCCCATGTGCGGCGTGCCGCATCATTCCTCCCAGGGCTACATCGCCAAGCTCATCAAAGCGGGCAAGCGCGTGGCCATCGCCGAGCAGACCACCGACCCGGTGCCCGGAAAGATCGTGGAGCGCGCCGTCTCGCAGATCCTCAGCGCAGGCACCATCAACGACCTCAACCTGCTCGACTCCAATCGCGCGAACTACCTCGCGGCGGTGTTTCGAGATGGGAAAAAACTCGGTCTCGCCTATGTGGACCACACCACGGGCGAGTTTGAGGTGGCGGAGTTCAAGGACACGGCGGAGCTCGTGGATGAGCTGGAGCGCCTGCAGGCCAGCGAGCTGCTCTACAGCGAGGACCAGCGTGAACTCATCGACGCTCTCGGCAGCCCGGCCTGCGCGCAATCCGTGGAAGGTTATCTTTTCCTCTTGGATCAGGCACAGCACAGCCTCACGCAGCATTTCAAGGTGCAGTCTCTCGACGGCTTCGGCTGCCAGGGCCTCAGCGCCGCCATCAGCGCGGCGGGTTGCATCCTGCAGTATCTGCAGTTTCAGCTGCGCCGCAGCGTGGAGCACATCCAGCGCATGCGCCATGCGCAGACCAGCGATGTGGTGCTGATCGATGCCGCCAGCCAGAGCCATCTGGAGCTTGTCACGGCACGCGGTGGCAGCTCGCACACGCTCCTCAGCGCACTGGACCGCACCTGCACGCCCATGGGCGCACGCAAGCTCCGCCACTGGGTGCTGCATCCGCTGCGGGATCTCGATACCCTGACGCAGCGGCAGGACATGATCGCCGCGCTGCTGGATGAGGCCGTGATCTTCAGCCAGATCCGCACCCTGCTCAAAGAAGTGCGCGACCTCGAGCGCACCAGCTCCCGCCTCAGCCAGGGCAGCGGCAATGGGCGCGATCTCCTCATGCTGGCCTCTTCACTGGAAGTCGTGCCCGCCCTGCGCACGGCGCTGGAGACCTTTGGCAGCCCCGGCTTCAACCTCCTGCTGGAAAGACTGCACGATCTCACCGCCATCTCCCAGGAAATTCAACGCGCCATTGCGGATGAGCCGCCCATGCAGATCAAGGAAGGCGGCGTCTTCCGCGAGGGCTGGCTGCCTGCGCTGGATGAGCTGCGCAATGCCTCCACCCTCGGCCGCCAGTGGATCGCCGACCTGCAAAACCGCGAGATCGAACGCACCGGCATCAAGAGCCTCAAGATCAAATACAACGCTGTCTTCGGCTACTTCATCGAGATCACCAAGGCGAACGTGGGCAGCGTGCCGCCGGACTACCACCGCAAGCAGACGACGGTGAATGGCGAGCGCTACATCACCGACGAGCTCAAGCGCATGGAGGACAAGATCCTCGGCAGCGAGGAGCGCAGCAAGGCGCTGGAGTACGAGGAGTTCCTGGCGCTGCGCGGCCGTGTGCTGGAGCACCTGGCGCAGATTCAGGAAACCGCCGAGACCATCGCCATTCTGGATGCGCTGGGATCGCTGGCGGAAACCGCGCGCCTTTTCAACTACACCCGCCCCGTCCTCAACGAGACGCGCAACCTCTTCATCCGTGAGGGCCGCCACCCGGTGCTGGACCAGAACCTCACCAGCGGCGAGCGCTTCGTGCCGAATGACATCACGCTCGAGCCCGAGGAGAGCCGCCTCATCCTCATCACCGGGCCGAACATGGCCGGTAAGAGCACCTACCTGCGCATGACCGCGCTGCTCACGCTCATGGCGCAAATCGGCAGCTACCTGCCGGTGCACAGCGCCGAGGTGGGCTTGGTGGACCGCATCTTTACGCGCATCGGTGCCAGCGACGACATCGCGCGCGGGCAGAGCACCTTCATGGTGGAGATGAACGAGACCGCGCTCATCCTCAACAACGCCACCGAGCGCAGCCTCGTCATCCTCGACGAGATCGGACGCGGCACCTCCACCTTCGACGGCCTCAGCATCGCCTGGAGCGTGGCCGAGCACCTGCATGACAAGGTGGGCGCCCGCACCCTCTTCGCCACCCACTACCACGAGATCACCGCCCTGGCCCAAAGCCGCAGCGCCGTGAAGAACTACAACGTGGCCGTCAAGGAGTGGAACCACCAGATCATCTTCCTCCACAAGATCCTCCCCGGCTCCGCCGAAAAGAGCTACGGCATCCAGGTCGCCAGACTCGCGGGATTGCCCGAGAACGTCATCGACCGCGCCAAGGAGGTGCTACAACAACTCGAAGCCGGCCATCAGCCAGCGGAGAGCGTCAAAGAAGTCCCAGTCGCCACCAGCGTTCCCGCGAAGACGAGGAAGAAGGTGGTGAGTGATGAGGACAAGGGGCAGATGGTGTTGTTTGGGTAGGGATTATCCTCTACCAAACATTATCCACTGCACAACATTCGCGATTTCTTATGAGCTACATAGTATCTCACTATTTGGATGCATCGGTTGCCATTAAAATCTTTTGCAAAGAGAAAGGAAGCGAGACCATCACGGATTACATAGTCGGCAACACTACGGCCATATGCTACATCACTGAGTTTGCTTTATACGAGATATTGAGTGCTCTAAAGCGAAAATGGAACCGAGGTGAATTGGACGACAATGCCTATACTTTTGCGATCGCTAAGCTGGAAGGTTTTTTGAGCGAAGGGCTCATCCAAATTGATGCGGAATTCAAGCCTCACGATAGACACCTGATTTACGAACTAGGTCAGATGGTGAAAAAACATAAAATCGACTATTCCGATGTCTTGCAGATCTATACAATTTTAAATGGGAGGCGCAGGCATGGTGCCCAAGACTGTAAAACAGTGCTGGTGACAGCGGATGAAGGTTTGGCACATGCGGCAAGAAATGAAGGTCTAAGGGTCTGGCATTTCCCAAAAGATTGCCCTCCCAACCTTCACGAAAAAGAATCTTCCGCTTCATGAGGATCATACTGGTCGCGCGGACTGCTATGGATTGCTAAAAGCGGCAGAAGAAGTTATGGCTTTGGTTTGTGGTGGTTGAACATCTGGCAGCTGATGTTCTCGCCCTGGGAAAGTCGGAACAGGGTAGAAACGCGGAGCAACAAAAGTGTAATAGCTCCGTTTAACAGCCCACCACCATGCGCCCCCTCCTCCTTCCTTTCCTCCTATCGTCTATCACCTTCGCAGACACACCCAAGCTTCCCGGTATTGGCGAGGCGATGCAGGAGATGATCGCCAAGGGTGAGGTGGCTGGGGCGGTGACGGTGGTGGCGAAGAAGGATGGGGTAGTGCATCTGGAAGCGAACGGCATGGCGGACATCGAGAAGCAGAAGGTCATGAGCGTGGACTCGATGGGCTGGATCGCCTCGATGACGAAGCCGATCACGGGCACGGCGATCATGATGCTGCAGGATGAGGGGAAGCTGAACATCGCGGACCCGGTGGCGAAGTATCTGCCGGAGTTTGCCGCGCTGAAGACGCCTTCGGGCAAGCCGGCGAATCTCACCATCACACAGATTCTGACGCATACCTCGGGCCTCGGAGAGGCGGGCGGTGCGAAGGCACAGGAAGCACACACGCTGGCCGATCTGGTGCCCATCTGGCTGGCGACGCCGATGCAGTTTGAGCCCGGTCAAAAATGGCAGTACTGCCAGTCCGGCATCAACGCCGCATCACGCATCGTGGAGGTGATCAGCGGGATGACGTTCGACGAGTTTTTGCAGGAGCGCCTGTTTGATCCGCTGGGCATGAAGAACACCACCTTTTACCCCACGGATGCGCAGTGGAGCACCGTTGCCACCGGCTACGCGAAGAACAAGGAAACCGGCAAGCTGGAAGCCGTGCAGCCACGCGCCGACTTCGGCAAACGCGGCCGCCCGCCGCAGGGCAATGGCGGCCTGTATTCCTGTGCGAAAGATTACACCCGCTTCTGCCAGATGCTGCTGAATGGCGGCACGCTGGAAGGCAAACGCATCCTGAGCCCCGAGGCGGTGAAGATTCTCTCGTCCGCGCACACGGGCGATCTGCCCTGCGGCTTCTTCCAGAAGCCCGAGTTTGGCAGCCACGGCAAAAACTACGGCTGGGGCATCGGCACCTGCGTGCTGAAGGCGCCGCATGAAGGCCTGGCCGCCATGCTCTCTCCCGGCACCTTCGGCCACGGCGGCGCCTGGGGCACGCAGGCCTGGATCGACCCAAAGAAGGAAGTCATCTACGTCCTGATCGTGCAACGCGCCAACTTCCCCAACAGCGATGCCAGCCCGGTGCGCGAAGCGTTTCAAAACGCGGCGGCGAAAGCGCTGGGGAAGTGACGGGGGCTCACCGCTGCTGCAACGACCACTCAACCAAGCTCCTGGCCATGCGCCTTGAAGCACTTCGACAAGTCCGGACAAAGCGCGTAATCTTGAGCCATGACGACTTCATCACCGTTCATTGATGAACTGCGGCGCATGCCAGCCGACCAGTTGAAGGAAACGGCCGAGTACATCCATGCCATGATTGCAGAACGTCGGGTACGCCGCGCTCAAATGATCGATGCCACCTCGGGCTGCCTCTCTGGTGAAGAAGGCGAGGCCCTCGAAATCGCCCTAGCCGATCTGATGACGATCATTCAGGCGTGAGCCAGTCACAAGGTCATGCAACCTGCCTGCGACTGCGGAAATGGTTCATGAAAGCGTCACGATCCAACTCAACGGAATCCCCCTGATCCAGCTGATCAAAGCCGTTTGCAGCTTTGTGTCGCCATTTTTGTTCCAGCAGTTCCCTGGCTGCGGCCAGCGGGCGTTCACGTCCGTTCCGCACATCCTCTTCCGCAGCGGCAATATCCCGCAGCAGCCGGGCGTCATCATGCAGTTCGCGCCAGGCCAACGAATCCTCTGGCAGCTCGGCCAGCAAGGACAGGGTTTGCTCTTTGGTGCTCATGGTTAGCAAAGTTAACCTCTGGCTTCCGACATGCAACCGAGTCCTGCCCCGCTACCGCCTCTGCAGTGACTTCTCCACCAGCCCCTCATAAATCTTGCGGCGCTCATCCAGGCCGAGGCCTTGGTTGCGGTAGTTGAACATCTGGCGGTTGATGTCCTCGCGCTGGGAGGTGCTGAGGCGGGAGAGCTTGGCGACCATTTCGGGCGGCGGGGCCTTGGGGTAGCCGTCGGAGGAGAAGCCTTCCTTGTAGTTCACGGCGGCGGATTTGGCCTCGTTCATCTGAGCGGAGCTGATAGCCGGAGCGCTGCCGCCACCCGAGCTGCTGCCTGCCTTTGACTTCGCGGGCCGGGGCGGGGGCTTCTGGTAGCGCACAGAGATGACTTCGCCACCGGGCACTTGAATTTTGGCGGACCAGGTCTGCATCTCCTCGCTGCGGCCGCCCACACCGACGAGCTGCCAGCCCAGGTAGTTGGGCGCACGGGAGACGATGTGGGATTCGAAGGTCTTCGTGTCGAGCAGCGTGGCGTACACATCCTGCTCAAACTGCGCGACTCCGGTGAGGATGAGCGAATCCGAGACACCAAGGGAGCGGGTGAAGGGGGAATTGGTCACGAGGGCGTCAAAGTCCTCCATGTGCACCGCACGCGGGATGGCACCATCATCTTCGGCCTGCTGCGCCTGCGGCATGGCCTCTGCGGCGGGCAGCGTGGTGGCAAGGCAGCAGCCCAGGAGGAGCGGGAGCGCACCTGCGTGCACCCGCTTCCTGGCTGGCCGGTTTCTCTCATGAGGCAGACGATCCATGGCTGAAGTACGGCGGGAGTGTGGCGGAACCATCACGCCAGCCTGTTAAAATCTAGCTCTTGTTTCAGGCATGGGCTCTCATGCTGAGCGACCCTGCCTCACCGAGAACGCAGAAAGGCGATGATGTCGGCAAGCTGGCGTGGTGTGAGGGCTTCAGAGAGGCCGGAGGGCATGAGGGAGGTGTTGCGCAGGGTGCGGATGGTGGCGTGCTTTTTGAGCACGGTGCGCTCGGCGCCACCGGGCAGGCGGAGGGTGAGGCTGCCGGGCCCGTCTGAAGCCGTGATGCCGAGGAGGCTTTCGCCACGGCGGGTCTTGATGAAAGTCGTCTCAAAGCCGGGGCGCGCGGCTTCGGCGGGGAAAACGACGTCCCGCACGATGGTCTCCGGCGCGCGCTGAAACTCGGCATCGAGATCCGGGCCCACACTGGTGCCGATGCCGTGGCTGCGATGGCAGGAGGCGCATACGCCGGTGAAAAGCGTACGGCCAGCGGCGAGGTCGGGCTTGTCCTGGAGCGCGGCGAGGATGGCGGGCATGCGCGACTCCCACGCGGCGGTCTGCTCTGCGGTGGGCGGTGCTGGCGGCGGGACTTCCGGAACGGCTGCGCCTTTGGCAAGGGGCTGGGCATCCTCCAGCCCGAGGGTGAGAATCTGGCGTGGCTGGCCGGTGATGAGCGCGGCTTCTTTGAGGCAGGACTGAATCTCCGCCACATCTCCACGCGCGGCGATGACCGAGGCGAGCCGCGCCATGACCGGAGCGGAGGCACCGGGATCTCGCGCCAGGGCGAGGAGCATTTCCCGCTCGCGCTTGTAGAGTGCGCTGGTGATGGCGCAGTCGATCCACTGCAGGCGTGTGCCGTGCGTGCGGGCGATGCGGCGCAGGCAGTCGAAGACCTGTGGTGACCGGCTCTGGCCGAGACTCAGCGTGGCCTGCAGCACGAGCTGGGGCGGTGCAGAGGCGTCTTCGAAATCCATGGCGAGCAGCTCTTTCTCCAGCTCGGAGTGGGATTGAAAGTGATCGGCATCCGCAGTTCGCAGCGCGAGGGCTCGGGCCTCGGTGGCAGTGGGCGGCGGGGCCGGGCGTTGCAGCCGGGACTCATCCTGCGGCAGCAGCAGCCAGATGCGGCCGCGATCCTGCCCATGCGTGACTCCGTACTGCTGCTGGAGATGACGCGGGATGGCGGAGTAGTCCTCGATGATCTCGCGGTAGAAGTCGCAGATGGCGATGCCGCCCTGCGGTGTCTGCGTGAGACTGACGGGGTGGAACCATGAATCGCGTGAGGCGAGGAACTCGCGCTGCTCCTCCCCTTTCACACGCTGGAGGCGGAGGGCGGTGCCATCGCGCACGATCTCGCTGCGGTGAATGAGGCTGGCGGCGGGCTCGCATACCAGATAGTGGCCGTTTAGACCAGGAAGGGCATCGTGCTGATAAACGAGCGGGCTGCAGGCGGAGGTGAAGTAGCCGGAGGCGGCGGCATCGCTGAGGCTGATCTTTTTGTAGAAAGCAAAGTACTCGGCGTGCTGCTCGCGCTTGGTGCGCCAGGGATGCACCGGAGCGATGGGGAAGACGCGCGTCTCGGTGGTGGCAGGTGCATCCAGCGGCGGGGCGACATCGTCCGGATTGCGCGTGAGGTAGCGCCACTCAAGGGGCGTGACCAAGAGCCCCGGCGAGGTGGTGGTGGTGACAAAGCGGTCTCCACCTGCCGTGAAGGTGGTGCCGATGGTGCGGGTGCTGCCGCCCACGGGCTCGATGGCGCTGCCATCGGCGCGGATGCGAAAGTGAGTGCCGGGGAGCTTCACCGGCTCTTTGAGATGCGGGCCGGTGATGGCACCGCTGCCGGGCCAGCCCCTGCCAAAGTAGATCCAGCCATCGGGGCCATGCGTGGGCGCATTGATGCCGCGCTCCAGCATGCCCGTGCCAAAGCCGGTGAAGAGGCGCTCGTTCACGTCAGGCAGGTCATCGCCATCGGTGTCTTTGAGAAAGACGATATGCGGGGCGCAGGCGACGATGAGGCCGCCATTGGCTGCGGTGAGTCCATAGCAAGGCGGAAGGCGGTCTGCCCAGACGGTGGCTTTGTCCATGACACCATCGCCATCGGTATCGCGCAGGAGCTTCACGGTTCCGTAGGTTTCCGCTTCAGCCTTGGTCTTGGCACTTTCTGAGGCGGCGATGCGGCGCACCGTGGTGTCGAGCTGGCCGGATTTGTTGAGCTCATCAATGTCGATCTGCCCCTCCACATTGTAGCCGTGCAGCTCGCAGACAAAGACACGGCCGCGCTCGTCCCAGCAGATGCCGGAGGGCTCGTGGATGAGGGGCTCTGCGGCCAGCAGGCGTATCTGCATGCCCTCCGGCACCACAAAGGCGCGCGCGCTTTCCTGCGGCGAGAGCGGCTGCGGGGCATCGGCGGGCTGGGGGATCTCGGCATGAGCATGCAGGCCCAGAAGTGCCGAGGCAGATGCGAGAGCAAGGCAGGAGCGCAGGAGCATGAAGCGGGCGGGTGAGTGGTGGATGAGATACGGCCGGGCACCTGGCCCCCCGCATAGGCAGGCTGAAGGTACGCCACGTGCGCGGCGGTTCTTCGAGGACAGGTCTAAGGCCGCGTGACCTTGACGCGCATGAAGCGGCGCTGCCCGCCGGTGCCGATGGGCTGGCTGTCACGCACCTGCAGCGTGGTGCTGTTGTTCAGCTCCACGGTGGTGCCCACGGTGGTCCAGCTGTCGGGATTGCTCAGGTCGGTGGTGATCTCCACCGTATAGGTGACGTCTGTGGCCGCAGGATTGCGCGTCACGGTGAGGCGCAGGCAGCCTGCACTCATATCCGTGGTGATGGGATGCCTGGATGGCGTGAAGGGCTCCAGGTTCAGCGCATATTTCATCAGGTTGGGGATGCCATCATGCGCAGGCATGGCCATGTCTGCACCGCTGCCGCTGTTGGCACTGCTGCCAAATTTGGCCAGCCGCCAGGTCTCGATGGGAGAGAGCGCTGGGGCGGTGATCTCGATGGTGGAGACGCTGAGCGCGGGGAGTGTGACCACCCAGTTTGAAAGATCCGCCGGCACCTCGCCCACA
This sequence comes from Prosthecobacter vanneervenii, assembly GCF_014203095.1. Lineage (NCBI taxonomy): Bacteria > Pseudomonadati > Verrucomicrobiota > Verrucomicrobiia > Verrucomicrobiales > Verrucomicrobiaceae > Prosthecobacter > Prosthecobacter vanneervenii. The sequence continues at coordinate 208,067 of NZ_JACHIG010000004.1, read as the reverse complement.
AAGACAGGCGTGGTGGAGGTGCCCTGCAGGCGATAGACTCTGGCGGTGCCGGAGGCCGCAATACCAGCGAATGCCACGTCCTGGCTGGTGAAGGAGCGGTTGATGGCCACAATGACATGGCGGTTGGGATTGGTGCTGTCTTTGCTGATGTAGGAGGAGACCTTGGAGGTGTCGCTGGAGGTCGTGGGCACGCAGATGTCGCCGAAAGAGCCGAGGTTGCCGTCGTAGTCGCGGTACATTTTGAAGCCCGCCAGCAGGAAGGGATAGCTGGGGCTCATGGGCCAGAAGTTGGCGGCAAAGATGCCCTTCTGACCGAAGATGCCGAGGTAGTCGCACTGAGCGAGGGTGCCCGCGATGTGGTTGTCGCCGGAGGTGTTGTATTCCGTCACCGCCAGCTTGGTGCCGGGCCAGTCGGCGTCAATTTTCGCCTGGATGCGGTTCAGGATGGCGATGGGCCCTCCCAGCACACCGTTGGTGATCCAGGAGTCTTCTTGATAGGTCGTGTCCCACAGGCTGCGCGGATTCTGCACGATGGCGTCGATCTCCGCATTGCTCAGCGTGGCACCGCGCAGGCTGCCGATGCCCTTGCTGGTGCCGGGCACCACGGCGTCCACATACCAGTGCATGTCATAGACGTCCACCAGCCTGCGCCCCGCTGTCTGCGAGGCGGCTTTGAGTGCGAGCAGAAACTTGTCGGTGAACCACATCGTGTTCGGGAATCCGGGCTCGATCTGCCAGTTGTACATGCCGAGGAATCCATAGTTCACCGGGCCGAAGATCACGGAGTTGGGCGCCACGTCCTTGATGGCGCTGCTGAGGTCGATGGTCTTCTGGATGAAGGTGTCTGAATTGATCGCGGTGCGGGTGATCTCCGCATGGGTGCTGGGCCAGAGGTCGGGCTCGTTGTCGAGGCTGATGTAGGTGGGGAGCTGGGAGTCGCCGTAGATGTCCCCGGAGAAGAGATTGCGCAGCGCCCACACAAACTCATCCGCATACACATAGTCATCCGTGGTGGAGGGCGTGGCGGTGAAGGCGGAGCCCTTGCGATAGACGAGCTGTTTGAAGCGAGCGGCGAGGTGGTTGGGATCATTCAGATCCACCGGGCCGCTTTTGTCTGCCGACACATAGCCAAGCATGGGCACGGTGATGAGGGTGGCCATGCCGTGAGAGCGCAGGTCTGCCAGGGGATCCCGCACCGCCTCTGCCGGCACGGTGCCGCCGCCGAGGTAGTCGTCGCTCTCGTAATAGTAGTCGAAGCCCGCATTGGAGGCGTTATTCTCCCAGTTGTAGGCGGTCCAGCGGTTGCCGCCATAGCGGCCAAAGGTGAGATTGCGCGGCACATAGGAGCGCTGCAGCAGTCGGTTCCAGTTTCCCTGCGGATCAAAGCCGGGGCCGTCATTGATGCCATAGATCCATTTGGAAATGGGCAGCGTGTGCGCGGTGTCGGCCGTGATGGTGACCGTGGGTGCGGCAGCGGCCGTGGTGGTGAAACTGGTGCTGGCCGTGGTGGTGAAGTGGAAGGAGTCTGTGACCGCGACGGAAACGGTGTAAGCCGTGAGCGGCTCGATGAGATCCAGCACGATGCTCTGGCTGCTCTGAAAGGTGCTGAGCGTGCGCGTGACCACCTGCCCGCCTGTCTTTTGATACGTGACCACCGCCGTGGATGGCCGCTCCACCGTCCAGGAGAGAGTGGCGCGGTTTCCCGTGATGTCTGTGACCGTGATGGGCGAGAGCGTGGGCGCTGTGGTGGGCGCTGGCGGCACGGTGAAGCTGCCGGTGTATACGCCCTGATTTGGAGTGGCATTCGTACCCGTGCGGTGATCTTTGGCCACGATGCGGTACTGATACGTCGTGTTTGGCGTGAGCCCGGTGAGCACGGCGCCGTGAGAGGTGAGCGGGCTCGTGGCAGGCGAAAAGCCCGCCCAGCCGTTCGGCTCGCACTGCACGGTGCTGGCGTAGCTGCCGATGCCGTAGTCCACCTGGGTGATGGCGGATTCATCCGTGATGAAGTTCAGCGTGTACTGCTGGTAGTCGTAGCTGAGCGAGTTGGTGGTGAGCGTAATGGCCGGAGGCGTGGTGTCGGGCGCCCAGCCTGCCTTGATGTCAGCCAGGCGGAAGTGCGTGGTCACCGCGCCAGCATTGTTGTAGAGCAGGAATCCGGCAAAGGCGGGCCACTTGGGTTTCATCTGCTGCAGATCCACCGTGATGTGAATCCACTGCCCAAACTTCTGCGCGGGTGTCATGTCCAGCCAGCCGGGGATCAAGTCCGTGAGGTAGGGCGCATTGTCCGCCAGTCCGGCGTCATCCATGTAAACCATGAAGCCGTCCTGCCCCACCGAGTCAGGCTCGAAGTACACATCAAACTCGACGGTGCGGAACTCGTTGAAAAACTTCCATTGGTTGTCCCAGCCATCGCGCCGCTCGCCCAGGCCCACGGCTTCATACAGATTGCTGGGATCAAAGCGCACCTCGATGGCATGGCCGCTGCGGCCCGGTGCGGTGGCGTTCAGATCCGTGTAGAGCGGGCCATTCTGCTCCCAGGCGGAGCGCAGCCAGTACCCCACCAGCGCATTTTGATAGGCCCATACATAGGTCAGCGAGGGCGGCGCAGGCGGTGTGTAGGGCGGCCCTGGCACGGTGTAGCTGCCGGTGGAGATCACGCGATTGGGCACTGCGGCGGCATCAGTGCGGTGATCCATCGCGATGATCCTGTATTGATAAGTCGCGCCCGGGATGAGGTATGGCAGCACCACGCTGTGCGTGAGGTTGGGGTGATTGCCGGGGTCAAAGCTGTCCCAGTTGCGCGCGTCGTCGGACCAGGTGCGGGTGTTGTAGTTGCCAATGCCGTACTCGATGGCGCAGACGGTGGGCTCATCGGTGGCGAAATTCAGCGTGAGGCTGTGCGCAGTGCTGTCATAGGCGGTGGTGCCCGTGGTCAGCACGGGAGCTGTGGCATCATCCGCCCAGCCGAGCTTCACATCCGCCACACGGTAGTGCGGTGCGCCAGTGCCCCAGCTGGCGATCAGAAACCCGGAAAAGGCTTTCAATCCCGGCTGCCACTGCGTCATATCGACCGTGATGTGAAACCAGTGCCCGTAGCGCTGCTCCGCCGTCATGGAGGCCCAGCCGGGTATGAGATCGATCAGGTGCGGGGAGCTGGGCACATTGTAGTTGCCCGTGGGCCAGATCAAAATGTCCTCCACGCCGGTGGAGTCCGCCTCCAGGTAAATGTCGAACTCGATGGTTCTCATCTCGTTCATGTACTTCCACTGGTGGTCATTGCCCGGCTTCACATCCTGCAGCCCAAAGGCCCAGTAGCCGTTTCCGGGTGCCGGCCACACCTCGATGGCGTTTCCAGTGCGCCCGGGAGCCGAGGCCGCCAGATTCACATTGACCGCCCCTCCGAGATCCCACACAAACTTTGACCAGGTGCCCTGCAGCACGCCGTCATACACCTGAAGGTAATTTGGCTGCGCAGCGAAGGCGGAGCAGCCAAGACACAAAAACACACCCAGCAACACGCTGAAGATGCGCGCTCGGATGAAAGCTGTCATGCGAAAGCAAAGAAGATCATGGGAGGGCCCAAAATCGGTTAAAAATGCCACCCAATCTACCCTTTGCGCATAACCTTGCAGCCTGCAATTGCCCATGCTGCGCCATTCTTGAGCTGGGGGCGCGGAAGGCGTGCAAAGCACAAGACGTCAGGGCACTGCAGGAATGGCCAGAGCAGCACGAGTGCGGTGCTGCTGCTGGCGGCGGTAGTGCAGAGGAGTCAGGCCGGTGAAGCGCTTGAAGCGTTTGACGAAGGAGCTGGGATCGTAGAAGCCGGCGGCGAGGGCGATCTCGGCCACGGAGGCGGCAGTGCGGCGCAGGGAGTCGCTGGCATGAAACAGGCGCACCTGCTCGATGTAGGCACGCGGCGTCATAAGCAGTCGCTGGCGGAAAATACGCATGAAGTGGCTGGAGGAGAAGCCACAGAGCCGCGCGAGCGCGGCGATGGTGATTCGCATGGCATAGTGGCGGGAGATGTGGTCGATGGCTGGAAGGAGGCGGTCGAGCTCGGAGCCGGCCCCCATCACGTCGGTGTGCTTTTCGTTGATGGTGATGAGGCCGATGACGCGGCCGCACTGGTCGTGGAGAGGGTATTTGCTGGAGTAGCACCAGGAGGTGGGATGATCGAAAAAGCCTGTGGCGTGGATTTCCTGCACGAGGGGCTGGCTCGTCTGGAAGACGCGACGATCATTCTGGCGGAAGTTCTCGGCGATGATGCGGGGGAAGAGGTCAAAGTCGGTACGGCCGGTGACGTCAAAATGCGCTGGGAGGTGGATGGCCTCCTTGAGGGAGCGGCTCATGAAGAGGTAGCGGGAGTGGAGGTCTTTGACCATGAACATGGCACCAGGTACACGCTCCAGGGCGTCGAGGATCTGGCGGCCATCTCCCAGCGAGGCGAAGAACTGCTGCGGTGTGGCAGGGTCTGGCAGAAGCTGGTCTGGTGCGGAAGGCTGCGGTTGCTGCCGACGAGGCTGCAGGGCGGAGGCACGGGAGGATTTGGGCCGACGGGCGGAGGGTCTGGTGTCGGGGACTGGCATGAGAGGATTTTACCATTTTTTGATGATCCCGCCACACAGAGAGCACAGAAGCAGGGCGTAGGTTTGGGCATGCCATCCATGCACACTGAAATGATCATGCCCTGCTCCTCCTCCATGCAGGCTGCGGTGACGGCGGCGGCCGTGGTGGCGCTGCTGCTGACGATGATGTTTGCGGCAGCACCGCTGGCAGAGGGTCAGGAATCTGAGTCGAAGGAATCACAGGCCGCCGCCCCGGTGGCGGCTGGAAGAGTCCTGATAGCGTCTGGCGAAGGGATCTGCGTGTTTGACCGCGGCGGTGCGATGGAGTTTGGGCGCTTTTTTGTGCCGGTGAAAAACGGGCGTGGTGGAGAGACGGCGTACGGAGACATCGTATACGACGGGTGGCGGCTGCCAACGGGGAACTACCTGTGCTCGGCGCACCGCTGGGTGCGGGAGGTGGCGCCAGACGGGCGCATCATATGGGAGCATGCGGTGAAGGCGCCTGCGGAGCTGAAGACATGCGTGCCGCTGCCGGATGGTGGTGCGCTGACGACGGATGCCGGCACGCGGGAGCTGGTGCGGCTGACGCCGCAGGGTGGCGTGGCGGAGCGCGTGGCGCTGCCGCCCCCCGCCACGGAGGCTGCGGCGAAGGCGGGGCCGCATGCACGATACAACCTGCTGCGCCGCACCGCTGCGGGCACCTATCTGCTGGCGCTGCGGGCGGAGAAGGCTTTTGTAGAGGTGGACGGCGCGGGACGGGAGCTGTGGCGGCATGCGGTGCCAGACCTGCCGGTGGTGGCGGAGCGGCTGGCCAACGGACACACGCTGATGGCCTGGCGCGGCGGACTGCTGGAGGTTACGCCGGAGCATGCAGTGGTGTGGGAGCTGAGGCCGGAGGACATCCGGGAGTTTCCAGTGGTGATCTTTGGCGGGTTTCACCGTTTTGAGAACGGGAACACGTTGGTGGCCAACTCCGACTGGCACTACCATGACGCAAAGGAGACGGCGGTGCAACTCTTTGAGGTCACGCGGGAGAAGAAGGTGGTGTGGCGGCTGGGCGTGGAGGCTTTTGCAGGGAAGAAACCGGGGTCTCTGGAACCAAAGACTGGCAACATCGAACAGCGCATCGTGGGCCTGCAGTGGCTGGGCCAGGAAAAACCATGAGCGCCCCCCCCCACAGTTCCAGCATCTTCATGCCACCTGCACTGGCGCTCTTTGTCATGCTGCACGTTTGTGGCCTGGGGCATGCGGCCGGGAAGGCGCGGCCCGCTGCGAAGGCTGCCGGAGACGAGGCTGCTGCCTCAGCACCTGAGGCGAAACAGACGGAGAATGTCTTTGCCCAAAAGATCGGGCCTCTGCTGGAGAGACGGTGCTTTGAGTGCCACTCGCATGCGCACAAGATCAAGGGCGGGCTGGCGCTGGACTCCCGCAGCGGCTGGGAAAAAGGCGGGGAGAGCGGCCCGGCGGTGGTGCCGGGCAGACCGGAGGCGAGCCTGCTCATCCAGGCGGTGAGCCATGTGGAGAAGGATCTGAAAATGCCGCCGAAGCTGCGGCTGCCACAGGCGGAGATCGAGCTGCTTAAGGACTGGGTGCGCGAGGGTGCGCCGGACCCACGTAGCGCGGGTGCAGACGCGGGCGCAGAGTTGAAGACGGCGGATGCATGGGAGGCGGAGTTTCAGAAGCGGCTGGACTGGTGGAGCCTGAAACCGATGCGCCACTCCACACCTCCACGTGTGCAGGATGCGGCTTGGGCTCGCGAGCCGGTGGACTGTTTTATCAAAGCAGGGCTGGAGAAAGCGGGGCTCTCCCCTGCCCCGCCTGCGGATGAGGCCACGCTGCGGCGGCGTCTGGCGCTGGTGCTGACGGGCCTTCCGCCTGTGGCAGCGGCGACGGGCGGCCGTGGCGTGGCCTCTGCTGCGCCATCGGTGGAGCAGAGAATGGAGGCTTGGGTGGATGCGCTGCTGGCGAGTCCGCGCTTTGGCGAGCACTTGGCGCGGCACTGGATGGATGTGGTGCGCTACACGGACACGTACGGCTACGAGTGGGATAATCCAGCGAAGGGCGCATATGAATACCGCGACTACCTGATCCGCGCGTTTAATGACGACACGGGCTATGACCAGATGGTGCGCGAGCAGCTGGCTGGAGATCTGCTGAAGCAGCCGCGCATTCATGCGGCGGCGGACACAAACGAGAGCCTGATCGGGCCGATGTTTTACCACATGGGGGAGCACAGGCACGGGAGCAGCCTGATGTTCAACGGCATCCACCAGGAGATGGTGAACAACAAGATCGATGCGTTTTCGAAGGCTTTTCTGGCAACGACGGTGGCATGCGCGCGCTGTCATGATCACAAACTGGAGGCGGTGGCGCAGCGGGACTACTACGCGCTGGCGGCGCTGTTTACCCAGCCGCGCTGGACGACACGGGTGGTGGATGCGCCGGGGCGGAATGAAGCGGCTGTCTCACGGCTGAAGGAGCTGCGCAGAGGCATCCGCAAGGAGCTGGCGTCGCTGTGGGGCGGGCAGCCGCCGCTGGAGGCTGCTGGGCTGCAGGCCTGGGCGGGGACCCATGGGGAGGCGCTGAAGGGCCCCGGACCGGGATCAGCACTGGCGGCTGCGGCGGTGGTGCCGGCGGAGTTTGCCAAACGTGCTGCGGAGTGGCGGAAGCTGAATGCGGCAGCGGTGAAGGCGCGCGCGGACTACACGCCGGCCAGGCTGGATGAGTGGGTGTTTGAGGGAGACGGGCTGGTGCATGGACGGACGGAGGAAGGGACGCCGCTGGTGGCGCTGGAGGGCCCGGGGGTGGTGGCGCGGCTGCTGCCTGCGGGGTGGCACACGCATGCGCTGAGCTCGCGCCTGCCAGGCAGCCTGCGCATGCCGCCGGAGCATCGGGTGCCGGGCACGCACGTGAGCCTGCGGGTGGCTGGCGGGGAGTTTGGCGGGCATCTGGTGGTGGATGACCACGCCTTTCAAAACGAGACGGTGGCCTTTTACACGAATGCACGGCCGGAGTGGCGCACGTTTGCGGATGCAGTGCTGAAGAACGGCGCGCAGCAGGTGGCAGTGGAGTTCTGCACCGCGCCGCTGAACCCGAACTTCCCGCCGCGCACAGGTCTGGCGAAGGGGATGAAGAACCATGACCTGGGCTATGACAAGCGGAGCTGGATCAGCATCACAGAGATCGTGACGCATGACCGTGCCGCCGCGCCGCCGGATGCGCAGGAGGTTTTCAGCGGGCTGTATGGAGAAGAAGGCGCTGCTGCGGCCGCTCCACCCGCAGAGGTGTGGGCGCGTGCGGCGGCTTGGATGAATGCGGCGGTGCGCCGCTGGGGCCGGAACGAAACCCACAGCGGCGACTGCGAGCTGCTGGACTGGATGCTGCAGCAGGGCCTGCTGCGCAACGAGGCCGCTCCGGGCAGCAGGCTGGCAGAGCTGGTGGCGGAGTACCGCCGCGTGGAGGGGGGCATCCCCTTCCCACGCAGCGTGGTCAGCATGGACGAACGCCACGCGCCTGCGGTGAAGTACCCGCTAAATGTACGTGGAAATGTGGATGCCACGGGCGAGCTCATAGCGCCGGGGTCTCTGCGCATGCTGGGCGCAGGCACGCGCAAAGTGGCGGACCGGCTGGCGCTGGCGGAGTCTCTGCTGCAGCCGGAGCACCCGCTGACGGCGCGGGTATATGTGAACCGTGTGTGGCAGTGGGTCTTTGGCACCGGGCTGGTGGCCACGCCGGATGACTTTGGGCGGCTGGGGGAAAGGCCCATGCACCCGGAGCTGCTGGACTGGCTGGCGCGGGAGTTTATCCGCGAGGGCTGGAGCACTAAGAAACTGGTGCGCCGTCTGGTGCTGAGCCAGACCTTCCGCCAGAGCGGCACGAGCACGGAGGCGGCACGCGAGCGCGATCCCGCCAACCGGCTGCTCTCCTACATGCCCACAAGAAGGCTCGAGGCAGAGGGCATCCGCGATGCGCTGCTGGCGGTTGCTGGCCGGCTGGAGCCTCAGCTCTACGGCCGCCCTGTGGCCCCCTACCGCACGGCGGAGGATGACAAAAAGCGCCTTTTCTCCGGGCCTCTGGACGGCGGCGGCCGGAGGTCGGTGTATCTGCAGATGTCGATCATGGACCCGCCAAGGTTTCTGACGGGGTTTAACCTCCCAGACCTCAAGCTGCCGACGGGGAGACGGGATGTGACAAACGTGCCAGCGCAGGCTCTCATCCTGCTGAATGATCCGCTGGTGCACGAGATGGCGCAGCGCTGGGGTCGGCAGGTGGCGGAGCGCGGCACGGCGGAGGACATCCAGGCCCGGGTGCGCCACATGTTTGAGCAGGCGCTGGCGCGGGAGCCCGCCACTGTGGAGACGGAGCGCTGGTGCACTGCACTGGCAGGTCTGGGCGGAGACACCCCGGAAGGCTGGGCCGCGCTGGCACATGCGCTTTTCAATACGAAGGAGTTTATTTATTACCGCTGAAATCATCTGCCGCTTCGCACCATGAAAAAGCCTCACATATGTCACTCCCCCGGACTGCCGGTCCGCTGCTGCGGAAGACGGGAGGTGCTGGCGGGCGCGTCGGCGGGTTTTGGCATGCTGGCTCTGCAGGCGCTGGCAGGTGGAGCACTGCCGCAGCACCGCACCACGCGGGCGAGGGCAAAGAACATCATTTTCTGCTTCATGGACGGCGGGCCGAGCCATGTGGACACCTTTGACCCGAAGCCGATGCTGAAAAAGCACGAGGGCAAACCCATCGGCGAGAGCGCGGTGACGAAAAGGGCGCAGTCGGGCGCGGGGCGTGTATGGCTGGGCAGCCCGTGGGAGTTCCGCCAGCATGGGGAGAGCGGGCTGTGGGTGAGCAGCCTGCTGCCGCACACGGCACGGGTGGCGGACCATCTGTGCGTGGTGCGCAGCATGGTGGGTGAGCTGCCGCTGCACGGTCAGCAGAACCTGCTGCTGCACACCGGGCGCATCCTGGGCCAGGCACCGAGCTTTGGCGCGTGGGTGTCCTACGGACTGGGCACGGAGAACACCAGCCTGCCCGGCTATGTCGTTCTGAACAATGACTGGGTGCCCAACGGAGGACTGGAGAATTTTGGCAGCTCCTTCCTCCCTGCGAGCCACCAGGCCACAATGGTGCGCGCACGCGGCGTGCCGGTGGACAACATCGCGCCCCGGGACGCGGCGGCCGTGCAGCGGCGGAAGCTGGCGCTGCTGGCGGCGCAGGATGCGGACTTTGCGGCCCGGGCCTCGGACGCGAACGCGATCGAGGCGGCGATAGCAAACTACGAAACGGCCTTCCGAATGCAGAGCGCGGTGCCGCAGATCGCGGACATCAGCGCGGAGCCGGAGCACGTGCGCCGGATGTATGGCGTGGACGCGACGGACGAGCACCAGCGTTTTTATGCCACGCAGGCGCTGCGGGCGCGCCGACTGGTGGAGGCAGGCGTGCGCTTTGTGGAGATCACCTGCCCGAGCTTTGACGGAAACAACTCGCCCTGGGACCAGCACGGGCTGCTGAAGATCAATCACGAAAAAAACGCCCGCATCACGGACCAGAGCGTGGCGGCGCTGATCCTGGACCTGGAGCAACGCGGGCTGCTGGACGAAACGATCGTGCTTTGGGCCGGGGAGATGGGGCGCACCCCGCACACGCCCAAGGTCACGGAGAGCTGCGGGCGCGACCACCACGTAAACGGCTACAGCCTTTTTATGGCAGGCGGCGGCATGCGCGGAGGCATGGCATACGGAGAGACGGACGAGTTTGGCAACTCTGTGACACGGGATCCCGTCAGCATCCACGACATCCACGCCACGCTGCTGCACCAGATGGGGGTGGACCACGAAAGGCTGACCTACCGCCACGGCGGGCGCGACCAGCGGCTGACGGATGTGCACGGCCGGGTGCTGAGCGAGCTGCTGGCATGAGATGGCAGCCTGCTGCTGGCAGTTTGTTATTGCCAGTGCCCCCTGAGAACTCTCGACATTCAGGCAGCTTTCCGCTTGAATGCTGGAAACCGATCCCGGCCATGGACTCTCTCCCGCATCCGCCGCCGCCTCCCTCGCCTTTCCCGGCCCCACCTCCTGCCCTGACACCAGCAGGGAAAGCCAGTGGTGGTAAATGGGTGCTGCTGGGCTGTGGAGGCTGCCTTGGCCTCATCCTTGTCAGCGTGGTCATCTCCTTTGGTGTTTACTTCCTGGCCATGGGGTTCATCCAGAAGTCGGATGTGTATACGGAGGCTCTCAAGCGCGTGGAAAACTCCTCCGAAGTGCGGAAGGAGCTGGGGACGCCCATGGCACCCGGCTGGTCGTTCTCAGGTTCGGCGAACTACAACAACGGTGTAGGGAATGCAGACTTCACCCTCCCGGTACGTGGCCCCAAGGCAGAGGGCACCCTCAGGGTCAAGGCGCACAAAGCGTCCAAAGCTGCCGCCTGGGAATATTCGACTTTGGAGGTGGAGTTGCCAGACGGTAAGAAGTTAGACTTGCGGACTGGACCTTGAGGAGGGAGCCGAGGGGCGCTTTCCCCCGCATTTCCCCCTTGCCAAACGCGTTTCTTCCCCGACAATCCCGCCCCTCTTGTCCGGAGGCCTTTTGGCTTTGCGGGACGACAGCCCGCCGGGTGCCTCAGGAGTGGAGGCGCGTGCGCGGTTTACCCACTAAACACTCGCAACCCGTAAACAACTGATAATGAGCGCAACAGCGACACTCGCAGACCTGATCGCAGGTTCTTTCCGCGAGCTTTCCGAAGGATCCATCGTCAAAGGCAAGATCCTCGAAATCAAACCCCAGGTCATCCTCGTCGATATCGGCTACAAGTCCGAAGGTGCCATCCCGGCCAACGAGTTTGAAGATGAAGACATCCAGGTAGGCGATGAGGTGGAAGTCCTCCTCGAGCGCCTCGAAAACGACGAAGGCATGGTCGTCCTCTCCAAGGAGAAGGCCGCACACCGCCAGAACTGGGAGAAGATCTACAACGTCTTCAAGGACGGCGGTCTCGTCAAAGGCAAGGTCAAGAGCGTCGTCAAAGGCGGCCTCATGGTCAATGTGGGCGTGGAAGCCTTCCTGCCCGGCAGCCAGATCGACATTATCCCGCCGAAAGACCTCAACGAGTACGTCGGCAAGGTGTTCGAATTCAAGATCGTCAAGATCAACGACGAGCGCAAAAACATCGTCCTTTCCCGCCGCGAAGTCATCGAGGCCGAGCGCGCCGAACAGCGCCAGAAGTTCCTCGACGGCGTCACCCCTGGCGACAAGGTCATCGGTATCGTCAAGAACATCACCGACTTCGGTGCGTTCGTGGACCTCAACGGCATGGACGGACTGCTCCACATCACGGACATGTCCTGGGGCCGCCTCAACCATCCTTCCGAAATGCTCGGAATCGGGCAGAAGATCGAAGTCCAGATTCTCGAAGTCAACCGCGAGAAGGAGCGTGTCTCCCTGGGCCTCAAGCAGCTCCAGAACAACCCCTGGGAAAACATCGAAGCCCGCTACCCCGTGGGCCAGCGCGTGCGCGGCAAGGTCACCAAGCTGGTGGCTTACGGCGCATTCGTGGAAGTGGAAGAAGGCGTCGAAGGCCTCGTCCACGTCTCCGAGCTTTCCTGGACCAAGCGCATCGCCCGTCCTTCCGACGTCCTTACCGTCGGTCAGGAGATCGAAGCCTCCGTCCTTGGCATCAACAAGGAAGAGCGCAAGATCAGCCTTGGCGTGCGTCAGCTGGAAGCCAATCCGTGGGACGACATCGACACCCGCTATCCGATCGGCACGCAGCTCAAGCGCGCCGTCCGCAACCTCACCGCTTACGGTGCGTTTGTGGAGCTGGAAGAAGGCATCGATGGCATGATCCACGTGTCCGACCTCAGCTGGACCCGCAAGATCAATCATCCTTCCGAGCTCCTCAAGAAGGGCCAGGAAGTGGACGCCGTCGTGCTCGGCATCGACAAGGCCAACCAGCGCATCAGCCTCGGCATGAAGCAGCTGGACACCGACCCATGGTCCATCATCGACACCCGCTTCAAGGTGGGCGATGTGGTGAAGGGCCGCGTGGCCAAGATCGCCTCCTTCGGCGCCTTTGTGGAGCTGGAAGACGACATCGACGGTCTGGTGCACATCTCCCAGATCAGCGAAGACCGCATCGAGAAGGTGAAGGACAAGCTGAACGTGGGCGACGAAGTGGAAGCCCGCGTGATCAAGGTGGACAAGGTGGAGCGCCGCATCGGCCTCTCCATCAAGGCCATGAACTACAGCGACGCCGACATCCAGAAGGAAAGCCAGGCTTTCGAAGCTCTGCGCCCAAGCACCGACCTCGTCGGTCTGGAGCAGGCCTTCAAGTTCGCCACCGAAGAGTGGCGTCCGGGCGGCCAGTAATCCGCGATCTGAGATTCAACATCCAATCAACCACGAGGGGACGCCGCAGGGCGTCCCCTTTTTTTGGGACGCGTGTGAGACTGCCAGTAAATCCCACGTCATCTTTCTCCTCCTCTTACTCATACTCCTCCTCCCTTGGATTGGAATGTTGAGGGTCTATCGCGGAAGGAAGATGAGATGAGCCCCCATCGGCGCTCTACGGAGCTGAAACAATCTTCTGACACTTTCCCTCTGGCACCCTCAAATGAGGGGATAAAATGGAGCGCATGCCGCCCGAGAGTCCATTCCCCATGCCGGGGCCCCCGGAAACACGCCGCCGCTGGCTGCAGCGCGGGCTGCTGGCGCTTCCCGCAGCGCTTGCTGGCTGCGCCTCCACCTCGGTGCTCGGGGTCTCGGCGCGCCGCACGCGGGCGCAGTGGGAATACCACAACCGCTTTCTTGCCTCCGGTGCCAGCCTGCGCTTCCGCCCCCACAGCGCGCATGGCCGCCCCTTCACCTCCGGCATGGAGTATGTGTACCGCACACACAAGCGGGATCCCCGCATCGGCTACGCGGTCAAAAACCTCGCCACGGGGCACTACCTGGCAGAGTTTCAGGCAGACCAGCTCTTTGTGGGCGGCTCCATGCCCAAGCCCGCCGTGGCCGCCCTATTGCTGGAAAAACGACGCGGCAACCTGACGCGCGAGGAATTCCAAAACGTCGTCTATGCCTGCGACCTCAGCCAGAATGAATCGTGGTACTATCTCATGGCCCGGCTCAATTCTGCAGACGAGCAGGCCTTTGAATGGAAGTACAGCCTCCCGAATGTACAGATCCTCAACAACTGGCAGTCGCCGCGCTTTTACGCGGAATTTTACGAGCGCTGTGTGAACTACCGCCTGGAATATGGCTGCGAGCTGCTGCTGGAGGCCATGCGGCGGGATCAGTACGGCCTCGGCCGCTGGGTCATGCCTGCCAGCATCACCTACATCGGCGGCAAGACCGGCAACTACGGCGAGTGGGACCACGAGTCCCTGTTCTTCTACTACCGCAACACTCCCTACGCCATCGTGCTCTACACGCGTGGCAACTTCGCCCCGCGCAATGAACTCGGCTGCATGATGGGCGGGCTGTTCTGGGAATACTGCGCGTGACTAGTCTCTGCGCGGCAGCACCTCCACCTCGATCTCACGCACTTCCAGGCTCGTCGTGGTAGGCGTAGAAGTCTGAGCAGGCTCCAGCCAGGGGGTGCTTTTGCTGCCGGAGCTGAGCTTGCGGCGCAGGGTGTAGAAGAGCGCGGCAACGGCGGAAATAGCCAGACCGGTCACGGCCACGGCGGCACCCACCATCAGCAGCAGCGCCAGCAAGGCCACGGCAGCCACCGCCAGCATGCCCATGAAAAGCATGGCGGGCAGTCCCCGGATTTCAAATGTCCTCGGTCTCATGGGAAGAACATGCGGCCGGCATGCGAGATGACAACCCGCATCTGGCTCCACAATGCTGGCTAGTTTGTAGCCGGATCGGGAGGCGGCGATTCGGACTCTGGAAAGTAAATGGGCATGCAGGTGGGGCACAATGAATGCGTAAAGCTCACCTCCGTATGTGCGGAGACGTACATCTCCATCCCATGCCATTCCCCCTGCTCGTCGCGGATGTTTTTGCATGCGGCACAGATGGGCAGCAGACCGCGAAGGGTGCGCACCTCCGCCAGCGCCTCGTCGCGCTCGGAGATGGCCCGCCGCAGCGCTGCCTCGCGCATGCGCAGCGGGGTCACATCCGCCACGTGCGCCCAGAAGCCCCGCACCACCCCGTCCTCGATATCCGGTGTGTAGGTGGCGATGCTGTCCCTCGCTCCGCCCTGCGGCAGCGGGATGTGCCTCTCAAATTGCTGCGGCTCGCCCCGCAGCGCCGCCTCGATGTAGGCCAGATTCATTTCATAAAGCGGGCCCAGCAGCTCCTTCATGTGCATGCCCACCATTTCCGCAGGGCTGCGACCAAACCATTCCCGATACGCATCATTGGAGAAGCGGCAGCGCTGCTCAGAATCCCAGTACGCCACCATGGCGGATATCTGATTGATCGCCCGGAGTGCCAGAAAGGCGGGATCTATGGCTTTGAGTTCCATTCAATTAAAAGCTGCTGCATGACAAATCACTAGTCGCCTAAATGATCGCTTCTTTCTTGTTGCAGGATCGGCCATGGAGCATGCAAGCTTGCTACAAGGCCAGACCTTGCCCCCAGTCTCAGTTGGCCACTCCTGCCTCGCCCACTTCCCAGCCCAGACCTCCGGCGCGGATGGCCACGGCGGTGGCGCCTTCGGGCCACTCGGCGCTCTGCTGGTCCTTGTAAAAAGCCTTCCACGTCTGCCACTTGCCGCCGATCTGCGCCTGCATCACCCACCAGCGGGTGGAGGCCATCCAGCGCGGATCGTCAAAACGCCACGCCACCGTCTTGCGGCCGCCGGGCATCGTCTTGCCCACCAGCGGGGCGGGCAGCGGCGTATTGCTCAGCCAGGGGCTGGCGGGCGGCAGTGCGTGCGGCGTGTAGGCGCGCTGCTTCAAATACGTGCCAATCTTGCCGATGTCCTTGTGCAGCGCGCCAAAATTCCAGTGAAAGTGGCCGGGCGTCATCTTCAGGCCGCGCTCCCGCAGCACGCTCATCTCGTGCAGGATCTCGCCCGCGTTGCGGTCATCGCCAATTTTTGAGGTGTTCATCCCAGGCCAGATGTGGCGGCCCTGCGTGTTCTGCTGCAGCCACCAGTCGTAGTAGGTGATGAAGCCCAGCTTGGGCCGGTCGATCGTCCAGTACAGCTGCGGCGTGAAGTAGTCCACCCAGCCCTGCTGCAGCCACTTGAGCGAGTCTGCCGCCAGATCCTCATACGGGTCCAGCCCGCCACCGGTGCCTTCGGGGTAGTTGGGCCGCCACAGGCCGAAGGGGCTGATTCCAAACTTCACGTGCCGCTTGATCCCCTTGATGCCCTCGTATGTGGTGCGCACCACCTCGTCCACATTCTGCCGCCGCCATGCGGTGAGCTCCAGCGTGCCGCCATTGGCGCGGTAGAGCGCATACCGGGCCTCATCAGGAAACGGGATCTTCTTCTTTGCCGCGTCCATGATGGGATAGGGGTAGAAGTAATCATCGATGTGGATGCCATCCACATCGTAGCGGCGAGTCACATCCAGCATCACGTCCACCGCCTGCTTCCGCACTTCGGGCACGCCCGGGTCCATCCACCAGTCGATGTTGTACTTCATCGTCCACTGCGGATTCTCGCGTCGGATATGATCAGCGCTCGGCGCATGCTTCTCCCCCGCCAGCGCACGGAAGGGGTTGAACCACGCATGCAGTTCCATGCCGCGCTTGTGCGCCTCCGTCACCGCAAACTCCAGCGGATCCCAGCCGGGGGATTTGCCCATCTCTCCGGTGAGAAACGGCGACCACGGCTCCAGCTTTGACTCATACATGGCGTCTCCGGCGGGCCGCACCTGGAAGATGAGTGCATTCAGCCCGATCTTGGCTGCGGAGTCGATCAATGCCAGCAGCTGTGCCTTCTGCTTCGCCACCGGCAGGCCCGGCTCGGAGGGCCAGTTGATATTCCGCACCGTCGCGATCCACGAACCCCGCAGTTCACGCGCAGGCGGCGGCACACTCACACCGGTCTGGGCGTGCAGCATGGCGGCGGAGAGCAGGAGAAAGGGCAGCAGAAGGGTCAAACGCATGTGCTGTTAGAAAACGCTGCTACGGCGATGTGTCGCTGAAATTTTCCGCCCCCCGCCGTATTCCTGCGTCATCATTCCGCCTACCGCGCATGCACACTACTGCCCTTCCCTTCCTCGCCCTCGCCCTCGGCCTTGCCCTGGCCTCCTGCACCTCCATGCGCTCGCCCATCGTTCCTGGGGCCAAGCCCAAGGACCACGGTGCCATCGGCGCGACGGAAGGCCCCGCATGGAAAGACGGCTCCCTCTACTTTACCGACGGCCAGCACATCAACCGCATGGGACCGGATGGGAAGACGACGGTGTTTCGCCATAATTCGTCGAACGGGCTGCTGTTTGACAAAGAGGGTCGACTGGTGGCCTGCGAGACGAAGATGCGCCGCGTCACACGGACGGAGAAGGATGGAAGCATCACCGTGCTGGCGGATCGGTTTGAAGGGAAACGCTTCAACTCGCCGAACGATCTGTGCACGGACTCGAAGGGCCGGATTTATTTCACGGACCCGAGGTATGGGTCGCGGGCGGGGATGGAGATCCAGAGTCGTCTGGGTTTAGGTATTTTTAGTCTACCTGGCGGATTCTCCAACCCACAAGATACAGCCGATTTTTATCATCACTGCAGTGAAAAGAAATCGAAGAGCAAAACACTGGATGCCCTTTTAGACATTGGAGATTCTTTGAAGTCATTTGTTCCCTTTGTCGAAGGTGTGTATCGGATCAATCGGCCAGCCAAATTTCCACATGGCGTTTGTGGATTAGTCTACGATGTCCCGAACGTCACCCGCATCTATTGCGACGGAGCGGAACGCCCCAACGGCATCCTCATCTCCCCAGACAACCACTACCTCTACATCGCCGACAACAACAACAGCACCCACGGCGGCTCGCGCAAACTCCTGCGCTATACCCTGGATAAAAACGGCGATTTGAAACCCGGCACACAAAAAGTCCTCTTCGATTGGAAAGACGGCCGTGGCCCCGATGGCATGAAGATGGACAGCGCAGGCCGCATCTATGTGGCTGCTGGCACCAACAAAGCCACCGAGTTCGAAAACACCAGCTTCAAGGCAGGCTGTTACATTCTCTCTCCCTCCGGCCACCTGCTCGACTTCATCCCCGTGGCTCCGGACGAATGCTGCAACTGCGCCTTTGGTGGCAAGGACGGCAAGACCCTCTTCATCACCTCCGGCAGCCATCTCTGGAGCGTACCGCTGCGCTGAGGCCGAGGGGGCAGGAACCAGATGATCCCGCATCAAATTTGCGGTACTTTGGCCGATCCAGGACGTTTCCTACATCCCCCCAATGCCTTTTGTCTCTCGTCTGTTTTTGTGTCGCCATTCTCCGCTGCTGCCACAGGCCGCTGGCCTGTGCCTGGCGCTTGTCTCTGCACCACCCGCCTCGGCGGCTGACAAAGGCCGTCAGTCCTTTCTGGACCAGTACTGCATCGAATGCCACGACGCAGACACCAAGAAAGGAAACCTCGACCTCACGGCGCTGAAGTTTGACCTCAAGAATCCCAAGGCCTTCGCGGAATGGGTCAAGGTGCATGATCGCGTGCGCGATGGCGAGATGCCGCCGAAAAAAAAGAAAACGCAGCCTGCACCGTCAGAGGTGACGGCGTTTCTCAAAGACCTCGAGCAGCCGATGATCGCGGCAGATCAGGAGCGCACCGCCAAGGAAGGCCGCACCACCTGGCGGCGCATGAACCGCCTGGAGTATGAAAACACGCTGCGCGATCTCCTCTCCGCTCCGTGGCTGCAGATCAAGGACAAGCTGCCTGAGGACGGCGAGGCCAGCCGCTTCAACAAGATCGGCGATGCGCTGGATGTCTCCCACGTGCAGATGGCGCGCTATCTCGGCGCGGCGGATTACGCGCTGCGCGAGGTCATGGCCTCGCAGCTCTCGCGCCCGGAGTCGAAGACCAAACGCTACTACACACGCTCCGACTCCTCGCTGGTACGCAAGATGAAGTTCAGCGAGTTCAACCGCAGCCCCGAGCGCGCCACCTTTCCTGTACTGGGCACCCAGGCGCAGCCAGACGTCCGCGCAGGCACCGCGCCGCCCACGGTCGGAGCCAAGGACCCCAAAGCACGCGAGCAGGAGGCCATCGGCACCGTGGCCAGCAGCTACGAACCCATCGAGCTGAAGTTCACCGTTTTCAAAGCCCCCATGTCCGGGCACTACAAGCTGCGCTTCAGCGGCTACTCCCTGTGGGTGGGGCCAGGCCCGGCCAAAAGCTGGTGGCGGCCCAATCTGGACATGGTCTCCAAAGGCCGCCGTCCGGAGCCCGTAACGATCTACTCCGAGCTGCCACCGCGTCAGCTTCGCTTGCTGGGCAGCTTTGATGTGGGGGTGGAGCCCACCGTGCAGGAGATCGACACCTACCTGCTCAAAGGCGAGCTGATCCGCTACGACGCGGTGCGTCTTTTCCGCTCGCGCCCGCCTGCGTTTCACAATCCCCTCGCCACTCACGAGGGCCAGCCTGGTCTGGCCATGCAGTGGATGGAAGTCCAGGGCCCCATCCTCGAAAGCTGGCCATTGCCCGGCCATCGCGTGCTGTTTGATGACCTGCCCGTCTTCCGCAAAGACAAAAACGCCAAGGTCGAGGTCATCTCCAAAAATCCCGCCGATGCCGAGCGCCTGCTGCGCCGCTTCATGCAGCGCGCCTATCGCGAGCCCTTCGCCGACGAGGATGTGCAGCGCTTCCTCCACGTCATCGAAGCCGCACGCAAAGCAGGCAGCGATTTTGCCGACTCCATGATCGCCGGCTACACTGCCGTGCTGTGCTCGCCCAAGTTTGTCTGCCTCGAAGAAAAACCCGGCCGTCTGGACAATGCCGCCGTGGCCACCCGCCTCTCCTGCTTCCTCTGGAACTCCGGCCCGGATGACGAGCTGCGCGCCGCTGACCTGAGCAAGCCCGAGGTGCTGCGCGCGCAGACAGAGCGTCTGCTGGCCGATGCACGTGCGCGCCGCTTTGTAGATGCCTTTCTCGACTACTGGCTGGACCTGCGCAAAGCCAACGCCACCTCCCCCGACGCCACGCTGTACCCCGACTACTACCTGGACGATCTGCTGGTGGAATCCGCCACCCAGGAGACGCAGCTCTTCTTTGCCGAGCTGCTAAAAAACAATCTGCCTGCACGCCATCTCGTGGCCTCAGACTTTGCCATGCTCAATGAGCGCCTGGCCGCGCACTACGGCCTGCCAGCGGTGGACGGTGTGAAGCTGCAGCGCGTCTCGCTGCCCAAAGACAGCCCGCGCGGCGGACTCATGACTCAGGCCAGCGTGCTCAAGGTCACTGCCAACGGCACCACCACCAGCCCCGTGCAGCGCGGTGCGTGGATCATGGAGCGCCTGCTGGGCAAGCCCCCGCCTCCACCGCCTGCGAGCGTGCCTGCCATCGAGCCCGACACACGCGGTGCCCACACCATTCGCGAGCAGCTCGCCGCTCATCGCAAGCTGGAGACCTGCGCCGCCTGCCATGCCAAGATCGACCCCGCCGGATTTGCACTGGAGAATTTCGACGTCATGGGCGGCTGGCGGGATAACTACCGCGCCCTCGGCGAAGGCGGCACTCCTCCGCCCGGCTACGGCAAGAACGGCCAGCCCTTCACCTTCCATCCCGCACAGCCGGTGGATGCCAGCGGCACGCTGCCGGATGGACGCGACTTCAAAGACATCCGCGAATTGAAAAAGCTGCTGCTCGCCGATGAAGATCAAATCGCCCGCAATCTGCTGCGCCAGCTTGTCACCTACGCCACCGGCGCGCCCGTCCAGTTTGGCGACCGCCCGGCCATCGAGCAGATGCTGGCCGCTACCAAGGCCGAAGGCCATGGCGTGAAATCCCTGATACATCAGATCGTCCAGAGCACGTTGTTCCAAAGCAAGTAATCTCCATGAGCAGCCCCACTCCCTCGGTTTTCATCTCCACGCAGCGTGGTGTTTCACGCCGGCAGTTTCTGCGCGCCTCCGGCATCGGCATGGCGCTGCCGTTTCTGGAAGCCATGCAGCCCGCGTTTTCCCGCGCTGCGGCCAAGCAGGAGCCCCCGCGCCGCTTTCTCGGCGTCTGCAACAACCTCGGCCTGCTGCCGGAAAAGTTCTTTCCTGCCCTGACCTCCACCGGGCGCGACTACCAGCTCTCGCCTTACCTGGAGGTGCTCAAGGCGCATCGCAATGACTTCACCGTCTTCAGCGGCGTCTCGCATCCGGATGTGGATGGTGGCCATCCTGCGGACAACTGCTTCCTCACCGCCGCACCGCATCCGGGCAGCGGCGGCTTTCGCAACACCATCTCCTTCGACCAGTTCGCCGCAGAGCGCATCGGCCACCTCACGCGCTTCCCCTCGCTCACGCTGGGCGTCAATGTCTCGCAGGGCAGCCGCAGCCTCTCCTGGACAGGCAGCGGCGCGCTGATTCCCTGCGAAGAAAAACCCTCCGAGGTCTTCCGCCGTCTCTTCCTGCAGGGCTCGCCCAAGGAGATCGCCGAGCAGGAGCGCCGCCTCGCGCTCGGGCAGAGCATCATGGACGCCGTGGCCGGTCAGGCCAAGAGCCTGGAGCGCGATCTCGGTGCGCATGACCGCGAGCGCCTCGATCAATATTTCACCGGCGTGCGCGATCTGGAGCAGCGCCTCGGCAAATCCCGCGAGTGGGAGCACAAGCCCAAGCCCGCCGTGAAAACCAAGCAGCCCGCCGACCCCGCCAGCCCGGTAGACTACATGGAGAAGACCCGGCTCATGTACGACATGGCGCGCCTGGCCTTTGAGACCGACAGCACCCGCATGATCACCCTCATGCTGGACAGCGTGAACTCCCCCACCATCGAGGTGGAGGGTGCCGAGATCAGCGACGGCTACCACAGCCTGTCACATCATGGTAAGTCACCGAAAAAACTCGCACAGCTCGAAAGCATCGACCGCGAGCACATGCGCCTGCTGGGCCAGCTCTTCACCGGGCTCAAGTCCACCAAGGAAGGCGGCGCCACCGTACTGGACCGCTCCATGATCCTCTACGGCAGCAATCTCGGCAACGCCAGCACCCACGTCACCACGAACCTGCCCGTGCTCTTCGCCGGCGGCGGCTTCAAGCACGGCCAGCACCTCGTCTTCGACACCACGCGCAACTACCCGCTGCCCAATCTCTTCGTCTCCATGCTCGAACGTCTCGGCCTCGAAGAAAACCCCTTCGCCAGCAGCACCGGCACCATGCGCGGCCTGGAGCTGGCGTGATGAGTTGCAGCCGGAACTTTCTGATTCAGACACCTCATTCTTTGCACTCATGCGAGGAATTTACGTTGCCTAATCAGCGACATTCATCTTAGAGTGGATTCGTGGCTATGAGGGTTCTTCCTTCTCTTGTTCAAACCTAGAGTCCTCGCTCTCCACGTTAACCGCGTCTGCCGACAACCGCGTTGGCAGACGCGGTTTCTCATAAGCATGAACACTCTCTACCTCCGCAGACGTAAGAAGGTGCTGCTCCCACCCGGGACCGGCAGCCAGTCGGGAACCATGCTGGCCATGATGCAGCAAAATTTGGAGGCATTGGGTTTTGTCATGAGTCCGACGCTGATGGAGCGTGTGCAAACTCTCAGTGACCGCGAGCTGGCGGCTTTCTACACGTCCCTTATCCAAGACATCCGGCAGATGGTGGGCGCGCACCGTCCCTTCGCGCCGATGTACCCGGACTTTCCCCGCCAGGTGAAAGAGACGCCCGAACTGTTGCTCTACCTGAATGCTCTGGTTCACTACCTGACCAATAAGCTGCCGGTTTATCCAAAAAGCCTGCGTCCGGAACTCACCGACAAGACACCGCTCCGTGTGATCGATCTCGGGCATGAGGCAGACTTCCGCGCCATCTTCACCCAGCTTGCCGGGGCAAAGACCTCTCTTTCTCCACAGGACAAGGAGGATCTTATCTGGTTCGTCAAAGAGCGCCGTGAGCAGTTCCCTGCCTTGCTGCCGCAGACGATTGCCTCCAAGGAAAATCTGGCCGTGCTCTCGGCAGCAGTGCTCAAACATGCGCCGGAAGCTGTCGAACTGCTCGCGCCACATTTTAAAATTGTCACCGATGTGCTTCGCCTCGCTGTGGCTTTGTCCGGCGGAGATGTATCGCTGGCCGCGTCGGTGAAATTTGGCAAGTTCACGCGCGCCGAACGCCGCCTACTGCTGTCGTGGATGGAGCGCTGCGACAATGCCCTGGAAGACATGCTGCGGTGGAAGGGCCGCTGGATTCGCTTAGGTGAGCGCCTACATCCTGGCGAGCACGCGGAGAAGGTTCCCAAAATTTTTGCTGCCTTCAAAGCCTTGCGTGCCGATGAAAAAATCACCACTTTCAACAGCCGCCTGGAGGCCGCCCTGGAGAAACGGCAGGTGGATGAGGTGTTGGGAATGCTTCGGTCACGACCTGGAGATCTTGCACGCAGGATGGACCATTTGCTGCGTCTGGCGGCGCGATCAGAGTCAGTGCTGTCATTGTTTCAGGAATGCGTCCGAAAGGTTTCTACGCCGGTGCTGCTGCAGATGCTGAGCCATTTTCAGCATCGCGACCAGCCGCTGCCACTGCGCGTCTTTTTCCCCAAAGGCGATGTGGGCAAAGTCTTTGCCGTATCCAAAAAAATGCCGTCCCTTCCGACCGGAGTCGCTGCGCAGGCAGCCACTGTCTGTGAGTGTGCATTAGTAGAGCGCTTCGCCATGCTGCCGCCTCTGGGCCGCTGCTGGGTCGAACCCGGCATGGAGAAGTTCATGGTGCCTCTGGCGCAGCGGTCTGCCTCCAAAGCCTTGCGCACTCTCACGCGAGGCAGCCGCCTGCCGCTGGCGGACGCCACCGTGCTGCGGTTCTTCATCTGGTGGAAAAATGGCCGCGGCAGAACGGACATCGATCTCTCGGCCTCCTTGTTCGATGCAGAACAGCGCTATCTGGATGTGTTGTCCTACTACAACCTCAAAAACTTCGGCGGCTGCCATAGCGGTGACATTGTGGACGCTCCGGAGGGTGCCGCCGAGTTCATTGATGTGGAGCCAGCACGACTGCTGGCAGCAAACGTGCGCTACATCGTGATGACATTGTCCAGCTATACCCAGCAGCCTTACTGCGATCTGCCCGAATGCTTTGCTGGCTGGATGGCACGCCAGGCCCCGGATTCCGGCGAAGTCTTCGAAGCTCGCACCGTCGTGGATAAACTGGACGTGGCCGCCAATACCCGCATTTGCATCCCGGCCGTGTTTGATCTTGTGGAGCGCGAAGTCATCTGGGCAGACCTAGCCCTGACAGCGTATCCGCGCCTTCCCAACAACGTACACGTCAATCTGCCCCCCATCACATTGATGCTGCGTTCTCTGATTTACGGAATCAAGCCGGACCTGCACACCTTGTTTTCATTGCATGCCAAAGCACGCGGCAGTGTGGTGGCAGAACGCGCTGGAGCCGATACCATCTTTGCGCAGGATGCAGGCATCACCCCGTATGATCTGGATCGAATCCGGGCCGACTTTTTATGACAGTCCTCGCTTTCAGAACGACGATTGTCTTTTCTGCGCTGCTGGCCTCGTCGTGTCTGGCAGAACTGCCAGACATCCGCAGCGTGGAGCCGGATCTGACCGTGCCTGCATTA
The DNA here is from genome assembly GCF_014203095.1 of Prosthecobacter vanneervenii. Taxonomy (NCBI): domain Bacteria; kingdom Pseudomonadati; phylum Verrucomicrobiota; class Verrucomicrobiia; order Verrucomicrobiales; family Verrucomicrobiaceae; genus Prosthecobacter; species Prosthecobacter vanneervenii. The sequence continues at coordinate 183,838 of NZ_JACHIG010000004.1, read as the reverse complement.
AGCGAGGGCGCTCCCTCACCCGGCAAACGCGTAAAGCTCACCCTGGAGTCCAAAAAAGGCACAGGCGTCTATAACGTTCTCTACCTGCCCACCGATTGGAAACCGGGTGTAAAGATGCCGGTGATCGTGGAACTCGCAGGCAACGGCGGCTTCACCAGCAAGCAGGGCGATGTGAGCCACGGCGTGCCCGAGGGCAGCAATCTCGGCTACGGCCTCACTGCCGGCAAAGGCTTCATCTGGCTCTGCGTGCCTTACTTGAACGACAACGGCGATGAAATCGCCACCCTCTGGTGGGGCACCCGTCCCACCTATGATCCGCAGCCCACACTGAAGCACCTGCGCGCCGCCGTGCAGACGGTGTGCAGCCAATTCGGCGGCGATCCATCCAAAGTCCTCTTATGCGGCTTCTCGCGCGGAGCCATCGCCTGCAACTACCTCGGCCTCCACGACGACGAAACCGCCCGTCTTTGGTGCGGCTTCTTCGCCTACAGCCACTACGACGGCGTCCGCAAATGGCCCTATCCAAACTCAGACCGCAACTCCGCCCTGACGCGCCTGCAACGCCTTGGCAAACGGCCCCAGTTCATCTGCGGCGAAGGCTTCAATGCCCAGGAAACCGAAGCCTACCTCCGCCCACTCCTGCCAGATGCCGACCTCACCTTCCTCAGCACCGGCTTCCTCAATCACAACGACGCCTGGACCCTGAGGCCGAGCCCTGCGCGCGAGCAAGCACGGAAATGGCTGATGCGTATCACCAATCCCAAGGCTCCGTAATTTAAGGCTCACGTTGCTGCGCCGCCTCAGCCACCACTTGCTCAAGCACGGCATGGGTTTTCACGATCCATTTCTCCTCCATCGGCGTGTCCCATAGCAGCTTGCGCACCTTGGCTTAATCCAGCCGGTTGGTGGCCAGGAGAAAAGCCAGCAGCCGGATGCCTTGGGCCTTCCGGCAAAGAGCTTGGCCACGGCCATGTAGTGCGGATCGAGGGCAAACACCCGCGGGCAGCCTTCAAGGGGCACGAGCCTGTCTCGGAAATCGGGCGGGAAGTTGTCGAAGGCGGCAGGGCGCACGATGTCGGCGTAATACTTGTAATGCTCGAAAAAGCCGCTGTCCTTGCCAAGTGTTTCACTAAGCAAGTTTCCCAACGATTCATCCCATGGATCTAGAATGAAGTCCGCATCCAACGTTTGCTCATAGCTGTTGGTCACTTCTGGCAAATTTGGATGCGTGCATAGAGCGGAAGAGGAACCAAAAACGACAATATGGGCCTCAGGCGCGATGGCAGAGACAGACGCAGCCAGATGCTTCAATGACGAGAAGCGCATAAAAACTGTTTTTTCTCTGCTCGACTAAGCAGACCAGGAAAGGGGGCGAAACCTTTCAAAAAGCGTGTTTCTTCATCATCTGCACGCAGTACTTTACAAAGCCTCGACATACCGGCCTGTGTCTCTAGAGCACTTATAATGAGTTCCTGCCAGGAAAGAAGCTGTTTAGCCCCATGATGGTCGATGGAAAGCCAGCGCTGAACAGTCGCCTGTGCCCGGCGCAGCAGCTCCGGCTCCCGCTCAAACTTGTCGGCGAGGTAGCAGAAGTACGCGTGCTCCAGCTTGTCGCCAGTGTCGTCGTGTTCGTGCATGGGAGTGTCGCAAGTTAATGGACGCGAGGCGGGCTGCCAAGGGGCGTTTTAGCGCGGGGCAGCCAGCACCGCCGCCACCGCCTGCAGGATGGTCTCTACCTCGGCCAGCCTTCCCACACCCTCATACCCGCAGGCCAGCATCCCGGACGCGGGCTCGACAAACTGCGCCCCGTAGCCGCGCAGGGTCTCCACATTCTTCTGCGTGGCGGGGTGCTGCCACATCTTGCCGTTCATGGCAGGGGCGATCAGGATGGGCGCGCGGGTGGCCAGGGCGATAGCGGTGAGGGCGTCATGCGCGAAGCCATTGGCCATGGCCGCGAGGATGTTGGCCGTGGCCGGGGCGATCAGCAGCAGGTCGGCCTCGTCCGCCAGCTGGATGTGCCCGGGCTGCCAGCCCTCCTTTTCGGCAAACAGGTCGCTGATGACAGGGTTCTTGGACAGCGTGCTCAGCGTCAACGGAGTGACAAATTCCAGGGCGGATTTGGTCAGCACGCAGGTCACCTTGTGGCCGGCCTTGGTGAGCTGGCTGGCGAGGTCCGCCGCCTTGTAGGCCGCGATGGAACCGGTGACGCCGAGGATGATGCGGGACATAAATGGACCATAGGCGCGAAAATCCGCCCGAAAAGCCCGAACTACGAAGCTGCTTGCCATTCTGCCCTCGCGAAAGCACATTCCCAGGCGTAACCCCCTGCTAGAATGCGCTGCCCCAAATGTGGAAGCTCCCAGGATAAAGTGATCGACTCCCGCGAGGCGCGGGAGGGGCACGCCATCCGCCGCCGCCGGGAGTGCATGAAGTGCGATTTCCGCTTCACCACCTACGAGATCGTGGAGCGCGAGGAGCTCCGCGTGGTGAAGCGCAACGGCGCCCGCGAAAACTTCAACCGCGACAAGCTCCTCGGCGGTGTGCGCAAATCCTGCGAAAAACGCCCCGTCAAGATGGAGCAGCTGGAGCAGCTGGTGGACGACATCGCCAACGAGCTGGAGGAGGAAGGCTACCGCGAGATCCCCAGCACCGTCATCGGTGCCAAGGTGATGCGCCGCCTTGAGGCCATCGACCACGTGGCCTACGTCCGCTATGCCTCCGTGTACCGCCAGTTTGAGGACGTGGGCGAGTTCATCGACGAGATCAAGAGTCTCGGAGAGCGCAGCCCGCGCGACGGGCGGCAGCCGGAGCTTTTCCGTTAATTTCCCCCATGAGCGAGAAGACCATTTTTCAGAAGATCATCGACCGCGAAATCCCCGCCCCGCTCGTCTATGAAGACGACCTCGTGGCTGCTTTCAACGACATCAGCCCCCAGGCTCCCATCCATGTGCTCATCGTGCCCAAAAAGCTCATCCCCCGTGTGGGAGAGGCCTTAGCAGCGGATCAGGCCACACTCGGCGCGCTGCTCCTGGCCGCAGGCAAGATCGCTGAAAAGCTGGGCATCTCAGACCGCAGCAAGGGCTTCCGTCTCGTGATCAATCACGGCAAAGACGCCGGTGAATCCGTGCCCCACATGCACGTACACCTGCTGGCGGGCCGCAGCCTCGACTGGCCCCCAGGCTGATATTTTTTGCAACTTTGGGCCGATCCGGCTGTTTTTTTGCCATCATGGAACCGCTTTCACCTCAAGACCCCGTCGCCAAGCTGCTGGCTCAGGCCCGCGCGATCGAGGCTCGTTCCAATTTTGCCCAAAACGTGGTCCGCGCCGCACGCCAGACACCGCAGGATCGCGGATGGCTGGCATCTCTGCGCATCTGGTGGGAGGATGTGTCCTTTGCCTCCCCTGCTGGCAAATGGGCTTTTGCCTCCGTCAGCGTGGCCGCCATGGTGCTGGCCTTGGTGATTTTCCAGACCCAGCCCGCCGCTCAGGTCCAGGTGGCCAGCAAACCGGTGCCTGAAGCATCCGCTCCTGACATGCCCCTGCTCCACGCAGCGGCTGAGACTCCATGGGAGGCCACCTTCGACACCCAGGCCCTGCTGGCGATGGACGACACCTCCCAGCTAACGGACAGCGAGATCGGCTTCCTGCTCTACTGAGCCTGCCGTGTGACGAAAACGTCGGTACTTCCTGACGGACGAACCATGCCCTCATGCCAAATGGCGTGATGGGTTTGTCTGCCTCTTCCTTCTGGAATGATCCGCGCTGTCAGCGCCACAGCTGGTGGCTGCTGCTCGTGCTCGCGCTGCTGCTGTATCTGCCGGGCACGGCCACCATCCCGCTGATGGACCGCGACGAGCCGCGCTTTGCCCACGCCACGGTGGAGATGATGCAGCGCGGCACCTGGACCATACCCTACTTCAATGGCGACTACCGTTTTGACAAGCCGCCGCTCACCTACTGGTGGATGCGTCTGCACTACGCCCTGCTGGGCGTGAACGAGCTGGCGGCACGCCTGCACAGCGTGGTGGCCGTGTACCTCACGGCGCTGGTCATGGCGGGCATGGCGTGCAGGCTGGTGCAGGACTCACGTGCCGGACTGCTCGCCGGTGCAGCCTGGCTCACCAGCCTGCAGTCACTGGTGCACGGGCGGCTTTGTGTGGCGGACATGCCCATGATCCTGCTGGTGGCGCTGGCCTGTAGGGCGCTGGTGGAGCTGCTGACAGAGCCGTCATCGCAGCGCTGGGGCGGTTGGTTCTGGTGCCTGTGGCTTTCGCTGGGCGCAGGCTTTTTGGCCAAGGGCCCCATCGCGTGGTTCGTGCCTTTGTTGGCCTTGATCCTGTGGCGCTGGGTCTTTTGGAGAAAGCCCCTGCCCTGGGCGCGGCTGCAGCTGCTGCCCGGCTTTTGCATCGCTCTGGCCATGGTGGCCGCTTGGGGCGTGCCCGCTTTGATGGAAACAAACGGTGCTTTCTGGAAAACCGGCATGGGCGAGCATGTGGTGAAACGTGGCACGGATGTGTTCAACGGCCGCAAATTCGTGCCCGGCTACTACCTCCTCACCACCTGGCTCAGCCTCTTCCCGTGGATGGGCTTTGCGCTGCCGGTGTGGTGCAGTCTGCGTGCAAACTGGACGGCGCAGACCTCCTTCCTCGCCGCATGGTTCCTCGCGCCGCAGATCATCTTCTTTTTCTACGCCACGCAGCTGCCGCATTACGTCATGCCAGGCTATCCCGCCTTCATCGTGCTGCTGGCGCTGGCCTGGCGGCATCGTACTCCTGAAGATGCTGCAAAACTGCCCGGCGCGGCCAAGTGGCTGCCGTTTGCTCTTTCAGCGCTCCTTCTCGCGGGCTGGGGTTTTCTGGTGGCAATGCCGATTTCAAATGCAGGCGTCCGCACCTTGCTCTGCAGCGCGCTGCTGCTGCTCACCTGCGTGCTCGTGCTGGGTGGCTTTGTGGCAGCTGCCGTATGGAAACAGGGACTGACACACCGAAACCTCGCGCTGACATGCCTCACGCTGCTGCTCACCAGCGCGAGCCTGTCCCATCTGGGCAGCCAGCTGCGCGCCACTTCGATCCCCGTGCAGGTGGCAGCAGAAATAGGCCCTACATCGCCAGACACGGCACTGCACGGCTGCGGCTACACAGAGCCCAGCCTTGTTTTCTACACCGATCATCAGTGGCTCTTCACCGATGACCTCAGCTCCGCCAAAACTGTACTGCAAAAGCCCGGCCCGCATGCAGTGGTGATGCTGAGGCGCGAGTGGACGCTGGACCGCTGGTTCAAAGCACTGCTTGGCACCGCACCCAAAGGCCAGACTGCGAAAGACAACATGGCGCTTGCGGATACGCTGAAATCGGAATCCAGCGGCACGAAGACGCAAACCATTGAAGGCTTCAATATGGCGCGCTTCAGCTGGGCGGAGGTGCAGCTTTTCATCAAACGCTAGCCGCTGCACGGCGCATGCGGCGCACCGTCAGTCCCAGCGGCACGCCAAAAACACACGCCAGCAGCACCGAAGTGAGCACATCGCTGGGGTGGTGGCAGTTGTTCTGCAGACGCGACCACGCCACGCCTCCAGACACGGCCAGCAGCGGCACACCCGCTGGAGGAAAGGCCACCGCCAGCGGCACGCAGGCACCGAACGATGTGGCCGTGTGCGCGCTGGGAAAGGACTGCTTGCGCGCGCTCAAGGTGGGGCCGTAGAATCCTGCGGGCACGTTGCTGCCGGGCCGCGCACGACCGGTGCTCACGCGCACCAAATTTGCCACGCCTCCTGTGAGAACAGTTCCCACCACGGCGGCGAGCACCAGCCTGCGAAAGAAGGATGAGCGCCGCACGAACGCGAAACAGGTGAGTGTGACAAACACGAACATGTTAAAACCCGCCAGATCTCCCCAGTAGCTAAGCCAGCGTGCCAGACCATGAATGGCTGCATTGTCCGGAGCGTCCTCCGCCCAGCGCAGCCGTGCCAGCAGCGCGAGATCCTGCGGCATGAGCCAGCAGACCAGCGCAGCACCTGCCGTCATGAAGCACAGCAGTTTCAGCCGGTTGGCCCTCAGCATGGCCCACGCACTGCGGCAGAGGCACAGCACATCCGCCCACCAGCAGGCCAGCATGGGCCGTGCGCGATGATCCAGACCAGCGGGCAGCCACGCAGCCGCGTCCTCCGTTGCCAGCTCATTCCAGGATGCCGCATAGGGCGGCAGCAGGCCGTGTTTGTCATTCATCAGCGGCAATCAAAACAAGATCGTCAAAATGCCATGGCGTGCATTGAAACGAATTTGTTTCGTCTCCTGACATTGTGACGAAACAAACACACTCGTCTGCTGGCTCTGTGTCACATTGGAAGGAAGACTCACGCACTCCTCCTGCGATCATGCTCAAAGAGTCCTCCCCCCGCCGTCCGGTTCAGATGTTGAAATCGGCCCACGACATGGTTTTCCGCCATGTTCACAATTCCAACCTCATCTACAACACAGCGTGGGAGGATCCGCGCCTCGACCGCGAGCTCATGCAGCTGAACTCCGACAGCCGCGTGGTCATGATCACCAGCGCAGGCTGCAACGCGCTCGACTACCTGCTCGACAATCCCGCCGCCATCCACGCAGTGGACATGAACTACCGTCAGAACGCACTGCTGGAGTTCAAGCAGGCGCTCATCCGCCGTGGAGATTTCGAGGAGCTTTTCGAGATGTTCGGCTTTGGCTCCCACGCGGAATACAGCGCAGTGTACCACCGCGTGCGCGGCTCGCTGTCTGATCCTGCACGGAAGTTCTGGGACAAGCGCATCGGCTTCTTCAATCCCACCAGCCTCAAAAAGTCTTTCTACTACCACGGCACCTCGGGCATCGCCGCGTATGTGATGGGCAATGCGCTCTTCAAGCTGCGCCCTAACGTCAAGAACTTCGCCACCTGCCTGCTGGATGCGCGCTCGCTTGAGGAGCAGCGCCATGCCTATGAGCTCTTTGAACGCGAGATCTGGGGCCCCTTCAGCAACTGGCTGCTGCGCCAGCCCACGCTGATGACGCTGCTCGGCGTGCCGCGCCCGCAGATCAAGCTCATCCAGGACTCCTACCCCGGCGGCCTCACCGACTACGTGAAGGACAAGCTGCGCCATGTGTTCACCGAGCTGCCCATCGCGGACAACTATTTCTGGCGTGTGTACATGACCGGCTCCTACACGCTCGGCTGCTGCCCGAACTACCTGAAGCAGGAAAATCTGGCCACGCTGCAGCAGCGTGTGGACCGCCTGAAAAGCTACACCACCACGCTTTCCGGCTTCCTGCGGGAATATCCCGGCAAGTACACGCACTTTGTGCTGCTTGACCACCAGGACTGGCTGGCCGCGCACGACACTGCAGCGCTGTTGGACGAGTGGGAGCTCATCCTGGCCAACAGTGCCCCAGGGGCCAAGGTGCTGATGCGCTCCGCGGGAGTGAATCTCGACTTTGTGCCTGAGTCCGTGCGTGCACGTCTGCGCTTCTTCCCCGAACGCACCGAAGCCCTGCACCAGCTGGACCGCGTGGGCACCTATGGCAGCCTTCACTTTGCGGAGGTGCTGTGATGAGCACGGCCCACGCATCCACAGCCTCCGCACAGGGCACGGGCACTGCGCTGGAGCGCTACTACCAGTTTCACTCGCGCATCTACGATGCCACGCGCTGGAGCTTTCTCTTTGGCCGTGAGGAAGTGCTGATGCGCGCTGCATGCGTGAGCAAGCCGCAGCGCATCCTGGAAGTGGGCTGCGGCACCGGGCGCAATCTGCCCGGCCTGCGCCGCCGCTTCGCCCAGGCCCACATCACCGGCGTGGATCTCTCCGAGCAGATGCTGTCCATCGCAGCCACCAAAGTGAAAGACGACCGGGTCAATCTCCTGCGCCGCTCCTACAGCGCGCCAGTGCATGAACGCGGCAGCCGTTTCGACCTCGTGCTGTTTTCATACGCTTTGAGCATGTTCAATCCCGGCTGGGAGCAGGCCATTGATGCTGCATGGGAAGATCTTGAAGAAGGCGGCATCATTGCCGTGGTGGATTTTTCCCACACGCGCTTCGCCTGGTTCCGCAACTGGATGGGTGTCAACCACGTGCACATGGAAGGCCATTTGTGGCCATATCTGAGTCAAAAGTTTTCGCCCCTGCTGGATGAGCGCTTTTCCGCCTACGGCGGCGTGTGGCAGTATGGCATCTTTCTCGGACGCAAACAGTCCTGAGAGTGTGTGGCGATACTGTTTCGTGCAGTGATGTGAACCCGCCTTCATCATGGGGCTGCCGTCCGGCATTTCATTCCTCATGACACACCTTCTGCTTCTGGGCGCGGTGCTCGCGCTGTTCGCATTCATCTACTTCCTTCGTCGTTTCAGCACCGCATGGGCCATGCGCCGCTGGCAGCGCACCCAGGGCACGGTGGTCACGGCGGAAATGCGGCGCAGCAAGCAGAAGACCCATGACGGCTGCCTGCTCTACGATCCGGTGCTGCGCTACTCTTACAGCGTGGATGGCCGCACCTTTGAGGGCAGCCGCTACACGCACCATGCAGCAGGCAAGGACGCAGGCCGTACCACGCAGTTCATCGCCCGGCTGGCGCAAGGAGCGGAGCTGCCGGTGTACTACCACCCGCGCAATCCCGCCGAGGCTGTGGTGCAGCCGCCAGCCTGGCAGAGTCCGGCCATGGCGGCGCTCTCCTGCGCGTTGCTGATGGTCGTTTTGGCAGCCACACTCTGGACCACGTGAAAAGCCTGACGCCAGCTTTCGCAAACGGGTTCGCAGCACCTGAGCTGCGCCGACTGGCGGGCGGAACATGGGCAGGCCAGATTGCATTGACGGGCTTTGTGGCCGGGCATTCCTTTCTGCCCAATCACTGGCTGCATCTCGGATGGCTCCTCGTCGCAGGCGCGTGCGCGCTGGCCTGGACAGACTGGCCGCCGCTGCTCAGAAGCTGGCAGGCAGATGCGGGCGTGCATTCCATTGTCTTCTTTCTTTCGTGGATGCTCATCCGCTCCTGCGTGCAGATTCCCTTCATGGCCGAGCGTGCACCGGATGAAGTGATCTCCGGCATTCTCGGAATGCTGCTGCTGGTGATGTTTTGCATGCTTGTCTGGCAGCAGGCGCACAATGGCCTATCCCTGCATACCATGGGCTGGTTCATGGGACTGACGTCCGCTCTAGCTGCGCTGATCAGCATCGTGCTGTCCTATTTCGTGCTGCCTGGCCATCAGGCGGGAGAACGGCTCATGAACCTGCTGGTGCATGGAGGCCTCAACCCTGTGTGCACCGGTTTGATCTTCGGCTTCTCCGCTCTGTGGCTAGCGTCTTTGATGGAGACCAAGGCAACGCCGCAGCCGCTCTGGCTGGGATGGGCCGCTGCGGGTTTACTGCATTTTGCGGCATTTCTTTCCGGCAGCCGTGGAGCCATGCTGGCGCTGGCCTGCGGCCATCTGGTGCTGCTGGTGACGCGAGGCTGGCGGCGCGGTGGTGCTGCGGCTTGTGTGTTTTTGATCACCGCTGCGCTGTATTTCACCAGCACACCATTGTTTGCACGCATCCAGCAGTGGCGTGCCGGGCCGACGGCTGCCCTAGCATCAACTCAAAGCATCCCACACCCGCTTCAAAAGGTGGTGGAACGTGGTGACAACTGCCGTCTGGACATCTACCGCGCCGGATGGCATGCAGTGGACAATGTCTGGCTGGGCACCGGCCAGTGGGGCGTGCGCGGGCTATGGCAGTGCGAGCTGCAGTCCAAGACGAGCATCATGATGATGTCCCACCTGCACAGCGCCTTCTTTGCCACTTTCGTGCATGGCGGCGTCATCGGTGCAGCCTTGCTGCTGGTGGTGCTAGGTCGTGGTATCCTTTGCGCTCATCATCTGGCAAAAGCAGGAGATGCCACGTGGCTCTCGCTGCTGGCCTTTGGCTGCGGCGGGCTGCTGTTTGATGGCGAGTCCCTGGCCTCGCTGGCCACCGCGCCGCGCTTTGAGGGGCTGCTTTTCTGGCTGCCTCTCACCGTGGCGCTGGCGCGTGGTGCCGCTACTGCACCACGCGCAGATTTTTGAACCCGGCCTCGCCATCGAAGACGATCAGATTCTGCTGTTCCTTGGCCTCGGCGATCACCGCATGCCTGCCCTTTGCGGTCACTCCTGCCACCTGTGCAGTGACTTCGTCTCCCTTGAAGCTGACACGCACGGTCTGCCATTCCTCGGCGTTCAGTTTCAGCTTCTGCCGTGCCAGAGGTTCGGTCTGGGTCTTGTCCTGACCGGGGTCGGGGTTCTTGGTGATCTCGATCTGCGTGCTGCTGACGACAATGCGGAAGGAGTGCTTTCCTGCCGTGTGAATGCGCAGCGAGACACGCCCTGCGCTGTGCAGCTTCATCTCATACTGCAGCGTGCCATCGGTGATGGGCAGCGGTCCGGTCAATGTGGCACCTTGTTCCTCGGTTTTCGGCATTGGGTTCCAAATAGCCTCATCGTGCACCTGCCAGGTGCCGCGCGTCAGGGTCCAAGGCTTGGCGGGCAGAGCCTTAAAATCCTGCGCCAGCACTTCTTTGCCCTGCAGCGCAGGCAATGCTGGCGGAGGCTTCTTTTCCACGATGGGCGGCATTTCACGGCTGTAGCCACCGTCGCGGTAGCGGTTCACCAGCGCGCTGAGTTCTTTGACCACCTCCGGATGCTGCGCGCTGACATCCACCGTTTCAGCGGGGTCTTCCTTCATATTGTAAAGCTGAGCCTTGAACTGGCTGGCGCGCGACTTGCGGGCGCCGAGCTTGATCTCGCTGACTGGCACGCCTTCGATCCATTTCCATGGACCTTTGCGGATGGCAAAGACGCCGTCCGCGCTGTGGATGAACATGTGATCGCGCGTGGGCGCAGCGCCCTTCGTTCCGAGGAAGGCGGGAAGGGCATTGAAGCTGTCCTCCGCAGCCGTGGCGGCGGCTGGGAGCGGCTCGCCCACAATCGCCGCCGTGGTGGCCAGGATGTCGGCCAGGCTGATCATGTCGTCGCAGACCGTACCGGCGGGGATCTTTGCAGGCCAGCGGGTGATGAAGGGCACCTTGAACCCGCCCTCCCACACGTCGTGTTTGCCGCCGCGCAGGCTGGCGTTCACCTTCAGCCCGGCCTTGTAAGCCTGCGTCTGCACGCTGTCGCGAGTGGGCGTGAAGACACCGCCATTGTCGCTGCTGAGAATAACCAGCGTGTCCTGTGCCACGCCTTTTTCATCCAGCGCCTTGAGCACGCCGCCCACACTGCGGTCCAGCTCCTGGATCCAGTCGCCGTAGGGCCCGGCCTTGCTCTTGCCGGCCATGTCCTTGTCCGGAGTCACCGGATTGTGAACGGCCACGGGCGTGTAATAGAGGAAGAAAGGCGTGCCCTTTTTCTGCTGCGTGATCCATTCGGCCGCCTTGGTGGTCAGCAGTGGCATCACGCGCTGATTGACGCGCCGTGGCGCATCCAGATCCAAAATGGTCACCTTGCCGTTTTCCGTGTCTTCGGGTCCATAAGTGGCCTTGAAGTTCGGATCGTCGGAATCCGGGCCTTTCAGCTTCATGCCTGCCGGGATCTTCCCGCTGCGCAGGCCATAGACAAAACGGTTCTCCACAAACACGCCCGTGAGGTCGCCATGGTTGCTGGGCACACCGAAGTGGTAGTCAAAACCGATGTCCAGCGGGCCTGGGGAGAGCTCGGCGGTGTAGTCCGTGCGCCACTTTAAGGAGCCATCGTCCGTGCCGTAGCCGAGGTGCCATTTGCCGATGGCGGCGGTCTGATAGCCATGCTTTTTCAGCAGCGAGGCCATGTTCAGCCGCGTCGTCTCAATGTGCAGCGGAGAGAAAGTGCCCAGCACCTCGTGGGTAAGCGAGGTGCGCCAGCAGTAGCGGCCCGTCATCACCGAATAGCGCGTGGGGGAGCATACAGAGGAAGTGGTGTTGGCATCTGTAAACCGCCGTCCCTCCCGCGCCAGGCGGTCGATGTTCGGCGTCTGCACCAGGCTGCCGTCCGCCCCATAGCAGCCAGCGCTGCCGTAGCCGTAGTCGTCTGCCAGGATGATGACGATATTGGGCGTGTCCGCAGCGAACGAAGAGGCAGCGGAGAGCAGGAGAGCGAAAGCGAGGAGGAGACGCATGGCCCCCTTCACGAAAAGGGCGTGGGCGGACTTTCATCAAGTTGCGCCTTTCCCATTGCGACGGCCCCGGCGCGCATTCACAATGCAGGCAGCCATGCCTAGCCGCGCCTTTTTTTCCATCCTGCTCTGCACTCTCAGCCTCGTTATCACCGGTTGCGAGACCGCCAGCCTCTCTCCCCAGCAGGCTGCTGCCATGGAGGCACGCCGTCGCCAGATCGCCATGGAGCCACGAGGGGACTACTACATTGGCCGCCGGTTTTACATCAACCACACGCATTTCTGGGGCTACCTGCGCAGCCCGGGCCAGAGCTGGGAGAGCTCCAAGCTCGTGATCATGAATGAGCGCTACCAGAAGATCCCCTACCGCCTGCCTGAATCTCCCACGGACGGCGGCTATGCCTACGGTGATGACCATAACACGGAGTACACCATCTGGGGCCGCTACACGGGCCGCCGGGTGTTTGACCCGAACAGCAACCTGGTGCTGCCGGAATTTGAGCTGCGCCGCTGGGAAGTCCGCAATGAGAGCCCAGGCTGGCTCTTCAAACCCAACGAAAAATTCAACGGCTCACAGCTCTTCCGTGCCGAGCCTGGAACCACGCCGTAACGGTGGAATGACACAACCCAACGGCGAATGACGAAGCAAAAACTCGTCATTTCCGACTGCCGTCTCCACTCTCATCCTTTTATCTCATGCCCACGACCGACCTGATCGCCGACCTGGAATGGCGCGGCCTGCTGAAGCAGTGCAGCGACCTCGATGCCCTCAAGGAAGCCCTCAAGACCCAGCAGACCTTTTATTGCGGCTTTGACCCCACGGCCGACAGCCTGCACATCGGCAACCTGCTGCCCCTGATGGCACTGCGTCGCGTGCAGGAGCATGGACACAAGGCCATCGCCATCGTCGGCGGCGGCACCGGCCTGATCGGCGATCCGAGCGGCAAGGCCAATGAGCGCACGCTCAACACGCCGGAGACCGTGGCGGAGTTTGTGAAGCGCATCGAAGTGCAGATCCGCAGCATTCTTGTCCCAGAACAGACGATTGTGGAAAACAATGCGGACTGGATCTGCAAGATGAGCGCCGTGGAACTGCTGCGCGATGTGGGCAAAAACTTCACCATCGCCTGGATGCTAGCCAAGGAGTCTGTAAGCGCCCGCCTGGAAAGCGGCATCTCGTTCACTGAGTTCACCTACATGATCCTGCAGGCCTACGACTTTGTGGTGCTCAATGAGCGCCATGGCTGCACCGTGCAGATCGGCGGCAGTGACCAATGGGGAAATATGACGGCAGGAATCGACCTGGTGAGGAAAATGCGCGAGCAGCGGCAGCTGCCCGAACAGAGGACATTCGTGGTCACCTTCCCGCTGATCACGACCAGCTCCGGCAAGAAGTTCGGCAAGTCCGAAGCAGGCGCCATCTGGATGGACGCGAAGAAGACCAGCCCGTATGCCTTCTACCAGTTCTGGGTGAACTCCGAAGACCCGGACGTGCCGCGCTTCCTGCGGCAGTTCACGCTGCTTTCGCATGAAGAGATCGAAGCCATTGAGGCTGAGCACAATGCGAACCCTGGACAGCGCAGCGGCCACAAACGCCTGGCGGCAGAAGTGACCCGGATGGTGCACGGCGAGGAAGAGCTGCAGAAGGTCATCCTGGCCTCTCAGGCACTTTTTGGTGGAGCCGATCTGGCCACCGCTGACGTGTACACGCTGATCGAGGCCACCGCCTCGGCACCGAGCACCACGGTGGATCTGGGCACCATCCCAGGAATCGCTGATCTGCTTGTGACTCTTGGCCTGGCCACCTCGAAGGGTGATGCCGGACGCCTGATGAAGGGTGGTGGCTTCTATATCAACAATGTACAGGTGCCTGCCGGTGAGGTGCCCGTGCTGGGTGCGGAGCACTTCCTCGGCGGCAAGCTCTGCATCCTACGCAAAGGCAAGAAGAGCTATGCGACGGTGAGAGCGGAGGTGTAACAGCACTGCAAACCAGTCGGCAACGACGCAACATCACGACTTCCATGAGGCGAATCATCATGCTCTTGTTCGCAGGTTTTCTCGCGCCTGCGTTTGCCGAAGATATTGAAACTGAACTTCTTATCGTAGGAGGAAATGAGTCGGGGTGTGCAGCGGCGGTGCAGGCGGCGAGGCTGGGGGTGAGGAAGATTGTGCTGGTGAATGACATTGAGTGGCTGGGAGGGCAGTTCAGCGCGGAGGGGGTGGGGTGTCCGGATGAATGGACGGCGGTGAATGGGCGAAGGGTGAACTTTCCGCGCAGCGGGATTTACAGCGAGGTCATTCAACGCATCCGCGCGCACAATTCGCAGGTGTATGGCATCCCGAATCCTGGCAATGCGTACTGTGGCACGGAGACGATTGAGCCGTCAGCGGCAGCGCGGATTTTTGAGGAGCTGCTGAAGCCGTATGTGGATTCGGGAGTGCTAAGAATTGAGCGGGGGTGGCAACTACAGAAGGTGATTTTGGAGGGCAAAAAGGTCGCGGGTTGTGTCTTTTTCCGCAATTCCTCAAGCACGCTTAACATTCGGGCGAAGCTGACGCTGGATTCCTCGGACTGGGGTGATGTGGTGAAGCTGAGCGGTGCGAAGTATGGCGCGGGCGCGGACCTGAAGGAGCGGTTTGGCGAGGCCAGCGCGCCTGAGGCGTATGATGAAGCGGGCCGGCAGGAGATGAATCCGCTGTCGTGGTGTGTTGTGCTGCGGGAGACGGGCAAGGACGAGGTGGTGGCCAAACCGGCGACGTATGATGCGAGGTCGTTTGCTCAGCTGGACAAGACGCCGCCATGGGTGGACAGCGACATGAGCACGGGGCCGTACAGCCAGTCGGGCTGGAGTGTGTATACGCACCGGAGGCTTGTGGACCGCTGGCACAACGGGCTGGCAGCGGGAACCGAGGCGACGTTTCTGAACTGGCCGGTACAGGATTATCCGCTGTGCCAGCTGCCGCAGCGGGTGGTGGATGCGCTTGAGAAGACGGAGGCGGGTGCGTCGAAGAAGAACATCGTGGATCTGACACCGGCGCAGAGGCAGATCATTTTCGATGATGCGAAGCAGCACACGCTGGGGATGCTGCATCATCTGCAGACGGCGGTGCATGAGCGGGTGGGGGACTTTCCGCAGAGCTTTCGGCACATGAAGCTGACGGATGAGTTTGGCACGGCGGACCGGCTGCCACCGAAGCCGTATGTGCGCGAGGGGCTGCGGCTGGAAGCGCTGTACATGCTGCGGGAGCAGGACATCCGCGCGGAAACACGGGAGCCGAAATGGGCGAAGGTGATGGTGCCGGATGGTGTGTTCGGGTTTCAGTTCAACATCGATTTCCATCCGACACGGAGGAAGTTTTTGGGAGATGACCGCAATGGGGCGTGGCAGTTTGTGCAGACGCCATCGCGTGGATGGCACACGGACACGGACCGCGCGATGTTTCCGCTGCGTGGGCTGGTGCCGGTGGAGATGGACGGGCTGCTGGGGTGCTCAAAAAACATTGGTGTCAGCAGCGTGGTGCAAAGTGCGCTGCGGCTGCATGGGCAGATGATGCATGTGGGGCAGGCGAGCGCGACGCTGGCGTGGCTGTGCCTGCGGGATGGTGTGCAGCCGCGAGCGGCGGCGGCATCGCAGAAGAGCTGGCGGGAGATTCAGCTACGGCTGGTGCGTGGTGCTGGAGGGCCGGGAATGCTGATCTGGCCGTGGCAGGATCTGCCGCTGGAGGCGGGCTATTTTGAAGCGGCCAACATGCTGGCCGTACGCGGCGTGTGGCCTGTGGAGGCGGGCAGCGTGTTGTTTGATGCAGAGCATGTAATGACGCGCCGGGAGCTGGCGCGCGTGCTGGCCAGGATGCTGCGCGCCAGACCGCATGCGGCAGAATGGAAGGTGGCTGATGCGGCGCGTTTTGCGGATGTGGGTCTGGATGATGGGGATCGTGCGGCGATCGAGTCTGTGTGTGCGTGGGGACTGGCCACCACGGACAAGAACTTCCATCCTGAAGAGCGGGCGGACTGGGCAACGCTGTACCGCTGGTGCACGGCGCTTCAGCTCAAGGTGGATGCGGGGCTGTTTGGCAAGGATGTGGCGCAGCGGGCGCTGACACGTGCGGATGCGGTGGTGCAGCTATGGCATGCGCTGCAGAAGCAGGGCGAGTGGCTGTGCGGGGATGATGCGTGGCTGCAGAAGGATCATGACCATGATGAAGACGGGAGGATGGATCTGGATGATGCGCTGCCGTTTGATGGGAATAACAACGGGGTGCCGGACAGGCTGGAGTTTGTGAAGTGAGGGGGGGGCACCTCATCTGTTTAAAAAGAGGCTGGTCGTCTTGAAGCGCGTTGTGACAGCGAGGCCAACGTGCAGCGGAGCGCAAGGCAGGCGCTGCTGGTGAACGGGGCGCGTGAAGAAGGCGATGGGTTTGCTTCTCTGTATGATCTGCAGCAACCCAGGGTCTGCCTCGCCGAGGCTCGGCTGACCCTGGGCTCAATTACACAACCCCTTTGGGGTTGGTGCGAATAGAAGCGTTTGTGGCGAAAAATGAACAGACCAGTTTGCAATAGATTGTGGTATGAAATCCGAGTGAAGAAACGCCCTTTCTTGTCCAGCGTGGGGTGCCCCCCTCACCCCAGCCCTCTCCCCGAAGACATGCTGGGCCAAACCAGTCCTCGACGGGGAGAGGGAGAACTGCGTTTGCCGCACAGGGGACTGTGCGGACCACTATGCTGGCGCATTGGCGAAGCCCTTGGAGCTGGTTTGGCTATGTGATTGTTTAGACCGGTGGATCAGGCCTCTTTGCGCTGGGCCCATTTTTTGCCGGAGGCGAGGGCGCGGAGGGTTTCGGCGAGGCGGCGCTGGATGGTTTCCTCCTGCTTGGCGGAGCTGATCCAGACTTTGTATTCGCGCTGGCAGGAGATGCTCATGGCCGCGAAGCCGGCGGCGGCGGCTTTGTCTTGCTTGAGCGCCTTGGCGAGGGCGGGCGGCATGGGCCATTCGGCGCGCTTTTTTGGAGGCGGGGGTTTGGAGGATTCGTCGGAGTCGAGCGCGACAGCGGCGTGAACGAGGCGCTGAAGGGCCTTCACGTTGAGCTTCTCCAACTTGGTGACGCGGATGGTCTGGATGCTGGTGTTGGACTCGCCGCCGTCAAAGAGGTCGGTGATGCCCCGCAGCTCGGTGCCGCGAAAGAAGGTGATGCCGAGGTGCTTCTGGCAGGCGCTGAGGGCGCAGATGTTTTTCCGGCCGCTGAAGCAGAGCATGTTCCACTTCATGGATTCAGTGAGGTCGGGCTCCCAGTGCTGAATCCAAGTGCGCACCTGCCGGACCATGCGCTGAGAGAAGTCCGGCGCGAGGTCGAGCCAGGCCTCGGGGTCGCGGGTGGAGGTGCGCGCTACGTCCATGCGGTCTCAGCTTACGGGCTTGAGCACGACCTTGCTGACATCGAGGACGGCGCTCTTGGCCTTGGAGACGGGGTCGATGACGAGGCGCATCTTGCCGGGGGCCTTGATGTCCACCTCGCCCACGGATTCTTCGGACCATTTCTGGAAGCCGCCGGTGTCTTTGACGGTGAAGTTGAGCTCCTGGCCGCCGACTTTGACGGCCACCTGGCTGCCTTCGTTGCCGGTGCCGCAGCCGTGCACGACGGTGACTTTGTAGCGACCAGGCTTGGTGACTTCGAAATCCCACTCGGCGAAGTCGTCCTCGCTGGTCCAGAAGCCGAGGCAGTTCTTTTCGGACTTGGGCTCGTAGCGCATGTTTTCGGCCCAGGTGGTGGCGCTGGAGGCTTCGAGCACGATGCTGCCATCGGCGGCCTGGACGGGAGCGGGGCCTTCGGGAGCGGGGACGAAGGCGACCTCGTGCACTTCAAAGCCGGGCTCGGTGCCGGTGGCGGCGGTGAAGATGGAGAAGGGGTAGGTCATGGGCTTTTCCACATAGACGGTGCCGTAGATGGCGCACTTGGGCTGGCTGGTGGCCATGAGGGTCTTTTTGAGCGGCTGCTGGGCGAAGCGGAACTGGGTGCCGAGGGTGGTGTTTCGGAGGGTGTAGGTGACGCGGACCTCGTAGCGGCCCCAGCGCTTGGGGTTGAAGCTGTTGCAGTCGTACTGGTCCCAGTGCTGCTGGGTGGAGTGCTTGAGGTCCTTTGGGCTGATGACGATGACGCCGCGCTTGGGCTCATCGGCGCGGAGGACAGGCTCGTCGCTGCCGAAGCCATTGAGATCCACGGGGGCAGAGGAGAACATGGCTTCCAGAGATTTGGCCGGAGCAGGGGCAGGCGTAGGAGCCGGTGCAGGCGTCGCTGCTGGGGCGGCGGGTTTGGCTGCCACGGGAGCCGGGGCCGGTGCGGCAGGAGCCGAAGCGGCGGGGGGCTGCTCTTGCTTGCCGCAGGAGTTGAGCGCGAGAAGCAGCGCGAGGGCGCCGGCAGCATGAGAAAGGGGGTGGCGGGTCATGGTTGTATGGGGATAAGATGCAACGAAGCGGAGTCGTGGCAACTTAGGCTGGTTCTTGAAATTCTGGGGCTGAGGGTGGGCGAAGAGGAGTCGTGGGTGGAAAGGACGGGCCGGAGGCGCTGTCTTCTACTGAAAGCCGGGGAGGCTATCTTCCGAGGGTGGGTGCAGCGAAAGGTATGGAGTGGTGGGTTCTGCACAGGGGGTGTGGTGGATCGTGGGCCAGGGGGCTTGCGAGCCGCACAGAGGATTGCCTTCGGCTAGCTTCGCGTTGTGCGGACCACTATGCTGGCGCAGATACGGGGCGGGAGCAGTGGTTGAGAGGGCGATGTCCTCCGTATGGGAACCCCTCTGAAATCGCGAGCGACGGGCAAACAAAAAAACGCACGGGGACTTGCGTCCCCGTGCGCGACTCAACTTAACCTCTGACTCAACCTAACAGAAATTCGAAGATCAGAAGCGGATGCACATGTCCATGGTGAAACGGGTGTTGGAGAGGCCGTAGGGCTTCACAACAGCCATTTCATAGGCAAAACCGAGTGAAAGGTTTTTCTGGATGTTGGAACGGAAACCGATGCCGAGCATGCCCTGGGTGACGCCGGTGGCATTGCCAGAACCGAAGTTGATGACGTCATAGCCATTGGTGCGGAGGCCGGGGATGTTGGAGGCGCTGTTCAGCGAGGTCCAGAAGTTCGCGGTGGCGAATGGGATGAACCAGTTGCTGACGTGGTAGTCCACCATGGCGCTGTAGTGGGCCATGGTATTCTGCTCCTGGCGCAGCAGCGGGATGAGCACGCCAACGTTGCCAGTGAAGTGCAGGTTGCCGAAGCCCTTGGCGAAGGAGACGAAGGGATTGATCTGGCCGCTGCCGCGTCCGTTGAAGACTTTGTTGTCTCCGGTGGGAAGCTGGAAGGTGAAGCCGGGGGTGAGGATGAACTGGTTCTGCACGTCATTGACGAGCGCATATTTGAAACCAGCGGCGAGGTCGAGCCAGCCGTTCCCCTTCACGCCCGTGCCGTTGATGTTCATGTAGCCGTCTTCGGTGGCGATGAAGGCCAGGCGGTCGGTGATGGCGTAGCGGAACTGGATGGCACCGACGCGTGCACTGCCACGACCTGTCACGAACTGGTTGTCAAAGTTGTGGTAGATGAAGATGGGGCGGATCTCGGAGCGGATGACCGGATCTTCGAAGTAGATCGGGTTTGTGACAGGGGAGATGGTGTTCTCCTTCCAGTCAAAAACATCTGCGACGGGAGCTTTGGCCGGAGCGGCAGTGCCTGCGCTGGCGGTGGAAAATGACACGGCTGCCATGGCGCTGACACCCAGCGCAAGCAACCACCGATTTTGGGAGTGTGGTTTAAGGTCCATGCCAGTATAAAAGCATGAATGCGCCTGCAATGATCCGCGTGGATTGGCATCCATTGATCAAGTTATGCGACGAGCCTGAGACGCAATCTCTCAGCGCTGCCAGCGCTCGCAGTACAAAAGGCCAAGCGCGAAGGTGCTGCGCTCGCAGCGGGTGAAGCCTGCGGCTGTCAGCAGCGGTGAAACATCGACCAGTTCATGCGCGGCGAGTTTTGTGACACGCCGAAAGAAGGCATACAAGAAGGCGACGATGATGCGGCTGCACAAACGGCGCAGGCCTGAGGGTGCGATCTGGAAGTCGGCCAGGAGCCACTGGGCATCTGCGGTGGCGGCAGAGGCGATGAGAGGGACGAGGTGCTGGAGCTGGTCTGCGCGGAAACAGTCGAGAAAGAAGCAGGTGACGATGAGGTCATACGTGGCCGCAGGGGGCTGCCAGGTGAGCGCATCGGCATGAATGAAGTCCACGTGTGTGGCGGCGAGCCCTGCGCGCTGCAAGCGCGCGCGGGCGAGTGAGATCATGACGGAGCTGGCCTCCACGACCGTGATCTCAGCGGCGGGAAAGCGGCGGCAGAGCTCGGTGAGGAAGCGGCCGTTTCCCTCCCCATAAATGAGGACGCGCCGCGGAGGCTGAATGAATGGGAGAAGGGCGGTGCGGCAGCGCTGGAGCCTGCCAGCTGCGCAGAGCGCCTCCATCCAGCGATAGTGCGGGGCGAGGAGGTCGAAGCTCATGGGAGAGTGAACGCGAAGCGCCGAGGTGTGCAAGCTTGTCTGATTCCCTCCTTTCCTGCGTGCGGTTTCCGGCTTCTATCTGATACCTCCTTTTTCAAATGAAACTCACCACCTGGAACGTCAATGGCATCCGTGCCTCCCTCAACAAAGGTCTTCGCGAATACATGCTGGAAGGGGATGCGGATGTGATCTGCCTGCAGGAGACGAAGGCGCAGCAGGAGCAGGTGGACCTGGCATGGTTCCCTGGGTACAGCGCGGTGTGGAACAGTGCGCAGAAGAAGGGGTACTCGGGAACGCTGATTCTGAGCCGTGTGCCGTTCAAGACGAGCACGCTGGGCCTGGGCATCGACGAGCATGACCGTGAGGGGCGGCTGATCACGGTGGAGTTTCCGGATTTCTATGTGGTGAATGTATACACGCCGAACTCGCAGGCCGAACTGGCGCGGCTGGACTACCGCCTGTCGTGGGATGATGCGTACCGTGCGCACCTGAAGAAGCTGGAGAAGAAGAAGCCGGTGATCGCCTGCGGGGACCTGAACTGCGCGCATCAGGAGATTGATCTGGCGAATCCGAAGAGCAACCGGATGAATCCGGGCTTCAGCGATGAGGAACGCGCGAGCTTTACGAAGCACCTGGAGGCGGGATTTCTCGACGTGTTTCGTCAGTTTGATCCGAGCCCCGGCCGCTACACGTGGTGGACGCAACGCACACCGGATGCGCGGGCGAAGAACATCGGGTGGCGGCTGGACTACTGGCTGGCGTCTGAGAAGCTGAAGCCAGCGCTGAAGTCATGCACGATCCGGGACGATGTGCATGGGAGCGATCATTGTCCGGTGGAGCTGGTGGTGGGGTGAGGGCTCTGAAACCGCCCTTTTGTCATCTTGACGCACTGATTTTGGAACGCGACATTCCTGCCATGGAAGCGACTCTCGACTACGCCGAGACACACTTCTCCCAATTGCTGCAACAGGTGGCCATGGGCGAGGAGGTGCTGCTGCGCCAGGGAGCCGTGGCAGTGGCTCGTATTGTGCCAGTGAAATCGCCGCCTTCACTATCGCGCCCCCGTGTTGGTGAGCGCACTTCAGCGCCTGTTCGCTGGGACTCCAAATCTTTTGAAGCTTTGGATGAAGCTGGCATGCAGGAGCTTGGGCTGCTGTGAAACTGCTGCTGGACACCTGCGCTCTGATCTGGCTGACCAGTGAGCCGGACCTGCTCAGTGCGAATGCTACAAAAGCCATCAACGATCCAGCAGCGGTTCTTTGCGTCAGCCACGCCAGCTTGTGGGAGATTGCCCTGAAGCATAGCATCGGCAAACTGGCGCTTCCCGAGCCACCACGAACATGGTGGAGCAACCAAGTCGCCAGATGGGGGCTTGTAGAGCTTCCTATTTCGGCAGAAGCCCTCTTGGCCAGCAGCGAGCTGCCCAAACATCACAAAGACCCTTTTGACCGTGTGATTCTCGCGCAGGCGCAGATCGATAACTGCCAGCTTGTTTCTTCAGACAGTGAGTTTCCCTCTTACGGCATCCCGCTGATCTGGTGACAGGTTGCCAGCGCTTTGATCCAGTTGCGGCGCTACTGGGCTACTTTTTGAGGGTCTCGCGGGCTTTTTTGGGCAGGGCGTCCACCACGAGCTGGTAGGAGTGTTTTACCAGATCGCGGATGAGGGAGGGGGGAACGGTGCCGTCGAGCATGACGGTGTTCCAATGTTTCTTGTTCATGTGCCAGCCGGGGAGGATGCCTTGGTATTCATCGCGCAGCTCGATGGCGCGCTGGGGGTCGCACTTGAGATTGATGCGGGCAGGGAAGTCATCGGGGGAGGTGACGGCGAACATCTTGCCGGCGACCTTATAGACGAGGGCCTCGGGGCCGAAGGGCTGGGTCTCCTCGGCGCCGGGGAGGCTGAGGCACTGGGCAATGACGTCTGGGAGCTCCATGCGGGAACGATAGGCCGGGCATGGGGTACGGTGCAAATGACAGATGACCGCCACGGGCGCGCAAAAATTGAGCGATGGCTGCGCAAACGATGCGGAATGAACGAGGGGTAAGTGAGGAATACCACCCCAGACCTGTTCTCGAAAAGCCTGTCACATTGCCCGGGCGGCGGAGCGGCCCCATTGGCTGCGTTAGTCGCTTGCCTGTTATCTTCAAATAGCAGGCGGCTCTCCCGCCTTGCCACTGGGGCCGCTGCGCTCGCCGGTTCAATCGGACATTCTTTTCGAGAACAGGTCTAATCATTTGATGAATGAGGCATACCGCTGCTTTTTTGGCGGCACTTTCTTTCATGCGAACCTCCTCACTGACCAGGCGAGAAAAATGGATCGTGGCCCTGGCCACGGTACATCTGCTATTTCTGCTGCTGGGCATGCTGCCTGTGCCGTGGCGGGACAAGATAGCGCTCTCTCCGGCCTTTAACGCGTATGAGCGCCTGACGCGGTGCCATCAGGAGTGGAACATGTTTGAGACGATCCCCAACATGAACCGGCTGGAGGCACGGCTGGTGGTGCAGGAAGAGGGACGCAGGGCACGGGAGGAGGGCGTGGTGCTGCCGGGGCTGCGGCGCTTTTCCCAGCATGACCAGGTGAGGCTGAACAACTGGATGATGAGCGTGATCTTCAACGCGACACGCGGGGTCTTCCGTGAGGCATATATGCACCGTGCGGCGGAGGCACTGCTGAGATCCGGACGCTACACCCCGCGAGCGAAGGTGACGCTGGAGGTGATCCCGGCCTATACACGCAGCCTGGTGGGGGTGCGGTCGCTGAAGGAGATCGCGGTGGAGAAGCCGTCTGTGCTGGGGCCGTTTGAGCTGAAGGCACTGGTCTCCAAAAACACCCCGGCTCCCTCGAACCCATGACGCAGGCAACCCCAACCCAGAACCTCTCTGAGCGGCTGAAGGGCCTGTTTCTAGCGCCGGCGGATGCGCGTGTGTATGCGGCGGTGCGGATCGGCTTTGCGTTTGTGGCGCTGCTGAACCTGATGCAGATCTGGCCTGACCGGGAGATCTTTTTTACCGATGCCGGGATGGTGGACCACGAGACGGTGCGGAAGTTTACGGTGGGGTTTTACAGGTCGGTGTTTTATTTCTGCACGGACCTGAGCGCAGTGAGCACGTACATGCTCTTCAGCGGTGCTGCGATGGTGGCGCTGATGCTGGGGGTGTGGCCGCGGGCGGCGGCGGCGGTGGTGTATGTGTGGCAGTTTTCCTACGCGATGCGAGCGCCGCTGGTGCTGGTGGGCTGGGACGAGGTGCTGCGCTGCACGGCCTTTCTGGTGCTGGTGTCCCCCATGCCTGCGTGCTGGTGCCTGCAGTCGCGTGAGGCGCGGAAAAAGGCGGCCTCAGCGCCGCCGCCACTACGCTACGGCCTGACGCTGATGCAGGTGCAGCTGGCCACGATCTACATCCATGCCGTGCTGGCGAGGCTGGGGGATGAGTACTGGATGGGCGGGGATTTCATGAGCTTTTTCCTGCTGTCCCACAATGCGCGCTGGCCGGGGCTGTGGGTGCTGAACTACGGCACGCTGCTGAAAGGGGTGACCTACCTGGTGCTGCTGGTGGAGCTGGCGATACCGGTGCTGCTGGTGGTGCGGCGCTGGCGGTGGTGGGGCTTTGCGGCGGGGTTTCTGCTGCATGCGGGGATCTCCCTGATGGCGTACAATTTGATGCTGTTTTTCCTTTCGATGATGACGCTGTATCTGAGCTTTCTGCAAAAGGAGGACATGGACTGGCTGGAGCGGAAGCTGGGGCGCAGGGGATAGGTGCGGATGGCCTTATACCGCCATCTGTTGAAAACGGGTCTGTCTCAGAGGGAGAGTTTGCTGCGGAATACTTGGGGGGGCGGAGTCGTATTGAAGCGCGTTCTGAAAGCGGGGGCCGATGTGCGGCGGAGCGCAAGGCAGACGCTGCTGGTGAACGCGGTGTGATGTAGAAAGTCTTGGGTTTGCTTCCCAGCCGGTGGCTTGCAGACCCAGGGTCGCCTCGCTGAGGCTCGGCTGACCCTGGGCTCAATTACGCAACCCCTTTGGGGTTGGCGTAAAGAGGGGCTGAGTGACGAAAAGAGAACAGACTCGTTTTCAACTGCCAGTGGTATTAGGCGGCCTGGTATGTGGTGATGTTTGCCATCCGCTGAGGGACGGGCGGGCTGTCGCCACACCCATCCTACGACAGGGCATGAAACGCCGGGCCAGCAGGCCCATATGATGGTGCTGCGTCAGCAAGCATTCTGAGGCTGTGGACTGCTGTTCGCAAAAAAAACGCGCCTGGGTTTGAGGCCGCAGGCGCGTATGGGGATGGATTCGCTTGAGTGTGGTGTGATTACACCAGCATGAGGGCGGGGTTTTCGAGGAGCTTGCGCATCTCGGCGAGGAAGACGGCGGCGACGGCGCCGTCCACGACGCGGTGGTCGCCACTGAGGCCGACCCACATGCGCTGGCCGACGACGATCTGACCCTTGTCATTGACGACAGGGGCGGAGCGGATGCTGCCGATGGCGACGATGGCGGCCTGGGGAGGATTGATGATGGCGGAGAACTGGTCGATGCCGTAAGCGCCGAGGTTGGAGACGGTGATGGTGCCGCCTGCGAAGTCGTCGGGGCTGAGCTTCTTGTTCTTGGCCTTGCCGGCAAGGTCTTTGACGCTCTGGCTGATCTCGAGCAGGGTTTTCTTTTCGGCCTGCTTGATGACGGGGGTGACGAGGCCGTCATCGATGGCGATGGCGACGCTGAGGCCGACGGACTTGAACTTGACGATGGCATCGCCATCCCAGGCGGCATTGATGGCGGGCTGGGCCTCGGCGGCGCGGATGACGGCCTTGAGGATGAAGTCGTTGACGGTGTATTTGTTGCCGCCGGTCTTTTCGGCGGAGGCGTTCAGGTGAGCGCGGAAGGCCATGAGCGGGCCGGCGTCGATCTCCATCTGCAGGTAGAAGTGGGGGATCTGCGTCTTGGAGGCGAGGAGGCGCTCGGCGATGATGTTGCGCATGGTGCTGGTGGGCACGCGCTCGTCTTCCGGACCGACGACGGGACGGATGGCGGGGGTGGCGGCGACGCGGCCAGCGGAGGCACCGCCAACGGGGGCGTTTTCGACATCGGCGCGAACGACACGGCCGCCAGGGCCGCTGCCGATGAGGGAATTCAGGTCCACACCACGCTCAGCGGCGATTTTCTTGGCAAGCGGGGAAGCTTTGACGCGGAGGGCGGCACCCGCGGAGGCGGCGCGGCTCTTGTGCTGGGGTGCCAGGGGAAGGCGAGGACCGGCGGATGCGGCCTTGGTGGCGGAGGCAGCTGGCTTTTTCTCGGCAGCAGGAGCAGGAACGGCGGCGGCCTGGGCCTTGGCGATGAGCTCGTCGAGATTGGCCGGAGCGGCTTCGTCTTCTTCCAAGATGACAGCGAGCGGAGCGCCGAGGGGGACCTTGCCGCCGGGGGTGGCAATGTACTTGTGCAGGACGCCTTCAAACGGGCTGGCGTATTCCATGGTGGCCTTGTCGGTCTCGATGTCGGCGATGGCTTTGCCAACGGAGACTTTGTCCCCTTCCTTGACGGTCCACTTGGCGAGGGTACCCTCGGTCATGGTGTCACTGAGCTTGGGCATTTCGATGAATTTGGGCATGGCGGGGAAAAGGGTTTAAGGGCGGGGGATTTCGAGGTCTTTGCAGATTTTGTTCACAAGGAAGTCATTGATCTCGCGATGGCGCGGGACAGAGGAGCTTTTGCGAGTGGTGCGATTGACGTATATCGAGTGATTGCCGCCTTCACGCAAGAGTTCACAGCCGTGGTCATGCAAGTGTCGGATGAGGTCACGGAATTTCAAGCGGCGGCCAGGAGCATGGTTTCACGATAAACCTCATCATTGCCGATCTCCTCTTCGGCAAGAACGCGGTTGGCCTCCATGACCAGCTCAATGGCTTCGAGCAGGTTGGCCCGGGTTTCTTCAAGTGTGGCACCCTGGGTGTTGGCACCGGGCAGCTCCTCGACAAAGCCGACGTAGCCTTCCGGCACTTTTTTGAAGACCTGGGTGAATTTCATGGCAGCTCCAGTTTAGCAAATGCCAAGCGCCTTGGCGACGACGACGTCGGCGGTGGGGAGCTGGATGGCCTCAAGGGGAGGGCTGTAGATGGCGGGGGAGTCGAGGCTGCAGACGCGCTGCACTGGGGCGTCGAGCTCATCGAAGATGCGCTCCTGGATCATGTAGGCGATCTGGGCGCCGATGCCGCAGTAGGGCTTGTTTTCCTCGACGTAGACGGCGCGGTGGGTCTTGGCGACGGATTCGAGGATGGTATCTTCGTCCAGCGGGCGGATGCTGCGGAGGTCAACGACTTCGGCATTGATGCCGTGCTCTTCCTCGAGGATGCGGGCGGCTTCAAGGCAGGTGATGACGGCCTTGCCATGGGCGATGAGGGAGATGTCTGTGCCGACGCGCTTCACATCGGCGAGGCCGAGGGGGATGAAGAGTTCGCCGTTGGGGAGTTCGTCGTTGGAGGGGACTTCCCACTCTTCGCCGTAGAGCTTGGTGCTCTCCATGAACATGACGGGGTCATTGTCGCGGATGGCGGCTTTCATGAGGCCTTTGGCATCGTAGGCGTTGCTGGGGCAGACGCACTTCATGCCGGGGAAATTGGCCATGATGTTTTCCGGGGTGTGGGAGTGGGTGGCACCCACGCTGGTGCCGCCATTGGCAGGACCGCGGATGACGATGGGGCAATTGATCTTGCCACCGCTCATGTAGCGGACCATGGCGCCGTTGTTCACGATCTGGTCCCAAGCGACGGTGTAGAAGCTCCAGAACATGAGCTCCATGACGGGGCGGACGCCGAGCATGCTGGCACCGATGCCCATGCCGATGAATCCGGCCTCGCTGATGGGGGTGTCGACGAGGCGCTTGTCGCCCCATTTGTCCCAGAGACCCTGGGTCACTTTGTAGGCGCCGTTGTACTGGGCGACTTCTTCTCCCATGACGACGACCATGGGGTCGCGGGCGATTTCTTCATCGAGGGCTTCACGGACGGCGTCGCGGTAGGTGATTCGGCGGGGCATGGCGGATTTTGAGGGGCAGTAAGTCGGGGCGGGGCGGGGCGGTGTCAAGCGGTCGGCTGCATTGGGAGGAGACAAACTGCCGGGCCTGGGATAGGGCGGAAATTTTGCCTATGGAGTTTCAAAGCTGAAAAAGTGCCGATTTGCAGGCGAAAATATTAATAAAACTTAACTTTTTTTAGAAATGATGTTGACGACGTGCCGAAAGTTTAGTTGAACGTAGGTTGTCAAATCTTCACTCGTGCACCTTATCACCGGTCCATTTTCTGATACTGGCCGTAAACTTGCTCAAAAAACACGAGCGAAGTGGAAATTCGCCTTTATAATGAACACCCCCTGCGTCGCAGCCGGGGGCAAGGACGAGGGTCCTTGCATCGTATTACCAACCTAGAACGCTCAATATGGAACTCGACGGAGGCATCAAGATTTACCTGCGAGAGATCGGCAAGACTGACTTGCTGACTCCCGACCAGGAAGTCGAGCTTGCCGAACGCATCAAGCGGGGCGATCCCGAGGCCCGTTCGCACATGATCCGTGCGAACCTCCGCCTCGTGGTGAAGATCGCCCAGGATTACGCCAACTACGGTCTGCCACTTCTCGACCTCATTTCTGAAGGAAACATCGGCCTAATGAAGGCTGTGGAACGATTTGACCCGAACAAGGGTGGCAAACTTTCAACCTACGCCGCGTGGTGGATCAAGCAGTCCATCAAGCGCGCTCTCGCCAATCAGTCCAAGACGATTCGTCTGCCGGTCCACATGGTGGACAAGATCAGCAAGATGCGCCGTGTGGCGATGGCGATGTCCGAAGAACTGGGCCGCGAGCCGACGGATGACGAACTTTCCGAGGAAATCGGCATCGACCGCGCGAAGCTGAGCCAGCTGAAGGTGGCCAGCATGCGTCCGGCCTCCCTGGATGCGCCGATCAGTGACGACGACAGCACGGAATTCGGTGAAATCGTGGGCGACGAAAACGCGCAGACGCCGTTTGACCTGCTCTCTCACAAGAACATGCACAGCCAGCTGGACGGCCTGCTGACGGTGCTGGATGAGCGTGAGCGCAAGATCATCGACGCCCGCTTTGGCCTGGCCGGCCAGAAGCCGCGCACGCTGGAAGAGGTGGGCCAGGAATTTGGCGTGACGCGCGAGCGTATCCGCCAGCTGCAGAACATCGCGCTGCGCAAGCTGCGCCGTGCGCTGCAGAAGAAGGAAGACCCGATCCCGAAGGCGCTGCGCAACGCTGGTGGCAAGAAGAAGCGGAAGAAGGCCGCTGCTGCTGCGGAAGCCGAGGAGGATTAAGATTTAACGAATGTGAAAGCCGGGTGTCGAGAGATGCCCGGCTTTTTTGTGGGGTGGGATGGCGGCAGGGCGGCTCGGCTTTGCCGCGGAGGCAGCGGAGTATTTGAATGTCATGCTCTTTTTGCTCTCTGCGCACGACTTACGAGAAAGTGATGGGCTCCGACGACGGCTGGCTGGGGACAGCCAGCCCTACCTGTGCCGCGCATGCGTAGGCTGAAGGCTGGCGCACGATGAAGTCCACATAGTCCTCTGTGTGCCACCCAGCTTGCGCGACTGCCCAGAAGCCGCACAGGGGACTGTGCGGACCACTATGCTGCCGCCTTCGCGAAGGCCATGGAAGGTATCGCGACTGATGGGGTTATATCAATATTTAAAACGTAGAGAGCTGTGTGGAAGAGGTGAAATGAGGGTATGGCGGAGCGGATCCTTGTTCCGCAGGAACAAGGCTACTTTTTGACCGGCAGAAACTGGACGGCGTCGGCGATGACGACTTTGCCGGGTTCGGTGGCTTCGTTGGAGATGCGGACCCAGCCGGTGCGGCCGGCTTGGAAGCGGAAGGTGCCGAGGGTGCGGAAGAGATGGGCGTGCTCGGGCTCCTGCTGCTGATTGATGACGACTTTGGTGTCGCCATCGGCGTGGTGAATGGTGACGGGGGTTTGGGTGGAGCGGCGGATGTTGTAGCAATGGGACAGACGTACCTCATACCAGCCTGCTGCGGGCAGCGTGGGAGTGAAGGTGACGGACTTGGTTCCCTTCCCGGCTTTCATGTCGTGAATGTAACCGAGGCCGACGTAGGGCGGGGTGTGGGTGGAATACTGCCAATCGCCGACGAGGTCGGCGCTGGTTTCGTCAACGACGATGCCCGGCAGTGTGGCAGGATCTACCACGATGTATTGGACCATCTCGGGGCGGTCCACTTCGCCGGGAGGGTGGATGTTGGCGAGGGCCTTGGGGTGGGGCTTGAGGGCTTCGGCGGCGAGGGCGGCGCTGAGGAGCATTACTGCCGACAAAGTATGCAACCGAAGTTCTATCATTTTTACAAAATCAATTCTCCACGTTCTAAGGTTAGTTTTGTAACGGACTGGAAAGTTTCAAAGACAGGCACTCTCAGTCTAGCTGCGAATTTAATGATCTTCTCTTTCAAGTCAGCTGGTGTTTCCATTCCAATCAATAGTTCGCATATGGATTCGTGCGGGACATGAAGTAGCCGAACTGGGGTTCCTGGAGGGTTCTCTGCTTTCAATTCGGTGAAATTGATTGGCCCGTTACGTTCCCAATAAAATGTGATTCGTGACTCTTCTTCGTAAGCCCATTCAGGCGATTTATAGAAAGGTATCCTTGGCCCAAGCCCCTGAATTTCCTCTTCAAAATCGATTCTGGCGAGACCATAAACAACAGGCCTAAGCTTTGTCTTTTGGAGTGTCTCATCAGCAAAGAAAGGATGGCTCCTGTCAAATCCAACACAGAACCCAGTGTGTCTCTGGGCATAATGAGACCACATCAAAGAGCTGTTCCAGCGATCGGATAAACTTAGAACTCCAAGTTTTTTGCCAAATTTATCTATAATATCCTGAGTAAACTTGGTTAGCTCCTTTGAACCCTTTCTGCCCACGCACGCTAGCTCTTCGTCGATAGCAGACTGAACTCCTTGCCTTTCAATCTCTCTAATTGATGGATCACTGATCTTTTCGATTCTCTGGAGCTCTGACTGAAATGATGAAATTAAATGCTGTTCGTACCCCTTGAGCACGTTAAAGTTAACCAACTCAAATGGGTCGTTGAGTGAACGAGGCTGGCTGAACCTCAATTTGCCATCTTCTATATAAGAATCACGACTCGGTGGGAGGAACTTGTAAATCGGGTCAATCATAACGGTGGTGCACGAGGTCGTCTTATTGCCCGGTCTTCTCATGGACTAGGTAGCCAAGAAGGTTGATGAAGTTTTTCTCATCGAGCGTCTGGCCGAAGACGGGGGGCATGAGGGACATGGGGGTGGTGGTGTCTTTGGAGAGATCGTTTTTTGAGATGCGGTGTTCCTGGCCGGCGGCGTCGGCGAGGATGAGGACCTGGCCGGCTTCGCCTTTGAGGAAGCCGCTGAGGGTGGTGCCGTCTTTGAGGATGAGGGTGTGGAGGTGAAAGTGGGCGTCCACGTTGCGGTTGGGGTCGAGGATGTCCTCGCAGAGGCGCTCGGGGCCGCGTGCGCCGATGCCATCGAGCTGCGGGCCGATGAGGCCGCCGGTGCCGCGGATCTGATGGCAGACGGCGCAGTTCGCGGTGAAGACAGTCTTTCCTGCGGCGATGTCCGGCCTAGCTTTGGCGTAGGCGGCAGAGCGTGTGGCGATGAGTGTATCGAGCTGCTGACGCTGCTCGGGTGAAACGGGCAGCGGTGGTGGTGCGGGACGTGGTGGCAGGTAGGCGGAGAGCTTTTCCCGCAGCACAGCGGGTGCGGTGTGCTGGAGCAGCATGGCGAGAGTCTTGAGCGCGGTGCGGGTGCTGTCCTCGCTCTGGAAGTCGTTCACGCTGACGACGGCGGGCTCGATGCGGGTGATGCCGAGCCAGGCGTAGGCTTTGCCGTCATCGCCATCAACGATCTCAAGGTGCACGGTTTTGCCGGTGTGTTTGGAAAGGTCCAGCTCTTCGCGGCGGCAGTCGTTGTGGCGGCGTGGGAACACGCTGGCGAGTGTGGTGCCGCTTTGTGCATCGACGACTCGCACGAGGTTTTTGTCATGAGGTTTGCTGGTGGGTGGTCCGCGATGACCGTTGATCCACACGGTGAGTTTGGCGGGTGCGGTGAAGTCTTTGGATTTGAGAATGCCTGTGCGCTTTTCTTCATCGCCGCCTCCTTTGGCCATGCTTTGGAGCACCTGCGCCTCGGTGCCGTCGGTGCATTTGCGGGGCTGCAGGGACCATTGGGCCTCGCCAGAGGAGGTCCAGGCGGGGGCGGGTTGTTGCTGTGCGGAATCGAGGAGCTGGGTGGCGAGTTGTTGAGCCCATTGGAGCAGCTCGGGATTGGCGGGAGCGCCGCGCTCGGTGAGGCCGTTGTGGATGGCGGTGAGCTTTTGAATGGCCGAGTGGGTGTCGGATGATTCCGATGATTTGCGGGCGAGTGCAATCGCCTGCTCGACGAGCTTGGACTCGCCATAACGAGCCACGTGAAGAAACATGGCCTGCTGCTGTTCTACATCCTTGGATGATGCAAACTGATCCCAGAGAAACTGGGAGGCTTCTGCTGAACGGGCGCTACTGACAAGCTGCACCATGTCTGCATTCTGGCTGGCTGGAATCTTGACACCCTGCAGTGCCAGACAGCCGTTCGGAACTTCCAGGCAGCTCCGCAGAGCGATCATGATGGCGAGACGCAGCGAGGGATCTTCATGCGGAACACGCCCGAGATGCATCAACATGGGAGCCACAAATTCCGGTGCTGGATGAGAGGCGATCGCCTGAGACAAAATGCGCAACGTAGCGGTCTGTGTTGTCGTGATTTCGCGTGCGGTCAGCACCATTGCTGCCTTCGCCTCATCTGGCCAGTAATCCAGAGCCGCAAGGAACCTCACGCTCGCATGCCTCCAGGTGAAGTCCCGTTCTTCAAGAAAGTTGGCGGCTCCCATGGCCACTCTTGCGCGGTCACCTTCATTGCCTGTGCGAAGTCCGACCCAGGTATTGGCCTCTATGGCTCGCCGGTCTGTGGTCTGTGGATGCAGCGCTTCGTAGCAATTGCCACACCAGGCAAAGTTTTCTGTCTTCCAAAGTTCCGGTGACTGCGCAAACCAATCCGTGGCAATCTTGCGCTGCGGAGGACTGCCTTTTTCCAGAACAAGCCTCATCTTTTGGGAACTGCTCGCGTACTCGGCCCACTCCGTTGAACTCACTGTGTGCTTCAAATTCACCACCCGCCAGATCCTCCCTCTCTCCTTGTCTCTTCCCGGATGATCCAGCGGCACTTCGTAGTGGCCGATGATCTTGTTGTAGAAGTCGGCGATGTAGAGGGCGTTGTCGGGGCCGAGCTGGAGATCGACGGGGCGGAACCAGGGGTCGTCGCTGGTGATGAAGTCGGGCTGCTCGTTGGCCTTGGGTGTGGAGCCGGTGAAAGTGACAGTGTCGTGGTTCACGCGGGAGGTGACGCAGTTGCCGACGAGCATGTGGTCGTCCCACTCGGGGCCCCAGACGCCGCCGTCGATATAGACGATACCGCAGATGCCGGTGGAGCCGTGGCTGTGCTGGCACATGACGGGGGCGAAGCCGAGGCCGTCGTGCGGCTTGCCAAAGCTGGGGTAGCAGGCGCCGCGGATGAGCTGGTAGATGGGCGAGCTGTGGCAGTCGGCGCTGTAGAGATTGCCGAAGCGGTCCCAGCAGAGGCCGAAGGGATTGACCTGGCCATGCGTCCAGATTTCCACGCGTGAGCCGTCGGGGCGGAAGCGGAAGACATTGCCGCTGTGCAGCTCCAATTCAGAGGTGCCTACGGAAAGCACGGAAGACACGGAACCGGATTTCTTTTTTTCTGTGTCTTCTGTGTGTTCCGTAGGCTGTCTCACCTTCAACTTGCTGGTGTTGTTGAAGCCGTGGGTGGCGTACACCCAGCCGTCGAGGCCCATGCGGAAGCTGCTGCACATGCCGTGGGTGTCTTTTTCATAGCCGAGGGGGCCGAAGAGAATTTCGCGGTGGTCGGCTTTGTCATCGCCATCAGTGTCGGCGAAGTACCAGATGTTGGGGATGCTCCAGGCAATGCATCCGGCTTTGTGCTCGGGCTTGTGCCAGGGGAGGACGCCGGTGGGGATGTTGAGGCCGTCGGCGAAGTCGGTGACTTTGTCTGCGCGGCCGTCACCGTTGGTGTCTTCGAGGATCTTGATGGCATCGCGACTGTGTTTGACGCGGGTACCCTGGGGGTCTGACCAGCGGGCCTTGTCTGCGGCGTAGGGGTACTCGACGGTGGAGGAAACCCACAAGCGGCCGCGTGCGTCGAAGGCCATGTTGATGGGCTTGTTGATCAGGGGCTCGCTGGCGAAGAGCTGCACGGTGAAACCCGGCGGCACGTGGAGTCCTGAGCGTTCCTGATCGGGGGTTAGTGCGTCTGTTTCACGAACGAGACGCATTTTGTCCTCGGCGGCGTGGAGGCTGGCGGCGAGGGTGCCGAGGATGAGCAGGCTGCGGAGGAATGGCATGAAGGCATTACAGCGCAGGCGCGAGGGTTCGTTCAAGAAGGGATTCGGGGGAGGATGGGATGAAAGGGGGATGCAACGCGAATGAGCCGCGAATATCCGCGAATTGATTGAAATGGCGCTGGGGGAAATATGCGTTGGGGAAGCGCGTGGTTGGTTGGGTGTGAAGGAAGCCGCACAGGGGACTGTGCGGACCACTATGCTGGCGCCTTTCGCGGAGTGCCGTGTGCTAATGCCGCGCAGAGGTGCAAATAGAGTTCATTCAAATGGGCTAGAGAGAGCATGCGCCGGTGTCGCAGGTGACGTCGGTGATCTGGCGTTTGATGTGGTCGTCGCTGCGCAGGCGGAGGAGGCGTGAGAGGGTGATGCGGTTGGTCGAGATCCAGTGCACGACTTTGCGGGCGATGGGCTGCAATGCGGGGCTGGCGAGGCGGAGTGACCACTCGCGGAATTCGCACAGCGCCCAGAGGCAGGTGACCCAGGCACCTGCGCCCTGCCAGAGAGAGCCGTCGTCTCCCATGACGACGATTTCCTGATCGGCGCGCAGGCTGGGAAGATCGGGGCAGAGGCGGAGTGCCTGGGGTGAGTCGTAGGGCAGAAAGTGCAGCCGCACATACGCGGCCTGTTCGAGCATCCAGCGGCGGAAGCGCGAGCAGAGGCCGCAGCGGGCATCGTAGAAGATGATGAGGGTGTTCATGGTATTTGGTTGCGGTTTGGTTTGTCCATCAAGGCCCGAGTCCATGCGGCGACTGTTCCGGTGGCGCAGGTGCCCAGTGCGTAGGGCAGAGCAGCCTTGTCCAGCGCCCGCCAGATACTTTCCATGAGGCTTTGATACTCGAATAAAGAAGAAACAGCGATGGCGAAAACCCCGGCCACAATGATGAATGCAGACAGGAATCCGCACAGTGCCGCAGTAAGTGGTCTGCGCAGCTTTGAGCGGTCATTGACGCAGAGATCCACCGGCAGAAAAACCGCCAGCCATGCTGCCAACACGACAATGGCGGTCCACGCTGTGATTAACACGATGTCATCTGTGTGCGGTGGCATGACAGCCCTTGCTGCAAGCACTGCACCCGCCCACCAGGCGATGTTGCACGCAATCCAGCCGCACAACATCGCGAGGAACGAGAGCTTCATTTTGCGGAGAAACGTTTTCATTACAGGGTGTCCAGGATGTCGTGGGCTTTGCTGACGCGGTTCATGGCAGGCACGGGAGGAGGCAGGTGGGCGAGGGTGGCGCGGCGGCGCATGCGGGTGAAGACGTAGAGATTGAAGAAGTGCATGCCGCCGAGCATGAGGAGCACGACGCCCATCTTGCCGCTGAGCGCCTCAAAGACGCCGCGTGCGGCCTCGATCTCCTCGGTGGTCTTGAGGTAGAGCGAGACGAAACCGATATTGATGAGGTAAAAGCCGACGACGAGCAGGTGGTTGACGCTGTCTGCCAGCTCCGTGTTTCCGTGAAAGCAGTCCACAAGGAAGATGCGACCGTTTTTGTGGAGGGTGCGCGCGACCCAGACCGTCATGCTGACGGCGAGGATGAGGTAGAGGCTGTAGGTGATGACGGTGTGGTTCATGGCGGTGTGTCGGTTTGCGTTTTGTTTGTTCGGTAGTTTCAGTATTTTCTGAAACATAAAGGCATGAAAAAATTAGCCGAGGAGGCGCATGGCCCACTGGAGGGCGGAGGCGTGCTTCATGGAGATGACGGTGTCTGCCACCTTGACGCCGAAGCTGAGGAACTCGTCGAGGTCCTTCATCTGCTGGTGGAACTCCTTGCCGGGGCCGACGGTTTCGTCCTTGGTGCGGGCGGCGCAGTCGCGCAGGAGGTGGATGGCGGGCTCGATCTCGCGGCGCTTGCGCTCCTTGGAGATGGTGATGAAGATTTTCCAGACGTCTTTTTCAGCCTCGAAGTACTCTTTGCGGTCGCCTTTCTTGGTGATGATGCGGACGAGGTTCCAGCTGACGAGGTCTTTGAGATTGGTGTGGGCATTGCCGCGGCTGATCTCCAGTCGCTCCATGACCTCGTCTGTGCACATGGGCTCCGGGGCGGTCATGAGCAGGGCATGGATCTGGGCCATCGTGCGATTGATGCCCCACTGGGTACCGAGCGAGCCCCACTGGATGACGAATTCCTCGCGGGCTTTTTCCCATTCTGGCAGTTCCTTGCTCACGTTTTCAATGAAAACTGAAAATTCCGAAAGGCAAGTGAGGAGTTGAGTTTTTTGCCAAGGGCTATTGTGGTTCCCCAAATTGCTTCCCTGAACGACGTGCTGGTCAATTTACGCAAACGTGGGATGTCCAAAGGCGGGAGTGCCAGTGGGTGTCCGCAGGCTCTTCCACCTCAGCCCACGACGAGACGCTCGAAAGCGGCAGCTCCACTCGTTCCTCGTTGCGCAGCCGCACTCCAAATAGATCTCACGGGCTGAGGCGCGCTTTGACCCAGACGCCGTTTTCCTTGCGGTAGCGGATGCGGTCGTGGAGGCGGCTGACGCGGCCCTGCCAGAACTCGATCTCATCGGCGAGGAGGGTGTAGCCGCCCCAGTGGGGAGGGCATGGGACCTGGCCTTCGGGGTATTGGGCTTTGATCTCGGCATCGCGCTGCTCCAGCCATTCGCGGCCGGGGATGACCTGGCTCTGGCTGGAGGCCCAGGCACCGATCTGGTGGCCGTAGGGGCGGACGGCGAAGTACTGCTCGGCATCGGCGCGGTCGAGCTTGGAGATGCGGCCCTTGAGGCAGACCTGGTGGTGGCGGCTGGCCCAGAGGAAGCAGGCGGCACCGCGGGAGTCGGCGGCGATCTCGTGTCCCTTGCGGCTCTCGTAGTTGGTGTAGAAGTGGAAGCCGCGCTCGTCGATGCCTTTGAGGAGGACGGTGCGGACGGTGGGGGTGCCGTCGAGGCCGTTGGTGGCGAGGCTCATGGCGTTGGGCTCGGGGAGCTTGTGCTCAAGGGCGTCATTGATCCAGAGGGTGAAGAGCTCCACGGGATCGGCGGGGGCGGTGTGCTCGTCGAGCTCGCCCTGATTGTAGCTCACGCGGAGGTCAGGCAGGTTCGGTTTGTCAGTCGGGTTCATTCGGGTTAAAAGAAACGCACACCAACCGGCCTGCGCTACGTCAGCTTTGGCCTTTTACGCACTCTTTTGCCATCCATGCCCTCCAACGTCACCGGCGTCATTCAAGATCTTGAACGCGTGCTGCTCAGCCCGGAGCAGATCGCGGCGCGGGTGGCTGAGATGGCGGCGCGGCTGAATGTGGAGCTGGCAGGGCGTGTGGTGACGGTGGTGGCGCTGATGGACGGCGGGCTGTTTTTTGTGGCGGATCTGCTGCGCAAGCTGGAGATGCCGGTGCGCCTGCACACGCTGAGCGCGAGCAGCTACCAAGGCGGCACGGCGACGACGGGCGAGGTGAAGGTGAACTGGCCCGCCACGCTGAACCTGCACGGGCAGGATGTGCTGCTGCTGGATGACATTCTGGACACGGGGTTGACGCTGGGGGCGATCACCGAGCGCATCCTGGAGCAGGAACCTGCGAGCCTGCGCACCTGCGTGCTGCTGAGCAAGCGCCGGCCACGCCTGCGCGAAGTGGTGGCTGACGCGGGCTTTGAGATCGATGATGAGTTTGTGGTGGGCTACGGCATGGACTTCCGGGGCCGCTTCCGGAATCTGCCGTGCATCGGAATCCTGAACCTGGACCCAGCATCATGAAGCTGCGCGTGCTGTTTTTCTCCGTCCTGCGGGACATCACCGGCACGGACGAGATCTCTGTGGAAGTGCCTGCCGGTGCTACGATGGGCGAGCTGCTGGCACAGGTAGAAGCGCGGTGGCCAAAGATCGCTGAATGGCAGGGAAGCCTGCTGCTGGCGCTGGACCAGACCTATGTGAAGCGAGATGAGCCGCTGCATGACGGCGGTGAGGTGGCGATCATGCCGCCGGTGCAGGGGGGGTAAGGGGGAAGGGGAAGTGAGTTGTACAGATCACCGCGCTTTACGCATCATTTGCATCTCCTCGGCGTCCCGGAACCAGTGTGTTTGCGACGTGCCAAACCCTGTCTCACGCGAGGCATGCAGACGACCTGCTGCGGAATGAATTCCGCGCTCCTAAAGCGCTGCGATTGCGGGCGCTATCTTAGCTTTTTCACGCGTTGGGATTTCACGCCAGCAGGTCTTTGACCACGTGGCCGTGGATGTCGGTGAGGCGGTAGTCGCGGCCTTGGAAGCGGTAGGTGAGGCGCTCGTGGTCGAAGCCGAGGAGGTGCATGACGGTGGCCTGGAAGTCGTGCACGTGGACTTTGTTTTCAGCGACGCTGAAGCCGAGCTCGTCGGTGCTGCCGTAGTCGAATCCGGCCTTTACGCCGCCGCCGGCCATGAAGAGGGTGTAGCAGTCGGGGTAGTGGTCGCGACCCAGGACGGCGCTGGCGGCGGTGCGGCCTTCGCGGAAGGGGGTGCGGCCAAATTCGCCGCCCCAGATGACGAGGGTGTCCTCCAGCAGGCCGCGCTGCTTGAGGTCTTTGATGAGGGCGGAGACGGGCTTGTCAGTCGCAGCCATCTTGGCGGTGAGGCCGGTGGTGATGCCGCTGCCCTCGCTGGTGCCGTGGAAGTCCCAGCCCCAGTCGAAGAGGTTCACAAAGCGGACGCCTTTTTCCACGAGGCGGCGGGCGAGGAGGCAGTTGTTGGCGAAGCTGGATTCGCCAGGCTTGGCGCCGTAGGCCTCGATGACATGCTGCGGCTCCTGGGAGATGTCCATGACCTCGGGCACGCTGGTCTGCATGCGGAAGGCGAGCTCGTACTGGGCGATGCGGGTGACGGTTTCCGGATGGCCGAACTCAGCGACCTGCTGCTGATTAAGATCTTGCAGCGCGTCGAGAGTCTTGCGGCGCATGGCGCGGTTCATGCCGGCGGGGTCGCTGACGAAGAGGACGGGGTCTCCCTTGCTGCGGCACTGCACGCCCTGATAGACGCTGGGGATGAAGCCGCTGCCCCAGCAGCCCTGGCCGCCGCTGGGCTGGGTGCCGCTGGAGATGAGAGCGACGAAGCCGGGGAGGTCCTGATTTTCTGTGCCGAGGCCATAGGTGGCCCAGGCGCCCATGGAGGGGCGACCCTGGCGTGCGTGGCCGGTGAAGAGGAGCAGCTCTGCGGGGGCGTGATTGAACTGGTCCGTGTTCATGGAGCGGACCATGCAGATCTCGTCGGCGATGGTGTGGAAATTGGGGCAGGCGTCGCTCATCCACATGCCGGCCTTGCCGTATCGGGCGAAGGTGCGCGGGGTGCCCATGAGCTTGGGGACGCCGGTGGTAAAGGCGAAGCGCCGGCCTTTGAGAATGGAGTCGGGGCAGTCCTGGCCGCTGCGTTTTACGAGCTCGGGCTTGTAGTCAAAGAGGTCGAGGTGGGGCGGCGCGCCCGACATGTGGAGGTAGATGACGCGCTTGGCCTTGGGGGCGAAGTGGGTCTTCTTGGGGATGAGCGGATTGTCCGCGACCATGGCGGCCCCAGCCTTCTGCTGCATGGCATGCATGGCGATGGCTCCGAGGCTGAACTGGCCCGCATGGCCGAGGAACTGGCGGCGGGTTTTGAGCTGGAGAGAGTCGTGGAGAATGGGGTTCATGCGTGCGTGTCAAAGATACGCACGGAGACGCAGCTCCTTTGCCAGCCAAGCAGGATTTACCATGCCTACCAGCGCCAGGAGACGTAGGCCATGGCATTGTGCAGGTTGGCGGCTCCGTCGAGCAGGTGTCCCTGGTAGTTCAGGCCGAAGGCCCAGCCGCTGTTCAGGCTGACCATGACACCTGCGCCGAGACCGAGGCCGTTTTGCGACGCGCCGCCTGTGCTGGTGCGAGTGACGACGCCCGGCACGCCGGCGAGGGCCACATTGGAGACGCTTCTGTCATTGAGATATTGTTTGTCCCAGGAGAGGCGCACCTGAGGAATGATGACGCCCCAGCCGCGATCAAACTGTGCGCTGCCCTGCCAGCCCACCCGGCCCTGGATGGTGTCTGAGCGCTGGCGGTCCACCGTCACGGCACCGGGGCCGGTCTCGGTGTAGGGATTGGTGGTGGCGTGGGCGTAGTTCACACCGACAAAGGGGCCGTGCGTGAAGCGACCGGAGATGAAGTTGTGGCCTGTATTGAACTGCACGGTGTGCACGGTGCTGTACGGGCTGGAGATGGCCGCGCCACGGATGACGCTGTGGTCGAGCATGGTGGCGGCGTAGAGGAGGTCCAGATAGGTGCCGCCGCGCTGATAGGTGGCATAGCTGGCGAGGGTGAGGCCGTCGGTATTGACCGAGGCGATGCCGCCAGCCACGCGAGTCTGTGCTGTCAGTGCGCCCATCCCGACCCCGAAGGCGAGATGATCGGTGAGCGTCAGCTCCATGCCCAGGGTACCGCCGTAGGTGTTGCTGCGGAGGGCTGACGCGCTGGTGAGGCCGGCGTAGCCGTAGTCGAATGAAGAAAAGATGCGGAGCTGACCTGCGCGGGCACCGGTGGTGAGACCGACAAGGCGGGGCGGCGAGCCGGGGCCGTCGCCTTCGCCGAGCACCACCTGCTCATCCTCCGCAGCGAGATCCACCAGCACGGTGTTTTGATTGGCGGTGCCCCCCTGGCCGGAGCGCACACGGAAGAGGCGCATGGCGAAGTCTTCCAGCAAGGCGCTGGTGCTTTGGAGTGCGAGGCTTTGAAGGCTCTGCGCGGTGAGCACTGCATCTGGCGGCACCACGGGCACCACCACGACCACCTTGGTGCCTTCGAGCAGGTATTTCAGGGCGTCGGTGCCGCTTTGGGCGGTCCAGGTGCTGCCGTTGTTTGACGAGGTGAGAAGAGAGGTGCCGCTCACACTGGAGTAGATGCCGCCCGCGTCGGTGGTGCCGTCCGCGATGTTTCGAAACCGGATGCCTGGAGGGCCTCCATGGCTCAGCGGATCGGTGAGGGAAAGGACCACCCAATAGGTGGTGTTGGCAGCCAGCGCGACAGCGGCGGGAAGGTCATTGCTGAAGTCCTGAAAGCTGCCCTCGGTGAATCCCACCCGGATCTGCACGCTGCCCACGAGCGTGTCCGGCGCGGAGCTGGCGGAGGTGAAAAATTCTGCGGTCAGATAGCGGCCGCCGCCGTCATTGTTGCTCGCCTGCACCGTCAGGAAGAGGTCTGAGTAAGCGTCCGCGCCGGTGGTGAAGTCCCAGGCAACCCGCTGCGACTGGTCATACAGGTTGAAATTGGTCAGCTGGTTGGGCTGGCCGTAGTTTGAGATCAGCGTGTCGAATGGCACCTGCGCATGGCTGGCACCGGCCAGGATGAGGAAGACGAGGGCAACGAGTGCGGAGATGCGGGCAGACAGCATGGAAAGGGGGAGGAGGCTGAAATGTTTCAGCCTTGTACTTCCAGCGGTCCGCCCGCTTCAAGCCCTAGTCAGGCACCCCCCACCAAAGGGGGGCGGTGTGTCAGCGGCGCATCAGGAACTCGTCGAGGTTCATGCAGAGAAAGCCCCTTTCATGGTCCGGTCATCCTTTTGCGCAGCAGGGCGGAATCACGTTTGGCGTGATAAACGGCGAGGATCCAAAGGCTGTCTTCACGGATCTCGTAAATGACCTGAAACGGGAAACGGCGCATGAGCACTTTGCGATAAGGGGCCAGCACGACCCGATGCATTTCAGGACTGGCCTCGATGCGTGACAGACATTCTTCCAGCGCCCGGACAAACTCGGAACCCAGGCCTGGCTCGCAGTTTTCGTACCATCGACGCGCGTCATCTGCATCACAGAGCGCGCATGGCGAGAGGACGGATTTTTTCATGGGTCACTGTCCTGCCAGCAGCCGTGCCTTGGCCTCGGCCCATGGGATACCAATGGACGAATCGGCCGCCATGGCAGCACGCCGCTCATCAAGCTCGGCAAGCTGGGCACTGCTAAGCGGGAAGTCCACGTCTTCCGCCACCATGGAGTCCCAGATGTCCTCCACCAGCTGGATGCGCTGCACCACTGGCATCTGACGAATCTGTTCGAGTGCGATGGTCATGGTGAAAGATGATCTCCCAGTGGCAAAGAGCAATCGACGATTTGGCCCTGCGAATCAGCGGCGCATCAGGAACTCGTCGAGGTTCATGATGACGTTTGCCACGGCGGTCCAGGCGGCGAGTTCGGGGATGTTGGCGTCTTTGGGGGCGGGGCCGAGGGGTTCGGTGGCCATCTTGGTGGCGTCGGGGAGGTCGGCGCGGTAGGTGGTGAGGGAGTCGTCGTAGAGCTTGGTGAGTGCTGCGGACTCATGAGCGGCGGGAGCGCGGGAGAGGCAGAGCTTGAAGAGGAGCGCGAGGCGCTCGGGGGTGGTCTTGGCTTCGGCGACGAGGCGGCGGGCCATGGCCTGATTCGTCTCGATGAAGACGGGATCGTTCAGGGTGACGAAGGCCTGCAGCGGAGTGTTGGTGCGGCTGCGGCGGATCATGCAGACTTCGCGGTTGCCGGCGTCGAAGGTGGTGAAGCTGGCATAGGGGCTGTTGCGGCGGACTTCGGTGTAGAGGCTGCGGCGGTGGGCGTCCTCTCCGGGGCTCACGGTCCAGTCATTGCTGCGGCCAAAAGCGGTGGTGAGGCCGAGATTGGGCGTCATGGGGCGGACGGGCGGGCCGTACATCTTGGGGCTGAGGAGGCCGCTGACAGCGAGGGCTTGATCGCGCAGCAGCTCGCCGGTGGGGCGGAAGCGCGGGCCGCGAGCAAGGAAGCGGTTGTCGGGGTCGCGCTCGTTGAGCTCGGGCGTGCTCTTGGAGGTCTGCTGGTAGGCGGCGGTGGTGAGGAGGAGCTTGAGGATGTGCTTGATGTCCCAGCCGCTGTCCATGAGCTCGGCGGCGAGCCAGTCGAGCAGCTCGGGGTGCACGGGCAGGTCTCCCTGGCTGCCGAACTCCTCGCTGCTGCGGACGATGCCGGTGCCGAAGATGCTTTCCCAGAGGCGGTTTACGGTAACGCGGGCGGTGAGGGGATTGTCGCGGCTGACGATCCAGCGGGCCATGGTGAGGCGGTTGCGCGGAGCGTCCTTGGGCAAAGGATTGAAGGCAGCGGGGGTGGCCTCGGTGACTTCGTCACCGAGGGCCTGCCAGTTGCCACGAAGCTGGATCTTGGTGATGCGGCGCTGCTTGGGGTCGAGATCGCGCATGATGGGCACGGTAACGGGCTTGATAGCGGCGAGCTCTTTCTGTGCGGCGGCAAGGCGGGTGCGCTGTGAGGCGGAGGCTTTGGACACATTGCGCACAAAGTAATCCACCACGGTGTGCTGCTGCGCGGGCGTGCGCTTGTCCTTGGGCTGGGCGAGCGCGGCGACGACCTCCTGCAGGACCTTGGCGGCCTGCTGCACGCGGGCGTCCCCAGTGTAGCTGAGGCGGAAGCTGCCGAGGGTGTGCTGCTTGTGCTCGCTCTTTTGGGCAAGGGTGATGCGCAGGCGCGCGCCCTGGGGTATCATGACCGGAGTGGCGGCGAGGAGGGTGAGGGTGTGCGGCTTGTCAGTGGCTCCGGAGACGGCCCAGCCCTGCTGCTTTTTGTCCTTGGGCTTGAGGATGGAGCTGGCGGTGAAGCCGCTCTGCTCGTAGTCGGCCAGAGCGGTGGTGAAGGTGACCGCCACGGGGCCGCTGGTGGCAAAGGTTTTGTCTTTGTCCGGTGCGGGGGTGGGGTCGCTCTTCCAGAGGGTCTGGCGTTTTTCATCGAGCAGGAGCACGCGGAAGCCATCGAGGCGCTTGCCGGTGCCGCCGTCGGTGCGGTTCCAGACGACGACGCGGTCCACGGGTTTGGATTCTTTGAGATCGACCTCCCACCAGGGATCTTTGTCACCGTCGGCGGTGTGGGAGACGCTGCCTTTGGCGTAGTCGCCTTCGGTGCCGCCGTCGTTGGCGCGGCGGGCGGCGGCATCGGTGTAGGTGCTGCTCTGGGAGGCCTTGCCGGAGGGGGCGATGTTTTGACTGCCGCTGAAGACCTGCACCTCGGCGAGCTGGAGCATCTTTTTGTCCCCGGGAAGCTCGACGCGGACGTAGCGTGCCTGCGGCGGAGGTGCGGCATCGGCACGCACGATTTCCGCCTTGAGGTCAGTGAGGACGAAGTTGCCGAAACCAGCGGCTGGTATCGTCTCCAGGCGCAGGGCGCTGAGCTTGTCGCCGGTGGCGGGGAGTTCGACGGTGTAGGTGTCGGTGTCGGTGTTTTTGGGGATGGAGACGGTGCCGTCGGCAGCGATGGCGGCGGTCTGTTTTGACTGCGTACTCACCTTCGCGGGCGGCGGTGTCTGCCAGCCGAGATCGCGGGCAAAGCCCTGGTCCCAGGCATCGAGACCGGCGAGCCATGCGGGGGCGGGGGAGGAAAACTGTTTCTCCAAGGTGTCGATCTCGCGTTTCAGGTTCGCGCGTTTTTGAATGAGTTCGGCGGTGTCAAAGCTGTGCAGAGGCACCTCGTCTTTCTTGTCGCTGTCGGCGCTTTGATTGAGGAAGGCGTAGAACTGGAAGTACTCCTTGATGGTGATGGGGTCGTACTTGTGCGTGTGGCACTGGGCGCAGGCCATGGTGGTGCCCATCCAGACGGCGAAGGTGGTGTTGACGCGGTCGATGATGGCGGCATTG
Source organism: Prosthecobacter vanneervenii (assembly GCF_014203095.1). NCBI lineage: Bacteria > Pseudomonadati > Verrucomicrobiota > Verrucomicrobiia > Verrucomicrobiales > Verrucomicrobiaceae > Prosthecobacter > Prosthecobacter vanneervenii. The sequence continues at coordinate 139,154 of NZ_JACHIG010000004.1, read as the reverse complement.
CGAAACTCCTCGTCGTCCGTGCCGCCTTCGTTCTGTGTCATCGTATTGCGGTGGAAGGCGGTGGCGATGAGCTGGTCGTCGGTCGGCTTGGGCAGGAGATCGCCGGCGAGCTGCTCGATGGTGAACTGATCGAAGGGCATGTTCGCGTTCAGGGCGCGGATGACCCAGTCGCGGTAGGCCCAGATCTCGCGGGGCTGGTCGCTGGGGTAGCCGGAGCTGTCGGCATAGCGGGCGAGATCGAGCCACTGGCGGGCCCAGTGCTCGCCGTAGGCGGGTGTGGCTAAGTAATGCTCTACCACCTTGTCATGGGGCTGCTTTTCCAGAGCCTCCAGCTCTGCGGGTGTGGGTGGCAGGCCGGTGAGGTCCAGCGCGGTGCGGCGGATGAGGGTGGCCTTGTCTGCCTGCGGGGAGGGCTGCAGCTTTTCCTGATTCAGGCGCTGAGCCAGGAAAGCATCGACCGGATTGGAGGAGGCTTTCCATTCGGCATTCTGAATGCCAGAGGCAGCCATCTTGGGCGCGGCCGGTTTGACCACCTTTTCGTAGCTCCAGTGATTTCCCCAGGGCGCGCCCTGCTTGATCCACTCGGTAAGCAGCGCGATCTGCTGGGGCGGGATGGTCTTGTGCTGCTTGGGCGGAGGCATGACCTCGTCGGGATCCTTGCTGATGATGCGCTGGAGGAGGGCGCTCTGCTCGGGCTTGCCGGGGACGACGGCGATGGTGCCGTCGTTGTTCTTTTTGGCACTGGATTCGTCATCGAGACGCAGGCCGGCCTCGCGCTTCTTTTCATCGGGGCCGTGGCAGAAGAAGCAGTTCTCACTCAGGATGGGACGGATCTCCCGGGAGAAATGGATGGGACGCGGGGCCTGCTGCGCAGAAGCGGTGGCTGCGGCGGCGAGAAGAACGATGAGGGGAACGCGGGTCACGCTGTGTCATACGCCGGAGAAGCGCCATTCTTGATGCACAGCGGCATTCTCCATGCAGGGAGCGGAGGCAGGACGCCCTTACTGGCTGAGGGTGGTGTTGTACCGCAACTCGTCGCCGGACATGACGATAAAGCGCATGGCCCCGGTGATCTCGGCATCGCCCATGGCACCGATCTTGAAAAGGCGGCCGCGGAAGGCGCCTTTGGTGGGGCTGACGCCATCGCGGAGATTGACGATGGAAGCCTTTTCGTCTCCAGGCACGATGAACGCGGCACCTGCGGCGCTGGCCATGCCTGCCACGCTGGTGATCTCCTGGGCATTGCGGCGGTCTTTTTGATCTTCGGCGCCCTGGCGGGCTCCCCCGAAGGAAATCATGGCGATGGCGGCCATGAGACCCAGGACCATGAGGGTGACCAAAAGCTCAACCAAGCTGAATCCGTGTGCGGAAGAGCTGGTTTTTTTGAGTTTTCGATGGCCAAAAGTCATATTCTTTTATAAATATTATCTTAGTTACAGTAATTTTACAAATTGTTTTCTGTCATGCTCGCCGGGACACCAGGCTGTCCGCAGGCCTATTCCGTGGGTTTTGGCGAGGGGCTGACCTAGGCTTTTAGGAGCTGTGCAAACCCCGGCTTTACCTTCGGCCAGCGCCCGCTACCATGCGCGCCCTTTTCCCCAGCCAAATCATGTCCGCCGTCCCCACCGCCGCCCAGATCCGCCAGAGCTTCCTCGATTTCTTCAAGGAGAAGCAGCACACCATCGTACCCAGTGACAATGTGGGCTACACCAGCCGCGACGGCGCACGCATCTTTACCAATGCGGGGATGAACCAGTTTGTGCCGATCTTCCTAGGCGAGCGCAGCGCGGACGTGGACACCTGGCCCGGCGTGCTGCACAAAGGACTGCCCACCCGTGCGGCGGACACTCAAAAATGCATCCGCGCCGGCGGCAAGCACAACGACCTGGAGGATGTGGGACTGGACACCTACCACCACACGCTCTTTGAGATGCTGGGGAACTGGAGCTTTGGCGATTATTTCAAAAAAGAAGCCATCTCCTGGGCTTGGGAGCTGGTGATTGAGCGCTGGAAGTTCCCGCCGACCCGCGTGTTTGCGACCATCTACCAGCCGGACAAGTCCAAGAACGACCCCGCCGAGCGCGACCAGGAAGCCTGGGACATCTGGGCGGAGAAGTTCCGCAGCATCGGTCTGGATCCCGAGATCCACATCGTGAACGGGAACAAGAAGGACAACTTCTGGATGATGGGCGACACCGGCCCCTGCGGCCCGTGCACGGAGATCCACATCGACCTGACCCCCGGCCCGCGTGACCTGGACGAAGAGCGCCAGCGCGCCGGAGCCAAGCTGGTGAACGGCAGCGACGCGAGCTGCATCGAGATCTGGAACAACGTCTTCATTCAGTACAACGCGACGCCCGAAGGCACCTTCGAGCCGCTGCCCGCCAAGCACGTGGACACGGGCATGGGCTTTGAGCGTGTGTGCTCGATCATCCAGGGTACCAAAGGCTTCACCGACTTTGAAAACGCGAAGATCAGCAACTACGACACCGACGTGTTCAAGCCGATCTTTGACGAGCTGACGAAGCTAAGCGGCAAGGAATACAAGAGCACGCTGCCGAAGGCGAATGAGCAGGGCCATGTGGTGCCAGTGAGCGAACAGGAAAAAATCGACGTGGCCTTCCGCGTGATCGCCGACCACCTGCGCACGCTTTCGTTTGCGATTGCCGATGGCATCCAGCCCGGGAACAGCGACCGCAACTACACGCTGCGCCGCATCCTGCGCCGCGCGGTGAAGTATGGCCGCACACTGGAGTTTAAGGAGCCGTTCTTCTACAAGCTGGTCGATGTGCTGGCCGCGCAGATGGGGGATGTGTTCCCCGAAGTGCGCACGAAGAAGGAACAGATCAAGAGCGTGCTGAAGCTGGAGGAGGAGAGCTTTAACCGGACTTTGGACAAAGGTATCGCGCTGTTTGAAAAAGCAGTTTCGCTGGCAAGTTCAAACGACACCACCCCATCAAAAGGTTCTGACGGCCTGACTTATAGCACCAAGGATGGCGAACTGATCGTCTCGAAAAAGAACGCTGATGGTTCCACCACCAAGATGATTTCTGGTGAACTCGCATTCCGACTCTATGACCAGGAAGGCTTCCCTTTCGATCTGACCGAGCTGATGGCACGAGAACAAGGTCTGGGCATTGATAGAGCCACTTTCAACGAACTCATGGAAGAGCAGCGCGAACGCGCTCGCAAAGCTGGCGAGAAAAACAAGCAAGTCGTCTCCGTCTCTGAAATCGAAACCAAGGCTCCGACGAAGTTCATCGGTTACGACGCTCTCGAAGCCGACGTCAAAGTCCTCGAAGTCGTGTCGATGAAAGACAAGACCGCCGTCGTGCTCGATGTCTCCACCTGCTATGCCGAGATGGGCGGGCAGATCGGCGATGCGGGGCAGCTCATTCTCGGAGCCAACACGTACCCGATCAATGCCACGACGAAGGTGGGCAACACCTGGCTGCACTTCCTGGATGGTGACGAAGCTCCCGCTGTGGACAGCACCGTGAAGCTCATCGTCGATGCGCCACGCCGTCATGCCATCGAGCGCCACCACACGGTGACGCACATCCTGCACTGGGCGCTGCATGAAGTGGTGAGCAAGGACGCCACGCAGAAGGGGTCCAGCGTCACTCCGGACAAGCTGACCTTTGACTTCAACAGCGGCGCGCTGACTGCGCAGCAGATCGCCGACATCGAGCGTCTGGTGAACGAGCGCATCGTGGCCAACGAACCGGTTTCCTGGACGGAAGTGCCGTATGTGGAAGCGAAGGCCAACAAGGGCATCATGGCCCTCTTCGGCGAGAAGTACGGCGACCTCGTGCGCGTGGTGCAGATCGGCGGCCAGCGCAACAAGCTGGACGGCTGGAGCATGGAGCTGTGCGGTGGTACGCACACGCGCAGCACGGGCGAGATCGGCCTCTTCCGCCTCGTGGGAGAAAGCGCCGTGGCCGCCGGGGTGCGCCGTATCGAAGCGATCGCCGGACTGGAAGCCTACAATGCCGCCCGTGCTGATGCGGAGCTGCTGAAGCTGCTGGCCGGCAAGGTGAGCGCGCAGGGTGCTGCGGATTTGGAGAAGAAGCTGGAGCAGATTCTGACCCAGCAGAAGGAACTCGAAAAAGCTCTGAAGGCGGCGCAGCAGCGCGAAGCCTCCACGAAGGCCCGGGAACTGATGGCCAAAGCCGTCATCAACAACGCCATCGTGGTGCACCTGGGCGATGTGGATGCGGACTACGCGGTGGGCGTGGCTGAGGCGCTGAAGGCCTCGTTCAACGGCATCGTGGTGCTGGGAGCCACGGGCGGCGGCAGCGTGGCGCTGATCGCGAGCGTGGCGAAGGAGCATCAGGGCAAGGTGCAGGCCGGGAAGATCATCCAGGGCATCGCGCCGATCGTGGGCGGCAAGGGCGGCGGCAAGCCGGACTTTGCACGCGGCGGCGGCAAGGATGTGTCGAAGGTGGATGCGGCACTGGCTGAAGCGCGGAAGCTGATCGGCGCGTAGGCTTTCTGACATTGGCCCTGGCAGCTTTTCAAGATGCGCGTGTCTGCACGCGTATCTTGAGGATGCGCGCCTGTCCCCCTGTCCTCTCCCGTCGGCAACCACCACGGGGGCGCTGCTCGCGGGTGCTGCGGCTCAAGCGGTGCCTGCGAAGAAAAAGGTCGTCGTCATCGGCGGAGGCATTGGCGGGCTGAGCTGTGCGTATGACCTGATGGAGCGCGGGCATGACGTGACGGTGCTGGAGGCAGCACGACGCACGGGCGGGCATGTGAAGACGATCTATGATCCGCTGCCAGACGGCCTGTATGCGGATGTGGGGGCGGAGCAGTTCACCGATCCCGGCTATGACACCTACCGCGAGTGGGTGCGAAAGTTTGACCTGCCCGTGCTGACCTATGAGCGGCGGCGGAAGATGTACTCCAACGTGCGCGGAAAATGGCGCACGGAGGAAGAGCTGGCGGATGCGAAGACGCAGCGGGAATTTGGCTTTAACGAGCGCGAGGTGGCCTACATGCAGGAGCATGGGTGGAAGAACCTGTCCCGCCTGTTCTTTGGGCCGATGGCGGAGAAATTTAAGGACGAGTACCAGCCCTTTGGCGTGGGGCTGGACGAGCTGGACCACGTGGTGCTGGGCGACTGGCTGGCGGAGCAGGGCGCATCTGAAACGGCGCGCGGCTTCTGCGGCGGCTCGCGGCTGAGCAGCAAGGAGAAGCCCGCCACAGAGAGCGATGTCTCGGCGCTGTACCGCATCTGGCAGGAATCCATTGTGAAGATGCGCGGGCTGCCGGTGTTTATACCAGTTCTCGAAAAGCCTGTCACATTGCCCGGGCGGCGGAGCGGCCCCATTGGCTGCGTTGGTCGCTTGCCTGTTATTTTCAAATAGCAGGCGGCGCTCCCGCCTTGCCACTGGGGCCGCTGCGCTCGCCGGTTCAATCGGACATTCTTTTCGAGAACAGGTCTAAGCGCGAGGTGTTCCGGCTCAAGGGCGGCAACCAGCTGCTGCCGGACACCTTTGCCAGGCTGCTCGGTGAGCGCGTGCGGAAGAACTGCAAGGTGACCACGCTGACGCATGATGCGGGCGGAGTCGCAGTCACCTTCACCGAAGGGCCGGACAAGAAGGAGCAGACGCTGAAAGGGGACTATGCGGTGATGTGTGTGTCGCCGCTGATGATCGCGGGCATCCAGGTGACGCCAGGCTGGCCGGAGGCGAAGAAGTTTGCGCTGGAGCACACGCCGATGGGCATGCAGTCGCGCATCGTACTGCAGGCGAAGACACGCTTCTGGGAGGGCGACACGCTGCCAAGCATCAACCTGGAAACGGGGAACAGCACCATGGGGCTGGTGTATGAATGCGCAGGCGAGGTGCCTGGAGAGAGCTGCGTGCTGATGGGCAGCGGCCCACCCGTGCTCTCGGCGGAGGATGCGCTGGCCGCCTTCCGGAAGTTTTATCCTGGCCACAACAAGGACAGCATCGAGCGCGCCATCGTGCATGAGTGGTGGAAGGAGGAGCCGCTGGCCTTTGGCTGTGAGCGGCATGCCTTTGCGCTGGGCAAGCTGGCGCGAATCTGGCCGCACCTCATCCAGCCGGTGGGGCGTGTGCACTTTGCGGGAGCTGCGTATGACAATCTGCCGTGGGGACAGGATGCGGCGACGCGGTCGGCAAGGCGGGTGGCGCTGGCGATTGATGGGGTGTGAGGCCAAAAGTACGATGGACACTCCTGTCCGTCGATGAGCGCTTTCGCCAACCGCACTGTGATCAGGTTGCCAAAGAAGCATCGAGCCTGTGCCCGCTGCATGTCGAGTGTGAACCCACATGCCAGCGGTAACGCTGACCGACGGGCAGGAGTGCCCATCGTACTTCCGGGTCGCAAGCTTACTTCTTCTCCAGCGACATGAGCTCGATCTTGCGGAACCAGACGGGCTGGCCCTCGGCCTGAAGGGCGATGTGGCCGTAGCCTAGCATGACATCGCCGCCCGCTTCGACGATGTCGCTGGCGGGGGCGATCTTGCAGGCGGCATCGAGCTGGGGGCGCTGGTAGCGCAGGACCTCCACGCCATTGATGCGGTGGATGATTTCGTCATTGCCGCGCACCTCGACCTCCGCACGCACCCATTCCTCGGCGGGGAAGGTCGGCGCGCTGGATTTGACGATGTGTTTGGTGATCAGCTCGCCGCCCATCTCCACATGCGTGCCGGGCGTGCAAAGATTGCCAGTGGAGCGCGGGCCTTTGCCTTCGTCGGCTAGAAACTGCATCTCCAGGCTGGAGGGGAAGCCCTGGTCAAAGCGCATGCTCTGCGGCGGCTGCGCATGGAGCATGACGCCGCTGTTGAGGTTCACATACTTTGGGGCGTCTGCCATCATGGTGCCGGTGAAGCGGTACTCCATGCGCAGGATGTAGTGGGAGTAGGCCAGATTGGTGAAGAGGTGGCCGTACTGCTGGTCAAACTTGTCGTAGCCGTCGTAACTGACTTTCAGGATGCCGTCTTCGACGCGGAAGGTGTTCGCATAATTTTCCCCCAGCGGGCGCTTGGCGATCTTGATGGTCCAGCCGGTGAGGTCTTTGCCATTGAAGAGCGGGATCCATTTCGGCTCATCGGCAGCAGCGGTCAGGCAGAGCAAGGCGAGCAGGAGGGCGGAGAGGCGGCGGATCATGACGCGCATCTTGGCGGGTGGCGGCGTGGTTTCCAATCAGAACCTTGCAACACCCGCGGCTGAAAATTTTGCACAAAAACGCACGCTTCATTCGACGCCCCGCGAAGTGCCGCTAGGGTCGGCGGATGGACACACAATGGACAGACAAGATCGTCATCGTCACCGGAGGTGGCGGCGGCATGGGACAGAGCGCGGCGAAGCGGTTTGCAGATGCTGGTGCGAAGACGTTTATTTTTGGCAGAACGCTGGAATCTCTGCAGGCCACGGCTGCGCTCTCGCCCAACATCATCTCCATCGTGTGTGACGTGGCGGATTCCGCCAGCGTGGCCACCGCCGTGGCGCAGGTGCTGCAGCACGGGCCCATCGCCGCGCTGATCCACACTGCGGGCATCAACACACCGGACCGCTTCATGGCGCATGCCGACCCCGCCAAACTGGCGAGCGAGGCGAGCTGGCGCAGCGTGATGGACGTGAACGTGATGGGCGTGGTGAACATGATCCAGGCGGTGTCCAAGCCGATGGCCGAGAGCGGCGGCGGCAAGATCGTCGTGGTCTCCTCCACCGCCGGTCATGGCTATGACTCCTACGCCGGCGTGCCCTACACCGCCAGCAAGTGGGCGGTGCACGGCATGCTCTTTGCCGCGCGCATGCAGCTCAATGCGCATGGCATCGTGCTCTCTGAATACGCCCCTGGCGAGGCGCTGACGCCGCTGGTGGAAAAGCGCCCGGTGAAGCCCACCGCCGAGCATCGCAGCGCGATGATCCAGACGGAGGACTGCGCCGATGCGCTCTTTTTCATCGCCTCCCAGGCGCACAGCATGAGCGTGATCCAGCTCCCTGCGTACCAGCCGTTTGGTGGCATGCCGCCGCAGATCACAGCACCGTGGCTGGCGGGGCTGGAGATCGGGCCGAAGAAATGAGCTGGAGGGGAAAGTCTGTCTTCCCTCCACAGTCTTTGTTGAGGCTTGCGGGATGGACTGATGCGAATGGTGTACCTGTGCAAGCTGGAGCCGGAGCGTGGTGTGTGACGGAGACACAGGCGGCCTGCTGCGGCGTGGCGGGAGGACGCTGCTGGGGGACGCGGCGTGTGAAGATGGCGCTGGGTTTGCTGTCCATCTGCTGGTGCAGATACCCAGGGCGGCGCTCGCCGAGGCTCGCTAGCCCTGGGCTACGCTAGGCCGCACCTTTGGTGCTAAAACCTGGCGACGATGACCTGCCTTAATCAAGTGCTGCGTCACTCTATGATGCCACTCTCAATCGTTCGGTGTCATGGGCAGCTGCGGCTTGTGATTCCACTGACTGCTGCGGTTTCGCGTCTCAGCCCCAGCTCTCGTCCCGGTGCATCGCCGGCGAGGTATTGCGGTACTGGCGCAGCATGCGGCTGAAGTAGTAGCGATTTGTGAGGCCGCACTGCTCGGCGATGGTCTCGATGCTCTCCTTGGTATGCCTGAGGCGGCGGCAGGCCTCGTCCAGCCGGTAGTCCAGCAGCACGCGCATGGGTGGCTGCTGCAGCTCCTGCTGAAAGAGGTGGTTCAGATTTCGCAGGCTCAGCCCGGCATGCCGGGCCACCTGCTCGGCCGTGAGCTTCAGACCCAGGTGCTGGTGCATGAACTCCATGGCACGCTGCACGCGGGCATCGAGGTGCTGCTTTTCCCACACGGTGTCCGGCAGGCACTGCACGGCGGCGATGACGAGCTGGATGGTGGGCCATGGGAACTTCACCGCCTCCTCCTGCCGGCTCATCTCCATCAGGCTGGGGATCAGGCTGCGCAGCGGCGCGGTGGTGGGAAAGCGGTGGATGCCCGGCGCGGCGCGGTCTGCCAGCGGGCCCAGATTGAAGTGCGCGTACCACTTGCTGAAAGGCCGCGTGGTGGTGGTGCTGAAAGTGGTGTGTGGCGGAATCAGATACATGAAGCCGGGCTCCAGCGGGGTCTGCTCGCCGCCGATTTCCACCACGCCGCCCGCGCTCACCGGCCAGTAGAGCCGCCAGTAGGGATCATTCAGCCGCCGCAGCTCCCACTGCTGCAGTTCGATCTTGCGCGTGGTCAGGATGTCCACTGTGACGCCGGGCAGCGCCACCGTCCGCTGGCCCTGCACGCGATGCGCAGAACCGGCGGGCACGAGACTGAGGATGCTTTTCTTCGTCTGCATGCGATTGCAAAATCCGACACAAATCTGGCGAGCCCGTGCATGGACGGCAAGCGGGGAGTGACTAAGGGTTCACGCTCTCAACCCACAGACACACACACCATGGCCGACATCCAAACCAGCGCAGCAGACAAGAAGGAAAAGGAATTCTTCACCGACGTCCCCCAGGAGGCCCCCGGCTTCTTCCTCAAGGGCTGCCACCAGTATGACTGGGGTCTCAAGAACCGCCTTTCCAAGGTCTTCAACCCCAAGGACGGCCGCACTGTGATGCTCGCCTTTGACCACGGCTACTTCCAGGGCCCCACCACCGGTCTGGAGCGCGTGGACCAGACCATTCTCCCCCTCGCCCCCTGGGCCGACTGCCTCATGCTCACCCGCGGCATCCAGCGCTCTGTGATCCCCGCCTCCACCACCAAGGCCATCGCCCTGCGTGCCTCCGGCGGCACCTCGATGATCAGCCCCATGGAAGAGTGGGAAGGCGAGCTCGACGGCAAGAAGATCAAGTTTGGCCGCCCCGGCTTTGAGCCCCTCTCCAATGAGAGCACCGCGCTCAACATCGAAGAAGCCATCCGCCTCAATGCCGCCGTGCTGGCCGTGCAGGTCTTCATCGGCAGCGCCTACGAGCGCCAGAGCCTCAAGAACCTCACCGACCTCGTCGATGCCGCCAGCCGCTATGGCATCGCCGTCATGGGCGTGACCGCCGTGGGTCGTGCGATGGCCCGCACGCCGCAGTATTTCCGCCTGGCCACCCGCATCATGGCGGAACTCGGCGCCAACATCGTGAAGTGCTACTACACCGAGAAGGAATTCGACACGGTGACGAGCTGCTGTCCGGTGCCGATCGTGATCGCCGGTGGCAAGAAGCTGCCCGAGCTCGATGCTCTCAAGATGTGCGCCAACGCCATCAAACAGGGCGCCAGCGGCGTGGACATGGGCCGCAACATCTTCCAGAGCGACGCCCCTGTTTCCATGATGCAGGCAGTGCACGGCGTGGTGCACGGCGGTCTGAATGCCAACAAGGCCTTCGAACTCTACAACGACCTCAAGAAGAAGGAGCTGAAGAAGAAGTAAGCGCCAGCAGTCTGAACGCATTCACAGGAGGGGGATCATCTTGATCCCCCTTCTTCCATCCACCCCACCCACTCCCTTCCCTTCTCGTCAAAACCATGGAACTCAAACCCAACCAAGTGCGCCTCATGATGCTGCAGGTGGCCGACGCCATCATCGCCGCCGAACCCATGCTCTCCCAGGCCGACCGCGATCTCGGCGATGGCGACCACGGCCTCGGCATGAAGCGCGGCATGGAGGCGGTGAAGGCCCAGCTGGAGCCCATGGACCCTGCCAGTGTGGAGCAGGTCTTTGTGGCCACCGGAACCGCGATGATGACGAGCATGGGCGGAGCCTCGGGAGCCATCTTTGGTACCGTTTATCGCGCGGGTGGCAAGGCCCTCGCCGGCCGCCCGACCTTCGACGCTGAAGGCCTCTCCCTCCTGCTCTCCGCCGCCCTCGAAGGTGTGATGAAGCGCGGCGGTGCCAAGCCCGGCGACAAGACGATGATCGACGCCCTCGCTCCCGCTGCTGAGAAAGCGCGCGAGTCCGCCGGCCTCTCACTGACAGACTCACTCGCCGCCGTGGCCGCTGCTGCTGAAGGTGGCAAGGAAGCCAGCAAAAACATGATCGCCCAGTTTGGCCGCGCCAAGACGCTGGGTGAAGCGTGCCTGGGATTCCCGGATGCCGGTGCGTGCTCCGTGATGGTGATGCTGAATACGATGCGGGATTTTGTGAAGGTGTAGTGGCTATGCACCTGGCAGCAGCCTACTGCCAGGCAAGGTTGACATGGGTGTGTCGGTGAAGAATCTTTGGCCCATGACTGCCGTGATCGAAATTCATGCATCATTTCCGACGGCAGAACAGCCTGCGGATGGGCATTGGCTGGAAGATTGGTTCCGCTCGGCGGACGAGGCGGTCTCTCTTGCTCCCGCTGGACCTTCGGCACGAGAGCTTCACATGCAAGACCGCAACCGGCTTGAGAAATCGTAAGTTTCTCCGAGGTGCCAACGCTCTCTAAATGTTCCAAGCCTCTGGCTACTTTCGTTTTCGGGCAGGCAGTTGGAACAGAGAGCGAATGCCTTTGGGCTTCAGTGCAGGTCTTGGCTTTCTCAGCGGGATAACACCGACTTTTAATTCAGCCAAATAGGTTCTAAGGTCCCGCCAGCCTTCAAAGTCCTGCATTCGAGGCAAACAAAGGTGCGGTTGGACATCGTGTTGAACTGAACGTTGTGAATCTAGCTCCTTTTGAAGGCGGCTGAAATAGCAACCATCTGCCAGCCAGCAAACAGCAAGACCCAAACAGCCAGCAAGAACGGCATGGCTTCCCATACTCGACCAAGATAATTTGAGCCCTCTTCCAGGGTGCTGAAGAAGAGAAAGAGATCGGTGCCTAATCCAATTAATATCGCAATCGAGGAACATGCCAGAGTCACGGCTTTTTGCGAACTGGCCCAGGCCACTGCTGCTAACGGTGCACCAACAAAACTGGGAAATGCAGAATAGACGCCTGATGTCCAACCATGACCTGCTCCAGTAAAAAGAAACGTGAGAACGCCGATGCCCAACGCACAAACAATTCCTGAAGCGATGTATCGAGCCATCCGCATATTATCTTTTAAGAAAGCGGAAACCAACCCAGCGGTCAACATGGCTCTCCCTTAACCCGGCCCTCCACAAAAAATCCTGTCCGGTTTCCCCTGCCGGTGTGAGATAATGCCAGACGCATGAACACGCACGAGACTCAGGCTGCGCAGGTTTTCCTGGCCCATCACGATTTTGTGAGAGGGGTGGCGCTGAAGTATGCACCGTGGCCGGGGCTGATGGAGGACATCGCGCAGCAGGTGTTTCTGGAGTTCATGGCGAAGGAGTCACAGTGGGATCTGAGCACGGATGCCCGGCCGCTGCTGGCCACGATGACACGGCACATCGCGCTGCGGCAGTGGCGCGAGCGCACCAAACAGCAGCCCGAGGTGGTGCAAAAGCTGGCCGATCACATCCGCCTGCTGGCGGAGGAGCGCGAGGCACCGCCACGCTACGAGGAGGAGATCAGCGTGCTGCGCAGCTGCCTGCAAAAGCTGCCGGAAAAAAGCCGCGAGCTGGTGGAGCTGTACTATTACAACGACATCGGCACTCCGCAGATCGCCGATCAGATCAACATGAAGGCGGACACGGTCTGCCGCGCTCTTTCCCGCGTGCGGGAAAAACTGCGCGAGTGCATCGAGCGCACCACCGCCAGCCAGGGAGGACACGCGCATGCCTGACACGGACACCCTCATCCAACGCTATCTCGAAGGCACGCTGACGACCGGCGAGGCCGAGGAACTGCACGCGCTGCTGCAAACGTACCCAGATCTAGGCGAGCGGCTGCTGCAGCACTTTGAGATGGACGCCATGCTGCGTGCCACCAAACCACTGGTGGTGGAGAGCATGGGAACCCGCCCTGCGCTACTGCCCAAGCGGCGCTTCACCTTTGCCACGGTGACCAGTGTGGCGGCCATGGCGGCCTGCATCGCGCTGATGGGTGCGTGGTTGATCAATGAAACCCTGAGTCCACAACCCGAGGCTGAAGAGGAAACCACGGCCTCCGTGGCGGTGCTGACACGTGGGGTGAATCTGGAGTGGGAATCTGCCGCCGTCACACCCGGAACGCCGCTGTCGCCGGGCTGGCTGAGGCTGAAGTCGGGCATCGCGCAGATCGAGTTTTATCAAGGGGCGCGTGTGCTCATTGAAGGACCTGCGGAGCTGCAGCTCGTGTCTTCCGGAGAGGCCACCTGCACGCGTGGCAAGCTCAGCGCGCAGGTGCCGCCACAGGCCAAGGGCTTTCGTATCAACACGCCCAAGGGCACCATCGTGGATCTCGGCACCGAGTTTGGCCTGGATGTGGGCGCGCAGAATGCGGAGGTGCATGTGTTCAAGGGCGAGGTGGAGCTGCACCAGCCTGCGGTGACGATGAAGTCGCTGAAAGAGGGGCAGGCCATGGCCATCGCGGGGAACACGGCGGTGCTTCCGGCGAATGCGTCCAGCTTTGCCTCGCTGAATGAGATCGATGCGCGCAGTGCGATGTCCCAGCGCTTTCAGTTTGAGAAATGGCTGGCCTCCAGCGCCAAGCTGAATGCCGATGCCGGGCTGCGCCTGCGCTTTGATTTCCAAGATGACGAAGGGGCACGCTCCCTGCGCAACCATGCGGTGAACGGCGCTCAAATTGCCGATGGCAGCATTGTCGGTGCATCGTGGACGACAGGCCGCTGGCCGGGCAAGCGCGCCCTGGAATTTCGCAATGTGAGCGACCGCGTGCGGCTGAACATTCCCGGCGAGACCAAGGCGCTGACCATGGCCGTGTGGGTGCGCGTGAACGGTCTGGACCGCACCTTCAATTCCCTTTTCATGTCCGAAGGCTGGGGCGACCGCAAGACGCACTGGCAGATCATGAGAGATGGGAGAGTGCGCCTCGGCATTGCCGGCGGCGGTGGCGCGGCGCATGTGGATCATGATACCCCTGTGCTTTTTACCCCGGAGCGCTTTGGCCGCTGGACTCACCTCGCCGTGGTGTATGACCCCGCCTCAAAGGAGGTGCGCCACTATGCCAATGGCGAGCTGCTGACCCGCGCCGCGCTCAAGGACACCGCCCCACTGAAGATCGGCATCGCCGAGCTCGGCAACTGGAATGACCGCCGCAGCTCCGGCGGCGTGGCCATCCGCCTCCTAAGCGGGGCGATGGACGAGTTTGCCCTCTGGGATCGCGCGCTGAGCGATGAGGAGATCGCGGTTCTGGCGAGGTGAAGAACACGGAGTGCTTCCAGGAGCGCATTGTGACGTTTGACAACCCGCCATGTAATACATAGTTTTACGCATGGTTAAAACCATCAGCAAAATCGGCAACTCCCAGGGGATCATTTTTGATTCCGCCCTGCTCCAGCTTGCACGACTGAAAGTCGGAGATGAGGTGAATGTCGAAGTGCATGCTGGTGGCACCATCACCATCGTGCCTTTAATGCCTCCAGTGATCGAGGCAGCGAATGCCGCTGAAACAGCCAAACGCCTGATTGGAAAGAATAGCGAGCTGTTCCGGCGACTTTCATGAGCGGCCCAGTCCTGCACCCAACTATTGATGCCGTGCTGGCGATCCATGCCGAGGTGCTCGCCGCGCATGGCGGCAGCCCAGGGCTGCGTTCTCGTGAGCTGCTGGAATCCGCGATCGCAGCTCCGCAGGCCACGATGATGGGTGAGACCATGATGTCTGATCCCATCGAAATCGCAGCGGCCTACTTTTTCTACCTTTGCAGCAATCACCCTTTTGTGGATGGTAACAAGCGTGTCGCGCTGGCCACATGCCTTGTGTTTCTGTGCGAGAATGGTCTGCTGAAAAATGAGGAGCTGGATGTGGATGCGTGGGAAAGCCTCACGCTTGGAGTGGCTGCGGGCGTGCTGAGTCGTGATGAAGTGACGCAGAAGCTGCGTATCTTGATCTCATAACAGTCGAAACAGTTAACCATGGGCCTCCCCGTGGTGGGTTTGTACGAACTCTTGCGATTTTTTCTTGTCCGGTTTCGCCGCCCTGTGCGGTACTAGCTTTCCCGCTCGTTTTTTCCCCAATCCATGAAGCAGCTCCTATTCACCCTCGCACTCCTCGGCTCGGCCCTGTCCGCGCACGCGCAGGAATATCTCGAAGTCGCGGCCAATCCGGTCGGCGCCGGCAAAGGCAAAAAGATCGTCCTGGTGGCCGGTGACGAGGAGTACCGCACGGAGGAGAGCATGCCCATGCTGGCCAAGATCCTGGCCAAGACGCACGGCTTCAACTGCATCGTGCTTTTCTCCACGGATGAAAAGGGCGGCTTCATTGATCCGAACAACCAGAAGAACATCCGCGGCACCGAGGTGATCGACGATGCGGACCTGCTCATCATCGGCACACGCTTCCGCCAGCTTCCGGACGAGAGCCTGGCGCATTTTGCGAAATTCCTGAACGCGGGCAAGCCGGTGATCGGCTTCCGCACGGCCACGCATGCCTTTACCGGCAATGCGAAAACGGGCGACTTCAAGTGGAGCGAGTTTGGCCTGAAGATCCTCGGGGAGAAGTGGGTGAGCCACCATGGACAGCATAAAAAGGAAGGCACCCGCAGCGTGGTGGTGGAGGCCAACGGCAAGAATGAAATCCTGAGCGGTGTGGGCGAGATCTTCTGCACCACGGATGTGTACGGCGCACCCGATGTGAAGCCGGAGAGCGACACCATCCTGCTGCGCGGCGCGGTGACTGAGTCTCTGGACCCAAAGTCCAAGGCGGTCGCAGGCGCGAAGAACGAGCCGATGCAGCCCATTGCCTGGCTGCATGACTACACCTCCCCAGATGGCAAGGCCAAGGGCCGCTCCTTCTGCACCACCATGGGTGCCTCGATGGACTACACGGACGAAAATCTGCGCCGCCTCATTGTGAATGCGGTGCACTCCCTGCTGAAGCTGCCGGTGCCTGCCAAGGCGGACGTGGCCTTCATCGACCCCTTCAAGCCCAGCGCCTACGGCTTCATCAAGGACTCCGCTTACTTCAAGCAGCGCAATCTGAAGCCCGGCGACTTCGCCACGGGCAGCAGCCCCAGCATGGGCACGCCGGATGAGAAATCCAAGCAGGCCACCGCCAAGAAGACTGAGGAAGTAAAGGCCCCGCACCAGCCCACCGCTGAACCTGCCGCCGCCACCACCGCCCGGGCGCAGGCCGTGGCTCCGCCGGAAAAAGGCGAGCACATCGTGCTCATTGGCAACGGACTCGCCGAACGCGACACCTGGTACAGCCAGATCGAGACCGAGCTGCAGCTGCGCTACCCGGACCGCGAGCTCTTCTTCCGCAACATGGGCCATGTGGGTGACACCCCCGGCTTCCGCCCGCATCCTTCCCGCGCTTCGCAGTGGGCCTTCCCCGGCGCTGAAAAATTCCATCCGGACAAGACCATCCACAACGGCCAGGGCTTTTTCTCCACGCCGGACCAGTGGCTCACTCATCTCAAGGCGGACACGATTGTGGCTTTCTTTGGCTACAACGAGTCCTTCGACGGCCCCAGCAAGGTGGGCAATTTCGAAGCCGAGCTGGACGCCTGGGTCGTCCACACCTTGAGCAAGGCCTACAACGGCAAGGCCGCCCCGCGCGTGGTGCTCGTGAGCCCCATCGCCTACGAAAACCAGAGCGCCAAGCGTGACCTGCCGAAGGGCGATGTGGAAAACGCCAACCTGCTGCTGTATGCAGGAGCGATCGAAAAAGTGGCCAAGAAACACGGCCTGACCTATGTCGACCTCTTCACGCCGACGAAGGAGATCGAGGCGAAGGGCGGCGAGTTCTTCACCACCGGCGGATTCATCCCGACGGAAAAGGGCTATGAAGAGATCGGCAAGCTGCTGGCCACCGGCCTCTATGGCCACGCCAGCCATGAGTCCAAAGCCGACCCCAAGCTGGTGCGTGAGGCGGTGAAGGAGAAAGACTGGTTCTGGAACACAGACTACAACATCCTCAATGGCGTGCATGCGCATGGCCGCCGCTACAATCCGTATGGCCCGCAGAACTACCCGGATGAAGTACAGAAGAGCCGCGAGATGACCGTGCTGCGCGATGGCCTGATTCACGCCGTAGCCACCAGCAAGACCACCAGCCTCAAGGTGGACGACAGCAAGACCCACGTGCTGCCTCCGGTGCCGACCAACTACGTGCCGAGCGTGAAGAACGGCAGCGAGAAGTATCTCTACGGCGAGGAAGCCCTGAAGTCCCTCACGGTGCCCGAAGGCTACAAGGTGGAGCTGTTTGCCAGCGAGAAGGAGTTCCCCAATCTGGCGAACCCGATGCAGATGTCCTTTGATAACAAGGGCCGTCTCTGGGTGGCCACCATGCCCACCTACCCGCACTACCGCCCCGGAGATGCGATGCCGGACGACAAGATCCTCATCTACGAAGACACCAACGGCGACGGCAAGGCGGACAAGGAAACCGTCTTTGCCGACAAGCTGCACCTGCCCATCGGTTTTGAGTTCACCCCCGAAGGCGTGTATGTGACACAGGAGCCGAACCTCGTGCTGCTGCGTGATACCAACGGCGACGACAAGGCTGACAGCATGGAGATCGTGCTCGGCGGCTTTGACACGCATGACACGCACCACGCCATCAGCGCCTTCACGGCAGACCCCAGCGGTGCCTTCATCCTGTGCGAAGGTGTCTTCCTGCACTCCAATGTCGAGACGCCCTACGGGCCGGTGCGCTGCGTGGACGGCGGCTTCTTCCGCTACAGCCCGCAGCGTGGCATGCTGGAGCGCACCATCCAGATGAGCATCCCCAATCCCTGGGGCTTTGTGTTTGACCAGTGGGGCCAGGACTTCCTGCTGCACACCTCCGGCACCACCATGAACTGGGCCCTGCCAGTAGAGGTGAAGCCCACCTTTGGCAGCAAGACGCCCTCCGCCCCCGACCTGGTACCAGATGGCCACAAGGTGCGCCCTACCAGCGGCCTGGAAATTGTCTCCTCCCGCCACTTCCCCGATGAAGTGCAGGGCGATCTGATTTACTGCAATGCCATCGGCTTCCTCGGCATCAAGCAGGTCAAAATCGAAGACAACGGCACCGGCTGGAAGACCGCTCACCGCCACGACCTGCTGACCAGCAAGGATGGCAACTTCCGCCCGGTGGATCTGGAATTCGCGCCGGATGGCTCGCTCTACGTCATCGACTGGCACAATGTGCTCATCGGCCACATGCAGCACAATGCGCGTGATCCGCTGCGCGACCATGTGCACGGCCGCATCTATCGCATCACCTACCCCGGCCGCCCGCTGGTGAAGCCCGTGCCTGTGGCTGGAGCGCCGCTTAAGACGCTCTTAGAAGACCTCAAGGAACCCGAGCTGCGCACCCGCTACCGCGCCCGCCGCGAGCTGCGCGCCCGCGATGCCAAGGAAGTGCTGCCTGCCATCAAAACCTGGGCCGCTGACCAGAAGGAAACGCACGCCAAGCTCGAAGCTCTGTGGGTCACCTGGGGTCTCAATGAGGCCGATGAGGGGCTGCTGCGTGAGATGCTGGCCTCCTCCGACTTCCATGCCCGTGCCGCCGCCGTGCGCGTGCTGCGCTACAATACCCACCGCATCGCCGATCACGTCGCGCTGCTGGAGAAAGCCGCCGCCGATGAGCATGGCCGCGTGCGCCTCGAAGCCGTCGTGGCCGCCTCGTGGCTGCCGAACATTCCTGCCGCCAAGAACATCGTCGCCATCGCAGCCAAGCTGCCGCAGGATGACTGGAACAAGGCCGCCATCAAAACTGCTGCCGACCGCCTCGCTGGCGTGGCGGAAACCGTGAAGCCCGAGCACCCCGTGGTGCCCGCCCCCGCCTACCTGAGCGACGCGGCCAAGAAGCAGTTCAAGCTGGGCCAGGAGATCTACAACCGCGAAGGCCACTGCGTCACCTGCCATCAGCCGAATGGTGCCGGTCTCGATCCCGCCTTCCCCAGCATCGTCAACAGCCCCTGGGTCACCACGGATCGCGACCGCCTCATCAAGATCGTCATGTACGGCCTGATGGGCCCCATCAAGGTCGGTGGCAAGGAATACAACGGCCAGGTGCCCATGACGCCCTTCGGCGGCATGCTCAAGGACGAGGAAATCGCCAGCGTGCTCACCTTTGTGCGCAATCACTTCGGCAACAAGGCAGACCCTGTGACCGCCGCCGAAGTCAAAGCCGTCCGCGACGCCAGCGCCGGCCGCATGATGCTGTTCACGACGGATGAGCTGCTGAAGCTGCATCCGATGAAGTAGGGGCAGATATACTAGCAGCGCGTCAGCGTTTTGGAGTGCGGTCGCGAAGATGCAAGGCGCAAGCCTGCATCGTAGCTACCGCTTTCGCGGGGTATGTGGCGTCCTCAATCCTCACCCCGCGCCCGGCCCGCAAAAGCAACGTTGCGCCTGACCCGCTGCACGCATTGATTCGCTGCACACAGCCATCCGATCATTCACCCTTATGCAGCACACTCCAGACGACATCGATGTCTTCCAGATCGAGCGCAGCGTCTGGATCGCAGAAGCTAAAATTCAATCCCCCAACTACGACTTCGCCTTCGGCCAGCTCATGGCCTGCTCGCACACGCGTTTCGGCCTCGATGAAGTAACCGCTGTGGGTCGCTTTGGCGCTGTCGTTGATTATGATGCCCTCTACAACGAACTGTTGGAGCACGGCGTCAAACTCATCCACTCGCCTGCACAGCATCAGCTCTGCAGTGAGTTGCCCCAGTGGTATCCGCTGCTGGAGGGACTGACTCCGGAAAGCTGGTGGTTCGACAAAGCCCCGGATGCAGAAACTGCCGGTGAGCTGGCCGGATGGCCGCTGTTCATCAAAGGCAGCCGCCAGACCAGCCGCCATCAGTTCAAGCTCTCCATCATTCACAATGCGGACGAATACCGTGCTGCTGTTGAAGCATTTGCCATAGACCGCATGCTGCACTGGCAGCAGGTGGTCATACGTCGCTTCGAACGTCTTCGCCCCATCCAGGCAGACATGGGGCATCGCATTCCCGCATCCTTCGAGTTTCGCTCATTCTGGTGGCATGGCCATCTGGTCGGAGTCGGGCCTTATTTTGCGGAGTTCGCCAAATACCAGTGGACCGAAACTGAAAAAGCAGATGCCATGAAAATGGCCGGAGAGGCCGCTCAGCGGGCAGCTTTGCCATTCGTGGTCGTTGACATGGCCCAGTGCATCGACGGCCGCTGGATCGTCATCGAAATCAATGACGCTCAGGAGTCCGGTTATGCGGGAGTGCCTCGCCTGGCGATGTGGCAGAGGATTGTGGAACTTGAAGAGAAATGGCAGGCAGGCTTGAACGCCTGAACATGCCGTCATTTTCTGCGGAAAGGCGATTCCAGTCTCGCCACCTGGTCCGCACGCATTTTACGCACGGCCTTGGCTGCATCAAAGCCCTCCCAGCCCACAACCACGCGCAATCCATTCTCCTTCCGGACAATTTTGGCTTCCAGTGTCTCCTGGCTAAGCTCCATGCGTCCGCCGACGACATCGAGGCGCAGTTTGTCACCCGCACTCAAGTGCAAATGATCGCGCATGGCCTTGGGGATCACGAAGCGGCCATTTTTGTCGAGGGTGACGACGGCGGTCATGGGAACCATTTTGCCATGAGACTGTCCATTTCAAAGAAGATCCTCATGCTCTTTTGCCGAATCCGACACATCCTTTGCCGGTAGGTTTTGACAGACGGGTGCGTTTATCCACGCGCTCAACCATGAAACGTCTTCTTCTACCTCTCCTGCTCGCCGCCCTGGGTTCTGCCTCCGCCCAGGAGGGCTTCAAGCCTTTGTTCAACGGCAAGGACCTCACCGGCTGGGATGGCAATCCGGAGCTGTGGAGCGTGGAGGACGGCTGCATCACGGGCAAGACCACCGGGCCGGAGCAGCTCACGTACAACCAGTTTCTGATCTGGCGCGGCGGCAAGGTGAAGAACTTTGAGCTGCATGCGAAGATCAAGGAAAGCGGCAACAACACGGGCATTCAGTACCGCAGCAAGGAGCTGCCGGAGAATGGCAAGTGGTCCATCGGTGGCTATCAATGCGACATTCATCCAGCCCATCCCAACAACGCGATGGTGTATGAAGAGCGCGGGCGAGGCATCATCGTGCAAAACGGGCAGGGGGTGGTGATCGATCCCGAGGGCAAACGCTGGCTGGCCTCCGAGCACGAGCCGGTGAAGGTGGACATCGCCGAATGGCATGAGTACACCGTCATCGCGCAGGGAAACCACCTGATTCACAAGATCGATGGCAAGGTGACGATCGACCTGCTCGACTTTGAGGAATCGAAGCGCGCACTCGAAGGGCTGATCGCGTTCCAGATTCATCGCGGCCCTGCCATGAGGGTGCAGATCAAAGACGTAATGCTCAAGGAGCTGCCGGATGGAGGCGTGATCTCGTTTGAGAAGTCCGCGATCCCCAGCGATGCGCAGATCATCGAAGCCAAGGCACCTGCCAAGGGCAAAGGCAAGGCACCTGCGCCAGCTCCTGCTCCGGCCAAGGGTGATGCCAAGGGCAAGAATGCTGCCGCCAAGGGGAAGCCGAAGCGCCCGGATGCGGTCGGTCCGGCTATCGGCGCGAATGTGGCCACACCGGTCAGCAACATCAAGACGCTGCCAGATTTCAAAGTGGAGCTGCTCTACTCCGTGCCCGGCGGTGAGCAGGGCTCCTGGGTGAATCTTTGCGCGGACGACAAAGGCCGCATCTATGCCAGCGACCAGTATGGCTGCCTGTACCGCTTCAACCCGCCTGCCGCAGGTCAGCCGCTGAAGGCTGCCGATGTGCAGAAAGTGGCTGCGGAAATTCGCGGAGTGAACGGCATGCTCTTCGCCTTTGGCGCTCTTTACATCGGCGTGAACGATTACGAAAAGAAGATCCCCAGCGGCGTGTACCGCATCACTGACAGCAACAACGATGACATGCCAGACAAGGTGGAGATGCTGCGCGAATTTGACGCCGGCAGCGACCACGGCGTGCATGCCATTTTGAAAACGCCGGACGGCAAGGGGCTCTACCTCATCAGCGGAAACAATGCCGTGCTCAAGGAAGGGCCGAAGGCTGGCACGCTGGACACCTCTCCTGTGGCCAAGCTCTGGGGCGATGACCACCTGCTGCCGCGCATGCCGGACGGCCGCGGCCACAACCGCCATGTGATGGCTCCTGGCGGCATCGTTTACCGTTTCTCACCGGATGGCAAACAGTTCGAGATCTTTGCCTCCGGCTTCCGCAACATCTACGACGGCGGTGTGAACCGCGAGGGCGAGCTCTTCGTGTACGACGCAGACATGGAGTATGACTTCAACACCTCCTGGTACCGCCCCACGCGTATCAACCACGTCGTCAGCGGCGGAGAGTACGGCTGGCGCAACGGCGCGGGCAAGTATCCCGAGTTCTACTATGACAACCTGCCCGCCACGCTGAACATCGGTCCGGGATCGCCCACCGGCTGCACCTTTGGTTACGGTGCCAAATTCCCTGCCAAATACCAAGATGCCTTTTACGCGCTGGACTGGAGCTGGGGCAAAATCTACGCCGTGCATCTCAAGCCAGACGGCGCGAGCTACACCGCCACGAAGGAAGAGTTTGTGACTGGAGGTCCGCTTCCGGTGAGCGATGCGATCATCGGCCCAGACGGAGCGATGTATTTCACGATTGGCGGCCGTCGTGTGCAGAGCGGTCTGTATCGTGTAACATACACAGGCCAGGAATCGACCGCACCCGCGATACACGAACCGCAGATCACGGCAGGTGCCAAACTGCGTCAGCAGTTGGAGGCGTTCCATGGCAAGGCGGATACAAAAGCCGTTGCATTCGCCTGGCCACATCTGAGCCATAAGGACCGCTACATCCGCGCCGCCGCCCGCACGGTGCTGGAGCACAACCCTGTCTCTGAATGGGAGACCAAGGCGCTGAATGAAAAGAATGCCACCGCGCAGCTTGAAGCGCTGCTGGCGCTGGCGCGCGTGACGGGCGTGTGCCCCACTCACCGCACCGAAGGCTACGTGGTGAACACGGCGAAGAGGGATGAAATCCTCGCCGCGCTGCTCAAGCGCGACTTTAAAAAGCTGAATAACGAGCAGCGCATGGCCTATGTGCGCCTGACCGAGATCGTGCTGCACCGCTTTGGCAATCCGGACGATGCCACGGTGGCGGCGATCATCGCCAAGCTCGACCCTGCGTATCCGGCGGACAACTTTGAGCTCAACTGGCTGCTCACGGAAACACTGGGCTACCTGCAGGACCCGAAGGCTGCGGCGAAGGGCATGGCCCTCATTGCCGCAGCAGAGAGCCAGGAGCCGCAGATGGAATATGCACGCAGCCTGCGCTTTCTGAAGACCGGCTGGACCAAGGAGTTGCGCACACAGCAGCTTGAGTGGTTCCTGAAAGCGGCGAACTACAAAGGCGGCGCCAGCTTTGACAAATTCATCGAGTTCATCCGCAATGACAGCCTGACCACCTTCACGCCGGAAGAAAACGCGGAGCTGGCGGAGCTGATCGCTAAGAAGCCCGAACGCAAATCCGCCATCGAAAACGTCGGTGCCATGTTCGTGGGCCGCACACCCACGATGTGGACGCTGGACGAACTCAGCGCCGCCGCCAAGACAGGCATGAAGGGCCGCAGCTTTGAAAACGGCCGCAAAATGTTCACTGCCGCCGCCTGCTACACCTGCCACCGCTTTGGCAATGCCGGCGGCATGACCGGCCCGGACCTCACCGGCGCTGGCGGCCGCTACAGCCCGCACGACTTGCTCGACAACATCATCAACCCCAGCAAGGTCATCAACGAGCAGTTTGCTCCGATCATTGTCACCAAGAACGACGGCAGCGTGATGAGCGGCGTGGTGGTGAACCTGAGCGGCGACGGCGTGACCCTCAACACCGACCTCACCGACCCGAACCAGCGCGTGAACGTGGACCGCAAGGAAGTGAAGAGCATCGAGCTCAGCACCGTCTCCCCCATGCCGCCCATGCTGCTGTCCATGCTCAAGAAGGACGAGATCCTCGACCTCGTGGCCTATGTGCTGAGCGGTGGTGACAAGGGGAATGCGATGTTTGTGAAGTGAGTTCGTATTCTGACCCATCCACACCCACCTGCTGCGAATCATGAAACGCCTCGCCCTGCTCCTGCTTGCCCTCTGTCCTTCGCTGTATGCTGCTGAGAAACCCAACATCCTTGTCATCGTCGCAGATGATCTCGGGTATGCGGACATCGGCGTGCATGGGGGGAAGGTGGTACCGACGCCGAACATTGATGCGCTGGCGGCCAGCGGGGTGCGGTGCACGAATGGGTACGTCACTGCACCCTATTGCAGCCCGTCGCGTGCAGGGTTCCTGACGGGGAAGGCGCAGACGCGGTTTGGGCATGAGTTCAACCCGCATGTGGGGGATGAGGCGAAGCTGGGGCTGCCGCTGGATCAGCGTACGATCGCCAATGTGCTGCATGACGAGGGCTACGCCACGGCGCTCATCGGGAAATGGCACCAGGGCTTTGATGCGGCACATCACCCGCAGTCGCGTGGCTTTGATGAGTTCTTTGGCTTCCTCGTGGGCGGGCACAACTACCTGCTGCACAAGGATGCCGAGCCTGAGTTTGGCTCCGCGCATTCGCATGACATGATCTATCGCGGTCGTGAGCTGCAGCATTTGGATGGATACGCCACGGACCTTTTCACCGATGAGGCGCTGGGATTCATGGGCCGGAATGCGGCCAAGCCTTGGTTCCTCTACCTGGCCTATAATGCCGTGCATACGCCGCTGGAGATCGCAGACCGAGTGAAGGATCGGATTCCTGCGGATGTGACCGATGAGAACCGTCGTGGTTATCTTTCGCTGCTACTGGCGCTCGATGATGACATTGGCCGCATCACCGCAGAGCTGAAGGCGAAGCATCCGAACACACTGGTGTTCTTTTTCAGTGACAACGGTGGCTCCGGCAGGAAACCCTTCTTTGCCTACAACACGGGTGTCAATACCCCGCTGCGTGGAGATAAAGGCCAGACGCTGGAGGGTGGCATCCGGGTGCCGTTCTTTGTGAGCTGGCCGGGCAAGCTGCCAGCTGGCAAGACCTACGACCACCCAGTGAGCACCTTGGACATCCTGCCCACGGCCTGCGCCATCACCGCTGCGAAACAGCCTGCGGGTGTGGAAGGCGTGAATCTGCTGCCTCATCTCAAAGGCGAGGTCTCCACGCCGCCGCATGACATGCTGGCCTGGCGCTTCGGGCCGCAGAAGGCCATCCGCGAAGGAAACTGGAAGCTGGTGGATGTACGAGACATGGAGGCCAAGACGCAGTCCGGCTGGAAGCTTTACGACCTGAGCACAGACATCGGCGAGGAGCATGATCTCTCGGCGGCAAAGCCGGAGATCGTGGCAAAGCTCTCCAAGGCTTGGGCCGAGTGGAACGCCAAAAACATCGCGCCGCAGTGGCATGGGGCGATCAACGAAGATCCCACTGCTCCGGCCAAACCGGCGGCCAAGGCTGGCAAGGCGAAAAAGAAGTGAGCGGAACGGCCTTTGCACAGGCCGCAGGCATCATCTTACAAAGAGCAAAGGTTGCACTGAAAGCATCCTGCATTCAGCGTTTCATTGAACTCCTCCTATGCCCGCCTTTTCCGATCCCTTCCGCGAAGCACGCAGCACCTCCGGCGTGATGAAGTGCCCCTTTCATGGCGAAGACATTACCATGATCCTGCGCCACGAGGATGTGCGCAAGGCGGCCAAGGACTGGCAGACCTTCAGCTCGGACGCGCCCTTCCGCGTGCCGATTCCCTCCGAGGAGGAGGTGCGCACCATGCGCCAGCTGCCCATCGAGACGAATCCGCCTGAGCACACCGACTACCGCGCCATCGTGGAGCCCTTTTTTCAACGATCCAAAGACCCGGCGATGATCGCGCAAGTGGAGGCGCTGATGGACGGCATGCTGACGCAGGCGCTGAGCCGCGACTCGATCGAGATCGTCAACGAATTCGCGCTGCCCATCCAGTCACGTGCACTGACTCACCTGCTCAATGTGCCCGCGTCTGAAGGCGAAACGTGGATCGGCTGGGGCATTCATGTATTCAAGGTTACTGGCGGTGAGTTCAAAAAAGGCAATGTGCTGGAGGACTATCTGCACGCGCAATTTGACCGTGCTGAGGCTAATCCTGGCGAGGACTTCTTCAGTGCGCTGACATTGGCGGAGTATCGCGGGCGCAAGCTCACGCGGGAGGAGATGATGGGCTTTGCGAATCTGGCCTTTGCCGGCGGTCGAGACACGATCATTCACACGATCTCCTGCGCGCTCGGTTATCTGGCGGAGCATCATGAGGCGCTGGAGTTTCTCCGCGAAGACCCGAAGCGCATCACGCTGGCGAGCGAGGAGTTTTTCCGCGTGTTCATGCCGCTGACGCACATCGGCCGCGTGTGCCCGGCGGATACGGATGTGAACGGTGTCACGGTGAAAGCTGGCGAGCGCATTTCTCTGGCCTGGGCCTCTGCCAACTTTGACGCCGACGCCTTCCCGCAGCCGGAGGAGGTGCGCCTGGACCGCAAACCCAACCCGCATCTGAGCTTTGGCTTTGGTACGCATCTCTGCCTCGGAGCACCGCACGCACGCCTCATCCTGCGCACGCTGCTGAGGTTGTGCTGCGAACGCGTGAAGCGCATCACGATTGTGAATGCGGCAGAGCGTGTGGAGCATGAGGCCAAGTTTGACCGCAAGCTGGGATATGAATCGCTGACGGTGAAGCTGGAGGCGCTCTAGTTTCTCACCACCCGATCAAACGCGTGATCGCTGCGCGCAGGGCGGTTTCCAGAATCGCGGCCTCGGCGTGGGTCACTGGTAAGGTGACTTTCTTCACGCTCTTGGATGCGGCCTCCTGGCGCGACATGCTCATGAAATACGGGGCCTTCTGCGGATCATCGCGGAAGGTGAGCTCAAAGGCGCTGTTGGCTTTTTCGGACTGGTGGAAGAGCTTGGCCTGCTCCTGGCGTCCCTGAAGGGTGGCCAGTACGGCGCCGAGATCGGAGAGGCCCCATTTCATGGTGATCTTCTGCTCCCAGTCGAACTGCTTCTCCCCGCTCTGTGAGGCGGCATCCACAAAGACGGAGCCCTTGGCGCGGTTGAACTCGAAGCGGATCACACCACCGGTGTTACGACTATTGGGCTTGTAGATTGCGTATTCGGCTGACTGTTTGGCGGTGGCGTTCGTAGGTTTCGAGCTCATGGCAGCACGCTAAAAGGCCTTTTCACGAATGACAAGCCGGGATGCTCAATCCGACACAGTATTTGCTGAGATGTCCCTGCAAGTCCGTACGTTAACCGAAGCATGTCCAACCTGACTCTGACCTTTCTTGCCGCTGCTTTTCTGAGCCTGCAGCTTTATGGAGCTGAGAAAGTCTTGCCGCCAAACATCGTCGTCTTTATTTCGGATGATCATGGCATGCTGGATTCCGAGCCTTATGGAGCCACGGACATCGGCACGCCCAACATGGCGAAGCTGGCGGCGGAGGGAATGAAGTTTACGCATGCGTTTGTGGCCTCGCCTTCCTGCGGCCCCAGCCGCACGGCGCTGTGCACAGGGCTGTGGCCGGCGCGGAATGGAGCGGAGCCGAACCACAAGGCGAAGAATCCGGATGTGAAATCTCTTCCGCCCGTGCTGCATGCGCTGGGCTATGAGGTGGCGGCGTTTGGCAAGGTGGCGCATGGAAACTACGGCAAGGACCATGGCTTCGATGTTTTGGGAGGTGAGCAGCACGGTGACACAGACACCGTGGAAGTGGCCAAGTTTCTCAACACCCGTGATGCCTCCAAGCCGCTGTGCCTGTTCTTTGGCACGCGTCATCCGCATGTCCCCTGGGGCGAGAACGCGGGCTATGACACGGCGACGATCAAACTTCCCCCTAAACATGTGGATACTGCGGCGACACGGGAGCAACGAGCGCGCTACTGCTCGGACATCACGCGTGCGGACAACCTGCTCGGTGAGCTGCGGGCGCTGGTGAAAGAAAAGGTGCCGGGGAATACGCTTTTCATCTACACCGCTGATCACGGCGGGCAGTGGCCGTTTGGGAAATGGAACCTTTATGATGCGGGCATCCGCATCCCCTTCATTGCAGCCTGGCCGGGACATCTGGCACCGGCTTCCACGAATGATGCCATGATCGCCTGGCCGGATCTGCTGCCGACCTTCATCGAGCTGGGTGGCGGCACGGTGCCGGAGGGCATTGATGGGAAATCATTTGCCTCCGTGCTGCTGGGCAAAGCCACAACGCATCGTGAGCGCATTTTCACCACGCACAGCGGCGATGGTGATTTCAACGTCTATCCCATCCGCAGTGTGCGTGCGCGCGACTGGAAGTACATCCGCAACCTGCACCCCGAATTCCAGCATCACACCCACATCTCCCGCTCCAGCAATGTGACCAGCGGGTTCAACTACTGGCAGAGCTGGCTCAGCGCCGCAGAGAGCAGCCCAGAAGCTGCGGCCAAGGTGAAGCGGTACTCGGTGCGGCCTGCGGAGGAGCTGTACGATCTGAAGAGTGATCCGAACGAGTTGCACAACCTCGCCGCCGAACCCACGCAGGCTGAGCGCCTGCAGCAGATGCGCGTCGATATGGATGCCTGGATGCAGCAGCAGGGGGACAAGCAGACCGTTTTTGGCAAGCCGCTGATGATTGGCGAACCGCTGACGATGGTGGATCCCGGCGCCGGCAAAAAGAAGAAGGCCAAATGAAACCTTATCTCCATTCTCCTCTCATGAAAATCAGCGCACTGTTTTTATCATCGCTTCTCCTTTCGGTGTCAGCCTTCGCGGTCGAAAAGCAGCCTAACATTGTCTTCTTTTTGATCGATGACCTTGGCTATGCGGACTGCGGATTCAATGGCGGCAAGGAGATCCGGACACCGAACATCGACAAGCTTGCAGCCGGAGGCACGGTGCTGGAGTCGCTGTATGTGCAGCCGGTGTGCTCGCCAACGCGCGCCGCATTAATGACCGGCCGCTACGCCACGCACACGGGTGTGTACACTATCGTGCGTCCGCATGCCACGTGGGGTCTGCCGCTGACGGAACGCACGCTGGCAAATGCGCTGCATGATGCGGGCTACGCCACGTCGATCATCGGCAAATGGCATCTAGGCGAGTTCCAGCCATCCTACCTGCCCACGGCGCGAGGATTCCACCACCATTACGGGCACTACTTTGGCATGCTGGACTACTTCACCCACATGCGTGGCCAGGATCTGGACTGGTACCGCGACGGCCAGCAGATCAAAGAGGAGGGCTACACCACGCATCTTCTCGCACGTGAGGCCTGCCGCACCATCGCTGAGAAGGACAAGTCGAAGCCGTTGTTTCTCTACGTGCCCTTCAATGGAGTGCATGGCCCCCTGGAGGTGCCGGATGAGTATCTGAAACCTTATGGCGAATTGAAAGGCGGACGGCAAAAACTCGCGGGCATGCTGGCGGCGGTGGACGAGGCGATCGGTCAAATCGTGACCACATTGGAAAAAAGCGGCGAGCGTGAGAACACGCTGATCCTTTTTTCCACCGACAACGGCGGTCCGCCTCCTGGCAGCAACGGGCCGCTGCGTGCCTTTAAAGGCAGCATCTATGAGGGCGGTGTACGCGGCTGCGCCTTTGCCAACTGGCCGGGACATATTCCGGCTGGCAAGCGCCTCAAAGAACCCATGCATACGGTGGACTGGTATCCCACGCTGGTGAAACTGGCCGGCGGCTCCCTGGAGCAGAAGACGCCGCTGGATGGCAAGGATGTCTGGCCCATGCTGACGCAGGGTGCGCCCTCTCCGCATGATGCGATCCTCTGCGTGCAGTCTCCCACCATGGCCGCGCTGCGCATGGGCGACTGGAAGCTCGTCATGAATGGCAGTGATGCCGACAGCGAGGAAGCACCGGCAGAGGGTGCAAAAGGGAAGGGAAAAGGCAAAAAGGGAAAGGGGGGTGCGAAGACAGCCAACACCGCAGACACTTTCGCCCTCTACAACCTCGCCAACGACATCGGCGAAAAGAACAATCTGGCAGCGCAGGAGCCCGAGCGTCTGGCCACGATGCGTGCCAAACTGGCCGAGTTCCTGAAAGACGCCGTGACACCGGGCCAGGTAGGCCATGAGGCTGCAGCGATGTTTGACCAGACCAAAAAAAAGAAAGCTCCATGAAGCTCCGCATTATCCTCGCTCTAGGCCTCGTCATTCTGGCTGAAGCAGCCTGCGCTTCGGTGAAGCCCAACATCATTGTCTTCTACACCGATGACCACGGCTATGCTGATCTCGGCATCCGAGGTGTGGAGAAGGATGTGAAAACGCCGCACATCGACGCGCTGGCGCGCAGCGGTGTCATCGCAAAGCATGGCTACAGCACCGCGCCGCAGTGTGTGCCCTCACGCGGCGGGCTGATGGCAGGGAAATTCCAGGGGCGTTTCAATCTGGACAACAACGGCTCCGCTCTGGACGGCTTTAACAAAGAGACGACGATCGCCACGCGGCTGCAGCGGGCCGGGTATGTGACGGCGCAGTTTGGCAAATGGCACCTGGGGCCGCAGAGTGAGATCACCAAACATGGGTTCAAGCATGTGTATTCGCAGCACGGGCAGCAGAAGTTTCCCGCCAACATCACGGTGGATGGTCAAGACAAGCCGATGAGCGAGATGAAGCCGGAGCTTTATCACATCGATGGCTGCACACGGGCGGCGGCGGCGATCGTGACGCGTTACAAGGAGCAGCCGTTCTTTCTATACATCGCCCTGCGTGCGCCGCACACGCCGCTGGATGCACCGCAGTCGTACAAGGACCGCTTTCCCGGCCCGATGCCGGAGCGCCGTCGTGCCGCGCTGGGCATGCTGGCTGCGGTGGACGACGGCGTGGGCCTGATCACGGACACGCTGAAGCAGCACGGACTGACGGAAAAGACGCTGATCTTTCTCATCGGCGACAACGGCGCTCCGCTCAAGATTCACAAAACCGACTCGCCGCTGGATGGCGACGCGGGCGGCTGGGATGGCAGCCTGAACACACCGCTGAATGGAGAGAAGGGCATGCTGAGCGAAGGCGGCATGCATGTGCCTTTTCTTATCGCATGGCCCGGCACGATTCCCGGCGGGCAGACGTATAAGCATGCGGTGAGCGCACTGGATGTCGCGGCCACGGCGGCGGCATTGGCTGATGTTCCCGTGAAGCCGGGAGATCTGGATGGCGTGAATCTCATGCCTTATCTCAAAGGGGAAAACACGCGACCTCCGCATGAGGCGCTGATGTGGCGCTGGATGGCCCAGAGCGCCATTCGTGAGGGAAACTGGAAGCTGCTGCGCGGGGGCGAGCGCGAGTATCTCTACGACCTCTCCACCGATCTGGAGGAGAAACACAGCCTGGCCTCGCAGCATCCGGACATCGCGACACGGCTGCGTGACAAACTCACGACATGGTGTGCGGAGCTCAACCCGCCCGGCCTTGCTCTCGGGCCTATGTCCCCCGTGTGGAATGACTATTTTGACTTTTACCTCGAAGGAAAGCCTGCGCCGAAACCTGAGACCAAGGCCGACCCACCCGACACCAAGGCCACACGCGGCTGGCTGGCGCGTGGAGGCAACCTGATCAATAAGAATGGAGTGCTGGTGCTCACGCCAGACAAGGGTGGCAAGGGCACCTTCATCACCCGCAGTCAGATCAAGCTGGCCGCTCCTGCGACAGCCAGAATCATCTTCAAAACCGCCGCTTCAGGTCAGGGCGCCATCGCCTGGCGCATGGATGGAGACAAAGACTTTCTCCCTGCGAACCGTGCGCCGTTTGAAGTGAAAGCGGGCGATGAATGGCAGACGCAAGAGGTTGCGATCCCGGCCAAGGGGCGTGTGATTCATGTGCGTGTGCATCTGCCATTGGGCGCGGCGGAATTCCGCACGATTGACCTCCAGCCAGCCAAGTGACCATGATGCGTTCTTTTGCATTCTTTCTGGCAATGCTCTGCACGCCTGTGCTGAACGCAGCGCGCCCCAATGTTCTGTTCATCATCGTCGATGATCTGACGACTACTCTTTCCTGCCACGGCCACCCGCACGTCCACACTCCGGCCATGGATGCGCTGGCTGCGCGTGGTGTGCGGTTTGAGCATGCCTACACTCAGTTTGCCCTGTGCAATCCCTCACGCTGCTCCTTTCTGACGGGCTGCTACCCAGAGAAAACGGGGGTCATGGATCTCACGACGAGCCTGCGGAAGGCGCTGCCGGATGTGGTGACGCTGCCGCAGTATTTCAAAGATCATGGATATGCCACGGGGCGGGTCGGAAAAGTTTTTCATGTGACCGACCCCAAAACGAAGCTCGATGTGGAGCTGCGCACGGCGCTGCACAAGGACACCGAAAACTTCGTCGAAGCGAAGGTGGCGAACGATCCTGGTGACAAGCCGCACGGAACCACCAAGGGAGAGGGATACAACCGCGCCTACGCCGCCTCGGCGCGGCCGGCGGCTGACTTCACCGACTACCAGATCGCCGATGATGCCATCGCCACGCTGGATGCCTTCAAAGAAAGAACCTTCTTCCTGGCGGTGGGCTTCATCCGGCCGCACACCCCGTATGTAGCACCAAAGTCGTTCTTTGATGCCGTCGAGAAAAACCGGCTCAGCATGCCGCCGTTTTACCGCACGGGCGGAGAGGTGCTCACGCAGCTGCCACAGTCATCGCTGCGGCCCAACAACAACGTCTTCCGCTATGCTGAGCCCACGCATGACGAAGCTCGTGATGCCTTGCAGGCCTATCTGGCGGCCACGGGTTTTGTGGATTCGCAGATCGGTCGTGTCCTCGACAGGCTCACTGAGCTGAAGCTCGCAGAGAACACCATCGTGGTGCTCACCGGCGACCACGGCTATCAGCTGGGCGAACATGGCCTGTGGGCCAAGCAAACCCTGTTTGAAGGCGGAACTCACGTGCCGCTGATCATAGCCGCGCCTGGCGTGAAATCGGGAGTGCGTAGCGGGCTGGCCGAGCAGGTCGATATTTACCCAACGCTGTGCGACCTCGCCGGACTGCCACGACCCAGGCACCTGCAGGGCCGAAGTCTGAAACCCATGCTCGACGATCCCGCCGCCAAGGGCCGCCAGATTGCTGTCAGCACCATGGTGGCCACCAACACAAAGCTGACCGGCCACAGCGTGCGCACAGACGCCTTTCGCTACATTGCCTGGGATCAAAACGGCGGCGAGCTTTTGTACGACCTGCGCACCGACCCGGACGAACTGCACAATCTTGCCGACCAACCGTCGCAGGCTGAGCGCATGAAGCGCATGCGGGAGCGGCTCGCGGTGCATTTAAAAAACGTCACTTCGCCATGAAGTCCTTTTTTGCCGCTTTTTTGCTCCCGTGCCAGATCATGGCGCAGCAGGCGCTGAACGAATCCGCCACGCCTGTGCGCGCCGGTGTGCCGTTTTGGAATCAGGAGTCTGTGCAGTTTCAGTTTGCGCCTGCGTTTGATTTCAAGGATGTCGAAGGAGCGAAGTCGTACCACTATACACTTACCCCATCGTCGGGTGAAAAATTGATGTTTGAGGCCGCCAAGCCAAATGTGCCGCTTTCTCCGGTATGGACGCGAGTGCCCGTTGGCCAAACAACGCTGAAGGTGGAGGCGCTGGGTGCAAGCGGTGTGATGATGGGCGAGGCTATGACGCGCATGTTTCATCGTGCCTCAGTGTTTCAATCCAGTGAAGCCAAGCTGGACAAGAGCTGGAGTGAGAGTGCGCGGGCTGCGCTGGATGCCCTGGTGCATTCGCCTGATCTGCGCTGCTGGTTTACCACGGGCGAGATCGACGAGCAGTTTCACCTGTATCGTTATCCCTCGAAGATCATCGGCGCGGCAGCGTCGGCACTGGCGGTGTATGCCATGCAGACGCCCGCACCTGCGGATGCTGCTGAAGCTGTGCAGGCTGCGAGGCGTGCGGCGGACACGCTGCTGGCGCTCTGCGAGCCCGCAGAGTCTGCCTGGGCCTTTCATCCGCCGACGTATCATCCCACTCGGTTCGGCGAGCGCATGCAGGGGCATATGAATCCCAACAACTACATGACCAACTGCGGAGCGGAGGCCGGCCGGTATTTTCTGGATGCATATCGTGCCAGCCAGGATGAAAAGTATCTGAAGGCGGCGGTGGGTATCGCCGAGACCTATGAGAAGCAGCAGCGCGAGGACGGCAGCTGGCTGCTTTTTGTGACACCAAAGGACGGCCAGGCAGCCACGAACAATGTGCTGGTGCCCACACTGGTCGTCGAGTTCCTCGACCATCTTGCCAATACAACGAAGGAGCGGCGCTTTGATGCCATGCGTGAAAAAGCCGTGGCCTGGATCATGCGCAACCCCGTGCGCACCTGGAACTGGCAGGGGCAGTTTGAGGACGTGAAGCCTCTGCCGCCTTATGAA
Source organism: Prosthecobacter vanneervenii (assembly GCF_014203095.1). Taxonomy (NCBI): domain Bacteria; kingdom Pseudomonadati; phylum Verrucomicrobiota; class Verrucomicrobiia; order Verrucomicrobiales; family Verrucomicrobiaceae; genus Prosthecobacter; species Prosthecobacter vanneervenii. Next base: position 104,894 of record NZ_JACHIG010000004.1, on the reverse strand, counting down.
AACCTGACCAAGCATGAGGCCTGCGATTTCGCCATTCACTTGCTGAACCAGGCGAAGATGCTGCCGGAGGAGCGGACGCTCGCGCTGGATCTGCTGCGCTTTGCTGAGGACCAGTTTGTGGTGTGGGATCAGCCGCCCGAAAGCCGCCCCGGCGGCCAAAATGACGATGGCCAGGCGACGGCCAAAACGAAGAACTGGCTGCTGCCCTGTGTGCTGGAGCAATACCGGTGCTACGCGCCAGTCTGCGCGAGCTCGGCGAAATTGATCCGCACCTACCTTGCTGCATATCGTGTGACGAAAGACCGGCTGCATCTGCAAAAGGCGCGGGCTCTGGCGGGCACTCTCGTGCGCAGCCAGCAGAACAAGAAGGCACCGGGGCGTTATCTTACCTGGCTCATGAAATCCGGCGGGCCCACAATGTGGTTCAACTGTGAGCTCATGGCCGTGCGTGCCATGCAGGAACTGCAGAAGGAGGATGCTGCAGCGCCTTGAACTGCCAGACTCGAATCGCCATCCCGCACTTGCTGAAGAATCACTGTCACAGTTTTATCACTCACATTGTCATGCTTCGTCTTCTTGCCTGTCTTTTCGCGATAGCCACGCCCTTGATCGCGGCCCAGCCGAATGTCATCTTCATCCTGGCGGATGATCTTGGCTGGAGTGATACGACGCTGTATGGCACGACTAAGTTTTACCAGACACCGAACGTGGAACGGCTGGCGCAGCGTGGCATGACCTTTACGCGGGCGTATTCGGCGAGCCCGCTGTGCTCGCCCACGCGCTCGGCCATTCTCACGGGATTGAGCCCGGCGCGCACGGGCATCACCGTGCCGAACTGCCACATGCCACAGGTGGTGCTGGAAGCGACGCTGCCCAAGAAATCGGCAGCGGACCAAAAGGCGATCCAGCCCACGCCACCGACACGCCTGAAAACTGAATATCGCACACTGGCAGAGACGCTGCATGATGCGGGCTATGCCACGGGGCACTTTGGCAAATGGCATCTGGGCCCCGAGCCGTACTCGCCGCTGCAGCAGGGTTTTGATGTGGATGTGCCGCACCATCCTGGGCCGGGACCGGCGGGCAGCTACGTGGCGCCGTGGAAGTTCGCGGACTTTGACTCGGATCCGGATGTGCCGGACCAGCACATCGAGGACCGCATGGCCAAGGAAGCGGTGGCCTTCATGGAGCAGCACAAGGACGGACCGTTTTACATGAACTACTGGATGTTCAGCGTGCATGCGCCGTTTGATGCGAAGAAGGCGTTGATCGAGAAACATCGCGCACGTGTGAATCCCAAAGATCCGCAGCGCAGCCCGACTTATGCGGCGATGGTGGAGAGCATGGACGACGCCATCGGCACGCTGCTGGATGCACTGGACCGCCTCAAAATTGCTGACAATACGATCATCATCTTCACTTCCGACAACGGCGGTAACATGTATGACAAGGTGGACGGCACCACGCCCACCAGCAATGCGCCGCTGCGTGGGGGTAAGGCCTGCCTGTTTGAAGGCGGAACACATGTGCCGGGCGTGATCGTCTGGCCGGGTCTTGCCAAAGCGGGAGCACGCAGCGATGCGCTGATCCAGAGCGAGGACTACTATCCCACGCTGCTCGAAGCCTTCGCGATCCAGCCTGCGGCAGGGCAGATTTTTGACGGCCACAGCCTTCTGCCCGCGCTGAAAGGCGGTGATCTTCCCGGCAAGGCCATCTTCCAGTACTTCCCGCATTCCTCTCCCAATGTGCCGGCCTGGCTGCCGCCGGGAGTGTCCGTGCATCGTGGCGACTGGAAGCTCATCCGGCTCTTCCACGGCGGCGAGAAAGGCGCGCACCGATACCTGCTTTTCAATCTGCACGATGATCCCGGTGAGCAGAACAACCTCGCCTCACAGAAGCCGGAACTCGTGCAGGAGCTGGACGCGCTGATCGAAGCGTTTCTCAAAGCCACCCATGCGGTGGTACCGGTGCCGAATCCGGCCTTTGACCCGAAGCAGTATCATCCCGAGCTCGAAGGCAAGCCGCAGGCCAAGGCGAAAGCCAAGGCACCCGCCAAAGATGACGGTGATCCCGCGCTGCAAGGCTGGAAGGCACGCGACTGCAAGGCCACGGTGAAGGACGGCATCGTGAGTGTGACCAACATCGGCTTTGAATGCTTTCTCGGGTTCGCCGCTGGCAAGCACAGCGGGCCGACGACGGCGAAATTCCGCATCAAGGCCAAGGCGGGGACCTCCCATTTTGACTGGGTGCCCAGCGGTGGCAAAGCGCAGCGCGTGCTCTTTACGCTGAAGGGAGGCGGCTGGGAGGAGATCAGCGTGCAGATCCCTGCTGCTGGACCGCTGGGCATCGTGCGGCTTTACCTGCCCATGCAGGAGCAGCCGGTGGAGCTCGACTGGATCGAGCTGCGTTCGGAGAATGGCGTTAAGATGACGCGGACGGAGTTTTGATTCACCAGCTCGATGACTTGCAAAAGCGCCGTGGCCGCGCAAGCCATCGGGACATGAATCTCGCCGCCAGCCTGGATGCCGATGGATATGTCATCGTGCCGAATGTGCTCGATGACTCCGCTTGCGATGGCCTGAGGTCAGCGCTCGGGGATGCAACCGGTGCCGGCTCACGCGGCATGCTGCACATTCCTGTGGTGGCGGACCTGGCTCAGAACATACTGGCCGGTCTTGTACGCCCCCATCTCCCATCCGATCCAGTGCCGGTACGCGGCATCTACTTTGACAAACGCCCTGAAACCAACTGGCTGGTGGCCTGGCATCAGGATCTGACACTGGCGCTCCGAGCCCCGGTGGAATCTCCGGGATTCGGCCCCTGGAGTGTGAAGGACGGCGTGCCGCATGTGCAGCCGCCTGTTCCGCTGCTGGAGCAGATGCTGGCAGTGCGTCTGCACCTCGATGATGCCAACGCAGAAAATGGTGCGCTGAGAGTGCTGCCCGGCACGCATCGGCTGGGTAGATTGAGCGCCGAGTCCATCCAACAATGCCGCGAAACACATTGTGAGGTTTTGTGTGAAGCCAGGGCAGGAGATGTGCTGCTGATGCGGCCGCTTTTGCTTCATGCCTCGTCACGTTCCACCAGTACAAGCCGCCGCCGGGTACTGCATGTGGAATTCGCCGGCTTTTACCTGCCTCCACCGATGGAGTGGCATGAGGCTCCTTGCCAAAGGCCGGTCAGTCCGCCACTGGTGCCACAACCGAATACATCCGTATGAAACGCCCCCTGCTGCTGCCTCTTTTTCTTGCTCTCGCCAGTTGCACCACACCGCCCACCGGCGGACCGCCGGAGAGCCAGCCGCCGATGTCTTCCTGGGGCATGCCGCAGGTCATCAATGTCTCGGCGTATGATCCGAAGGAGAAGCAGCGGCCGGGTCAGGGCTACTCGGAGCATGATGTGTCGGCGCTGCGGGCCAATGGGGCGAGTGCGCTGATCGCACGAGCGGGTAAGGGTGGAAATCTGGATGAGAAGTGCGCGCACTTCCTGGCCTCGGCGGACCGAAATGGAATGCTGCCAGGGATTTACTACCGGCTGCAGACGCATGTGGATGCGGTGGCGCAGGCAGATCAGTTCTGCGCACGCGCGCACTCCCTGGCACGTGGCCGTGCGTGGAATGCACCGGCGCTGCTGCTGTGCGCGGACTTTGATGCGAACTCCCGCATGTCAGACATCCTGCGCTTCATGGACCGCGTGGAGTCCCGCACAGGCGTGGTGCCAGTAGCGTATCTGGAAAACAGCACACACCTGAAACAGATGCTGAGCAGCGCGGATCCAGCCACGAAGGCAAAGCTGCGCCGCATGCCCTATTGGGTGGCTTTGTATTCGCACGATGGCGGCGCGGGTCCGGTGTATCCCGCACCAGGAACTCCGCATGGCCTGCTGCATCAGTACCGGGTGTGGTCAGACTGGGCCATGTGGCAGTATGGCGGTGTGGACTGGTCTCATGGCCGTTCGCAGCCCAAGGTGTACAGCCACGGCATGAACCGTAACAGCCTCTACTTTGGCAATCTGGACCGACCGGTGGAGCGCAATGTCTTCAACGGCTCGCATGCGGCCATGCAGTCCTTCTGGCTGCAACATGGGCTGAGGCTGCGCTGAGGCCACGCCTGGGCAGAAGAAAAAGGCGATGCCGAATGGGCATAGCCGTCACGACAAGGCGGCATTACCCGCCGACGGCGGCGGCGTGGATGATGGTGGTGATGAAAGCACTCAACCTCACCCAACGTCCTCCCCGCAGCCCCCGCGTCCGCCTCGGCGGTTATACCATCCTGCCACGCCTGCTCGACAAAGCGCGGGCCACGCTGGCCGGCACCCATGGAGAATACGTCTATGACAGCCTGAACGACCAACGCTTTTTCAGCTTCACCGGCATCGAGCCGGAGGCGTTGCTGGCGCAGGTGAAAACCGGCGCTGGAGACTGGGAGCTGCTGCTGTGGGTTAACGAGCAGGCACCGTACAAGCGCACCGCACTGGAGATCGAGCAGTGGTCCGACTGGACCGAGACGGTGGCCTTCAATGACGTCGCGATGCGCGAATGGTTCACCGAGCAGATCAAGCGCCTCAACCCCGCACGCGAAGACCTGCACGGCACCTTCGACTACCTCGACCTGGACGACCACGTGAGCTTTGGCGGCGAGGCCTAGGCGAGAGCCTCATTTTTTCACCACGCTTCCGGCGTCGTGAGCAAACCCCGAAAAAAACAAAACCTGATACGAACATGAACACCCGACGACAAACCCTTGCAACCATCGCACTAATCGCCGCATGCACCTTCACGGGTGGCGTGGCCAGTGCCGCCAAACCGGTGATGAACGCCAAACCGCACCCCATCAGCTTTGGGAGCATCAAGGTGGACGGATTGAACATCGCCTTTCGTGAAGCGGGCGACCCCGCCAAACCCAAGCTGGTGCTGCTGCACGGATTTCCTTCAGGATCCCATCAGTACCGTGACCTGATTCGCTCATTGTCTGACGCCTTCCATGTGATCTCGCCAGACTATCCCGGCTTTGGCCTCAGCGACATGCCTGACCCGGCAAGCTACAGCTACACCTTTGACGGCATCTCCGAGATTGTGGAGCACTTTCTCAAGCTCAAGGGCTTCGAACACTACGGGCTGTTCATGCAGGACTATGGCGGCCCGGTGGGATTCAGGATCGCGGTGCGCAATCCTGCGGCCCTCGACTGGCTGATCGTGCAGAACTCGAACGCCTATGAGTCCGGGTTCACTGCGGCATGGGATGGTCTTCGTGGCGCGCTCTGGAAAAACCGCTCGGAGGAAACGGAGAAACCGCTGACGGGGTTTTTCACCCATGACGCCATCAAGGGCATGTATGTCCAAGGGGCAAAGAATCCGGCCCTGATCAGCCCTGACAACTGGGAGTCAGACTTTGCCTTCATGCAGAGGCCGAACGCCGCGCGGCTGAACCTGGATCTGTTCTACGACTACCGCAAAAACGTGGAGCTCTATCCCGTGTGGCAGGAGTTCCTGCGCAAGAACCAGCCGAAGACGCTGATTTTCTGGGGGCAGTCAGACATCTTCTTCACGCCTGAGGGCGGAGAGGCCTACTTGAAGGACCTGCCGAATGCCGAAATGCACCGGCTGGAGGCGGGGCACTTTGCTGTGGAGGACCACCTGGAGTTCATCTCCGAGAAGATGCACCGTTTCTACACCGAGAAAGTGGCAGGCCAAAAGATGGGCGTGAAAAAGTAACCGCTCCCGGTCTGATCTGCCCGCAAGGCCAGGACGGAGAAGATTACGTCATGAGGAAGCTCCCCAGGAGCTTCCTCATTTTATTTCTGCCGCCACCTGTTTCAGCGCATCTACCAGAGCACGGGCAGCAGCAGACGCCCGGCCTTTCTGCCAGAGCACCATGCAGTCCCAGCGGGCAGTGTCATCACTCACTGGCACGAAGGTCACCCCAGGATGCTGGAGTTTTTCAAAGTAGCCGGGCAGCAGAGTCACGGCGGATTCTGAAACGACCTGCGAAAGCACATGGGTGATGCCATCCACGACGATGGCGAAGCGCGGCTTGAACCCGGCCGATTTGCAAAGGGCGGTCATCCAGCGGTTGCGCCCGGGCACCTGATCTTCATCCACACCGATGAAATCGCGGCCCTTCAGCTCTTTAAGAGTGATGCGTTTTTTCTGGGCTAGAGAATCGCCATCTGCAACGGCCCCGCAGACAGTGAACGAGCGGAGCCTGGCGCTGTGGAACTCCCGTGCGGCCAGCATGCCCTCCTGCCCGATGAGCGCGAGATCGAGCTCGCCCGAACGCAACCCGTCGATCTGCTCGCGGGGAGACATGTCATGCAGTTTGAGCTTTACCTGCGGGTGTGATTTTCGCAGCCTGGCCAGCGCTGGTGTGAGCATGCTCTGAGCGGCAGAGAATAGATACCCCACGCGCAGCTCGGAGTGCTCTCCACGCGCCTGCCGACGCAGATCGGCGAGCGCGGCATCGTAATTTTCGACGAGCGGGCGCATGGATTTAACCAGGGCATGGCCAAGGCCCGTGGGCTTCACACCGCTGGTCTCGCGCTCCAGCAGCCTGCCACCGAGCTCGTGCTCCAGCGCCTGCATCTGGCGGCTCAGCGCCGGCTGGGTGATGCGCAGCCGCACGGCGGCGCGGTTGACACTGCCTTCTTCGATCACCGTCAGCAGGGCTTTAATGCGGTCCATCATGATGATGGAGGATATGCATATCTGGCATAACGGCAAGTGACAGACGGCATTACCCGCAGGCTCAGCCATGGCGCAGTCTTCACTCGCTCCAGAAAGAGCTGAACCAAACCAAACATACCATCCCATGAAACTTGCCATCATCATCACCTCGGATCCTCAAAACGGCGAAGAAGCCCTCGGCCGCGCCTTCAACGGCCTCGCGCTGGCGGCAGAAGCCCAGGAAAAGAACGACGAAGTCAGCGTCGTCTTCACCGGCACCGGCGTGCGCTGGCCTGCGGAATTTTCCAAGCCAACGCATCCCGCCCATGGTCTCTATAATGCCGTGCGTCACGCCATCGCTGGTGCCTCCTGCGGCTGCTCGGCTGTCTTTGGCGCCACGAAGGAAGTCGAAGCCTGCGGTCTGCCGGAGATCAAAGATTTCGCACTGGCTGGGACGCCCGGTTTTGCGAGCATCCGCCGATATCTTGCCGAAGGCTGGCAGACGCTGGTCTTTTAAAACAAACCCTGCCTCTTTTAACCCCTCGCTCCACCCCGACCATGGCCGACCGTTTCATGCATACTGTGCTCACGCCTGCCGTGTTCGCGGCGGAGCGTCATTACTATGGGCGGACCTATCCTGCCTTTGAATCCACGCCTGAGCGCGATCCACTGACTGTGGCAGAAGCTGCTTTCATCGCGCAGCGTGACTCGTTTTACATGGCCACGATCACGGAAAACGGATGGCCGTATTTGCAGCATCGGGGCGGGGCCAAAGGCTTCCTGCGTGTCACGGGGCCGAACGAGCTCATGTTTGCAGACCATGGCGGCAACCGCCAGATGATCAGCGTGGGCAGTCTGGCGAAGAATGACCGCGTGAGCCTCTTCCTCATGGACTATCCGGCGCGTGAAAGGCTGAAGATTCTCGGCCACGCCCGTGTGCTGGATGCGCGTGAGCATCCTGAGCTGGTGGAAAAGATCGCCCCGCCCGGTGGTCATGCAGCCAAAGTGGAGCGCGTCTTTGTCATCGACGTTTTGTCCTACGACTGGAACTGCCCCAAATTCATCACACCGCGCTTCACGGCCGCTGAAGTGCAAGAGGCCGTGGCGCCTCTGAAAGCCCGCATTGCCGAACTCGAATCCCAGCTCAAACTCCAAACACCATGAACCCCCGCCCACCCCTGCCACCTTTCACTGAAGAATCTGCAATCAAAAAAGTACAGGCCGCCGAAGACGCCTGGAACAGCCGCGACCCCGAGCGTGTCTCGCTGGCCTACACACCGGACACCGAGTGGCGCAACCGCGATGTGTTTCTCAACGGCCGCACTGAAGTGGTGGAATTTCTGAAAAAGAAGTGGGCCAAGGAGCATGACTACCGGCTCAAGAAAACGCTCTGGGCCTTCACGGGAAACCGGATCGCCGTGCGCTTTGAGTACGAGTGGCATGATGATTCCGGCCAGTGGTGGCGCAGTCATGGGAATGAAAACTGGGAGTTTGATGAAAACGGCTACATGGCCAGACGCTATGCGAGCATCAATGATCAACCGATCCGTGAAGAGGAGCGTAAGTTCCGCTGGGAACGCGTTTGAAGCCGCGCTGCCTTGGTTCATCTCATGAAGCCCATCATCCTCATCACCGGAGCCACGCGTGGCATTGGCCTTGCAGCAGCGAAGCAACTGGCCGCGCGCGGTGCGCAGGTCATCATCGGCAGTCGTGATGGTGTGCGTGCCATGGCGGCTGCTGAAAAAATTGGCGGAGGAGCGACGGGCGTAGCGCTGGATATCACGGACGCCGCCAGCGTGGAGGCGGCGGTGGGGGAAATCGGCAGACAGTTTGGCCGTCTGGACGTGCTGGCAAACAACTCGGCCATCCTGCTGGACCACTATCAAAGCCTGCTCGACCTCAAACCCGAGGTGCTGCTGGAGACATTGGACACGAACGTGGTGGGCACGCTGCGCGTGAGCCAGGCTTTTTCGCCGCTGCTCGCCAAGTCGAGCGCACCGCGCATCATCAACGTCTCCAGCGGGGCTGGGCAGCTGGATGGAGAGCCACAGGCCTGGGCGCCGGCTTACTGCATCAGCAAGACCGCGCTGAACATGCTCACGCAGCAGCTCACCGCCGCACTGCCGCAGGTGATGGTGAACAGCATGTGCCCCGGATGGTGCCGCACGGAAATGGGCGGCAGCGACGCGCCACGCAGCCCCGAGGAGGGAGCTGACACGCTGACCTGGCTGGCGCTGGAGGCACCGCACGATCTGCGCGGGAAGTTCATCAAGGATCGGGCGGTGATTCCCTGGTAGACTGGAAACTTCCACCCTACAGCAACGTTGAGAGGGCATGTCAAAAACGATTTGTCTCTGCTGCATCATCTCGATTCTGCTGACTCCGCTACATGCCGCCGAGCTGGCGGGAACTCCGGGACCCGTGGGCACACAGACTGGGGCCAAGCTGGTGCACCGGCTGGAGATCACCAAGCCGGGCGTTTATGAAAACTACCGCGTGGATGCCCAAGGTGCGGGCGGCAACATTGTGAAGATCACCGCCGATGATGTGACGCTGCGGAACTGCGAGATCTTCAATGGCACCGGCAACGGTGTGGGTGTATTTGGCACTCGCGTGGTGATTGAAAACTGCCGTATCCATCATCTTCTCAACGGCACTTTTGAAAAGCAGACGGACGCCCATGGCATCACCGGCCGCTGGGGCGATGTGACCATCCGCAACTGTGACATCTCCCACATCACGGGTGATTGCATTCAGTTTGATCCCGACCGTCGTTCGCGTGGCAGCCTCACTATTGAAATGTGCCGTCTGTGGACGGGCGCGCTGGCGGAAGATGCACCCGGATTCAAAGCAGGGCAGAGCCCTGGAGAAAATGCCTTTGATTCCAAGACGCCGCCCGATGGCGAGCGCTGCAAGCTCATCATCCGCCAGTGCTACCTGCATGGGTGGAATCAGCCCAGCCAGATCAGCACGCGTGCAGCGCTGAATCTGAAGGAGCACATTGATGCAGTGATCTCACATTGTGTCTTTGATGACAATGAGGTGGCCATCCGTGCGCGTGGGCCGGGCGGGCGTGGAGATGCAAGGGTGCGGGTGGAGGACTGCGCCGTCTATCGCACCCAAGCAGCCCTACGTGCCGAGGACAAAATCCAGGATCTCAAGATCCTGCGCATGGCCTACGGGCCGGACGTGAAGACGCGCGAGGAGCGGCATGGTGGCAAGGAGCTGCCCGGCTATGAAAACAACGGCGCGCACGATGCACCACCGTTGGAGAGCCTCATCGTGAAGACGCAGCCTTGAGCCTTCACCGGATCTGCGCCTGCTGTGATTTGCTGAGGAAGGCCAGCGCCTTCGCCGGATCGGTGCGGATCCAGGCATTCACCTTGGTGGCTTGAGAAGGAGATAGAGTCAGCTTTTCAGCCGGCGTGCCGCTGATCTGTTTTTTCTGATCGCTCACAGGTGCCGTACGGTAGCCGGAGATGGTGCCGATCTTGAGGCGCGTGGTTTTAGCCACGTGCAGATCCGTTTCAGGTACAGACACTGCATTGGCGCATCGCACCATTTCGGCTGCGGCGATCAATTGAGGCAGGGTGATGACAGCGGGATCGTATTTAACCCGCGTGACCTCATGCCCGCCCATGAATCCGGCCTCGGTGGTGATCACGCCATCGATGCGGCCCAACTCCATCTCGCCGGTCCAGAAGCAGTACATGGCAAACACGGCCTCTTTCAGCCGTGGTGAATGCTCTGCCGCCAGCAGCTTCAGGCTGGCTGGCACCGGGCGCTTTGCCAGGGTGAGTGCCGCGACCATGCGCTCGGCGATTCCCCCGGTGTCCCACACCTGGTCCTTGCGCGGGATGATGTCCTCGGCCTGAGCATTGAAAAAGCGTACCAACTGGTAGTTCCATGCGGGCTCGCCAAAACGCTGCAGCACTTCCAGATCTCTGCCGCCTTTGTTGTTGTGAATGAGCAGCGGGATGAACTCTGTCTCCACGGCCTCCACGATGAGGGGATGCGACATGACCTCGCGGCCAAACTGCCTGCAGCCTGCGCAGCCGGGGATTTCCTGAAACAAGGCAAAGACCGGCTTTCCCGATTGTGCGCTGGAGGCCAGCGCAGTCTCCAAAATGCGCCCCCAGTGTACCGTGCCGGCCTCCTCAGGCTGCGGGGTGGTGCTGGCGGAGCAGGATAGGAAAGGCAGCATGAGGGCGAGAGCGAAAAGGGCGGGCTTCATGCCGGTGAGAGGCGGGCCGGGCGCATTTATTTCACGAAAGACTTGGCCGGGACAGCGTTTGAGGGGCAGACCATGAAGCGCCATATATTCACCGCTCGCGCCCGTAACTCTATGAAGATCCTTTTGTTCGCATCTTTGTTCCTGGCTCTGCCGCCAGCATCTTTGGCAGCTGATAGACCTAACATCATTTTTATTCTCGCTGATGATTTCGGGTGGGGGGACCCGCACTGCTATGGGCATCCGTATGCGCAGACGCCGAATCTGGACAAGCTGGCGGCGCAGGGTACACGCTTCACGAAGTTTCATGCAACGGGCGTCACCTGCTGCCCGGCGCGCACGGGTCTGATGACGGGGAAATTTCCGGCCACGTTTCAAAAGTATCCAGCCAGCTATGGATTCGGATCACGCGTCACCATCACAGAGCTGCTGAAGAAGAACGGCTATACCACCGGCCACTTTGGCAAATGGCACATCGGCCCAGTGTTGGAGCCCGGGACGTATGGCATTGATGTGATCGGCTCAGATCAGGGCTCGGCAGGCAAGCACCGCCAGCCGGAGGACAATCGCGGACGCGATGCGCCCATGTATGATCAGGCGATCAGCTTCATTGAGCAGCACAAGGCGGAGCCGTTTTACGTGAACATCTGGGATCACATCTCTCACCATCCCATCCACCCCAACCAGGCAGTGCTGGATGCCTTTGGGCCGCTGGAGCTGGACGAGTCAAAGTTCACGCCAGAGATGCGCGAAAAGTTTGAAACCTGCAAAAAGCTGGGTGGTGATCCTGCGACCCATATGCGAGCCTTCCTGGCGGATGTGAAATCCATGGACGCTGAGATCGGACGCCTGCTGCAGAAGCTGGATGAACTGGGCCTGAGTGAGAACACACTTGTTGTCTTTTCCAGCGACCAAGGTGCCGCACCGCTGCGCGACACCGAAGGTGCAGACGCCAAGCCCCGGAAGAAAAACAAAGGGCCTGCAGGCAGCGACATCGATGACATCCGCCTCAATGCCATGGGCTACGCAGGTCCGAACTTCCGAGGCGGCAAGCACACCGATCTGGAAGGCGGAGTGTGCGTGCCTTTCATCGTCCGCTGGCCTGCCAGGGTGCCCGCAGGGCGTGTGGACGAGCAGTCGGTGATCAGCGGGGCAGACTGGCTCCCCTCTCTCTGCGCCATCACGGGAATTTCTGTCAACGCGAGTGATTTTGACGGCGAGGACTCGTCCAAGGCGCTGCTGGGCGGTGTGCATGTGCGGACCAAGCCGCTTTATTGGAAAACCAACACGGAAAAGAGCGATCCCACACTGCTGGTGGAAAACTGGAAGCTGCATGGTTCCCACCGCCGCAAAGGCGAGGTTGCGCTGTACGATCTGGCCGCCGATCCGGGCGAGAAAACCAACCTGGCCGAAAAGCAGCCCGAGGTGCTGAAACGCCTCACCGAACAGCTCGCGGCCTGGACGGCCACGCTGCCCAAGACCTACGACCATGGCGATGACAAGGGCGATTGAGCTGTATGAAGCGGCTGTCTTTGTCGTTTCTGCGGTGCACGCCGCTTGCTGCTTTAGGCACTTCATTCCAATGCCCACTATGAAACGCATCCTGACACTGCTCTGCACCCTGGCTGTTTTACCATGTTTTTCTCCTGCTGCAGAAAATGCCGGAAAACCCAATATCATTTTCATCCTAGCGGACGATCTGGGTCTTGATGGCCTGAGCTGCTATGGCTCGGATGTGCGCAAGACACCCAACATCGACAAGCTCGCAGCCTCCGGCACGCGGTTTGAGCAGTGCTACTCAGCACCGCTGTGCGGGCCCTCACGCTGCGTACTGATGACCGGTCGCTACGCCTTCCGCACCGGTGGCATTGGCAATGGATCCTGGCGCAATGGCGGCCCTGGCGCGAAATCGGCTGATGAGCAGCCGATGGCCAGGCTGCTCAAGCAGGCTGGCTATTCTACGGGCGAGTCGGGCAAATGGCGGCAGGTGGGCGAGACGCCGCGTGACTGGGGCTTTGACGAATACTGCACCGATCCCACGGCAGGTGGATGGTACTGGAAAGACAGCTACGAGAAAAACGGCGAGACGGTCACCACGCCCAAAGAGGAGTACAATCCCGACATCATCCAGGCCTTCAGCCTCGACTTCATCAACCGGCACAAAGAGCACCCGTTCTTCCTGTATTACTCCATGCACCTCGTGCACGGCCCCATCCTGCGCACGCCGGACTCAGCGGCAGATGCCGGCAAGGACACGGACTTTTACAACGACAACATTGCCTACATGGACAAGCAGGTGGGTGCACTGGTGGCGGAGGTGGACAAACTGGGCCTGCGCGAGAAGACGCTCATCATCTTCTCCGGAGACAACGGCACCGCGCTGAATCATCCCAGGACCATCGGCGGGCGCATGATCAATGGCAAAAAAGCCTCCATGCAGGAAGGCGGCTCACGTGTGCCGCTCATCGCCAGCTGGCCTGGCGTGACCCCGGCGGGAAAGGTGAACAAGGACCTCATCAACTTCACCGACATGCACGCCACTTTTCTGGAGCTGGCCGGCGCCAAAGCGCCTGAGGGCTTCAAGTTTGACAGTGTCAGCATCGCCCCGCAGCTGCGTGGGGAGAAGGGCGCGCCGCGCGAATGGGTCTATGTGCAGCTCGGTGCCAGGTGGTATGTGCGGAATCAGGGCTGGAAGCTCAATGAAAAAGGGGAGCTTTTTGACATGAGCGACGCTCCTTTTGTGGAAAAGCCTGTGGAAGCAGCTGCTGACACCGAAGCCAGCAAGGCCGCCCGCACACGACTCACCGCCGTGCTGGCGGAGCTGAACCCTGCGGCAGGGAAAAACGACCCCAGTGGCGAGAAAGACGAGAAGCCGCGCAAAAAGAAAAAGAAGAAAATGCAGAAGTAGCGTGTGGTGTAGTGAGATCGCATCTTCAGCCATCATGAAGCTTTTTATCCTGTTTATCATGCTTGCCTGCGGGGCCCTCGACATGGCCTCCGCACAACGAGTACCGCCTGCGCCCACCATGCTGGCCGGTCCTGCGGACTGGCGGTTTGAGCGGCTGCCCATTCCACCCGGCTTTGCGCGTGACATCCCATGGAGCGGCTACGAGGAGGCACGCTTCTCCCCCGGCATGTTCCGCACGGATTCGCCCACGTATTTCACGTATGTGCTGTCCGTCTGCATCGACGGCACACCAAAGATTGAAGCAGCGGAGCTGAAAGACTTTTTGGACCGGTATTTCAAAGGGCTCAGCACGATGGTGGGCCGGGGCAAAGGCATGCAGCCTGATCCCGCTGTCTTCAATGCCGAGGTCAAACCGCTGGAGAAAGCAGGCTCGTTTTTAGCCAGGGTGCCTTACATCGACACCTTTACAGACGGTCGTCAGATCACGCTGAATGTAGAGATCGAGGTGCGCCCGCTGCCGCAGAGCAGCAAAACGCAGATCATTCTGCTGCTCTCGCCACAGGCTGCCGAGGCGGAGATCTGGACGAAACTGCGCGGCATCCGCGCCGAGGCAGGAGCGCCCTGAGCTTTGTTGAACTTCAGATGCACGCAGTTGAGCCGCCTCATGAAGAGGTCTGTGTTTGGATGCCTGTGAAAGACTTCCGCTCTGAATCCGTGGAGTACGCACCTCAACCACGCGCATCTGCATGAAGACATCACTCCTGACGCTGCTCTCCATTTTTGTTGTTCTGCTTGCATCACTGCCAGCGAAACAACCCAACATCGTCGTCATCCTGGCCGATGATCTGGGCTATGGCGACCTCGGCTGCTACGGGCATCCAAAGATCAAGACGCCGAATCTGGACCGCATGGCGGCGGAGGGTGCACGCTTTACCCAATTCAACTGCCCGGCACCGTTTTGCGCGCCCACGAGATCGGCGCTGATGACGGGGCGCTACCCTTTTCGCTGTGGCATGACGGCCAATCCGGCACCCGATGGAGGACCGGAGGCGGATGCACTGCATCTGCCGGAAAAAGAGACCACTCTGGCGCAGGTGCTGAAGTCCGCAGGCTATGCCACGGGCATGGTGGGCAAGTGGCACCTAGGCCACAAGCCGGGCTTTCTGCCCACGGAGCGCGGCTTTGATGAATACTACGGCATTCCTTACTCCAACGACATGCGTCCAGTGCAGGTGCTGGAGGGCACGCAGATCATCGAATATCCTGTGGTGCAGGCCACGCTGACGCGGCGCTACACGGAACGCGCGCTGGGCTTCATCGAGCGCAGCAAGGGCCAACCATTCCTGCTTTACCTGGCGGAGGCCATGCCGCACAAGCCGCTGGCTGTCTCAGAGGCGTTTTATAAGAAAAGCGAGGCGGGACTCTATGGCGATGCGGTGGAGGAGCTGGACTGGAGCGTGGGCCAGGTGCTGGCGAAGCTGAAGGAGCTGGGGCTGGATGAAAACACGCTCGTGCTTTTCACCAGTGACAATGGCGCATGGTTCGGCGGCAGCTGCGGAGTCCTGCGCGGCATGAAGTCGGCTCAGTGGGAAGGCGGCTACCGCGTGCCCATGATCGCACGCTGGCCGGGGCAGATCCCCGCCGGGAGGATGTGTGATCAGCTCGCGATCACGATGGATCTCTTTGCCACCGTGCTGGAGGCCACAGGCGCAATGATGCCAGATGATCGTGTGCTGGATGGCCGCAGCCTCATGCCGGTGCTGAAGAGCGCGGAGGCAAAATCGCCGCATGAATACATCTTTGGCCATCTCAATTCCAAACTGGCCAACATCCGCGATGCACGCTGGAAGCTGCATGTGCTGCCCGCCACGCAGATCAAGCTCAAGCCCGGTGCGGACGGGAAATGGCTGGACCCGCGCGCACCGGATGGTGTCACCATTCTTGCCCCCTATGAGCAGTATAACCTCGATGCCTTCCCCGGCCTGAACACCGGAGACGCAGCGGCAAAGATGCAGCTCTTTGATCTGCAGCACGACCCCGGCGAGCAGCACGATGTGGCCACCGAGCATCCCGAGGAGGTGAAGCGGCTCATGGCCGCCTACGAAGAGATGAACAAGGATGTGCCCGTCATTCTGGAAGTGAAGCGCACTCCGTATAAAAAGTAACTTCCACGCCGCGCTCGGCTGCATTGCTTGAAAGAGCATCGCCGCTCCTGCGTCCTCACAGTTCCGACCATGAAACTCGCCCTGATCTTTTTCTTTGCCCTGGCCCTGCATGCCTTTGCCGATCTCGTCGGCAGCAGGCCGAACATCATCCTGGTCATGTCAGACGACCAGGGCTATGCGCAGATGGGCTGCGTGGGCCACCCCTGGCTGAAGACGCCGAATCTCGATGCGCTGCATGAGAAAAGCCTGCGTTTCACACGCTTTCTCGTCAGCCCCACCTGCTCGCCCACGCGCAGCGCGATCATGACCGGACGGCACGATTTGAAGAACGGCATCACGCACACCATCCTGGAGCGCGAGCGCATGACGCTGAATGCCACCATCCTGCCGCAGGTGCTCAAGACCAAAGGCTACACCTCCGGCATCTTTGGCAAATGGCACCTGGGCGATGAGGAGGCCTACCAGCCGCACAAGCGCGGCTTTGATGAAGCCTTCATCCACGGCGCGGGCGGCATTGGCCAAGCCTACGACTGCTCCTGCGCGGATGCGCCAGACAATAAGTACATGGATCCCGTGATCCGGCACAATGGCAGCTTTGTGAAGACGCACGGCTTCTGCACGGATGTCTTTTTCACCGCCGCGCTCGGCTGGATCAAGCAGCAAAAGGACAGCGGGAAACCTTTCTTCACCTACATCGCCACCAATGCGCCACACGGCCCTTACATCGCGCCAGAGAAGAACGCGAAGCGCTTCACCGATCTCGGCTTTGGCAAGGATCAGGCCGGATTCTATGGCATGATCGAGAACCTCGACGAAAACATGGGGCGTCTGGCGGAGAAGCTGAAGGAGTGGGACCTCTATAAAAACACGGTGGTCATCTTCATGTCTGACAATGGCACCACGGGCGGCGGACCTGGCGCCGCTGTCGGTGGCAAGGAGATCATTCCCGGCTACGCCTTCTTCAATGGTGACCAGGTGGGCCTGAAAGGCTCCACGGATGAAGGCGGCGTGCGCGTGCCTTTCTTCATCCGCTGGGACGGGCATATCAATCCGGGGCGCGACATCAAGACCATCGCCGCGCACATCGACCTCCTGCCCACTTTTGCCGCCATGGCCGGGGCCGAACTGCCCAAGAACCAAGTGGAAGGCCGCAGCCTGCTGCCGTTGATCGAGGACAAGGCTGGCAACTGGGAAGACCGCTATCTTTTCACTCATGTGGCGCGCTGGCCTACGGGCACGGAGCCGAACACGCAGGAATTCCTCAACTATGGCGTGCGCAACCAGCGATTCCGCTATGTGGGACCGCGTGGTGGCGGGAACCCAAAGAAGAAACAGGCGGCTGCCGCACAGACCGGCAAAGGCGCACTCTACGATCTCGATGCAGATCCCTATCAGAAGACCGATGTCAGTGGCGACTACCCTGAAGTGGTGCAGAAAATGAACGCCGCCTACGAGGCCTTCTGGAAAGAGGCACGCCCGCTTATGGTGAATGAGACTGCACCGATGTCTCCCACCAAGCCATTCTGGGAGCTGTACGAGAAGCAGCAGAAGTCCGGCGGCATCCCTGACTGGTCGCCACCGTCGCTTTAAGCAGGCTGGATGCTTCTGCCAGTGACCCGGCTGCAAGGCTGTGCTAATCTGTGCAGGTGTTTATCGAAAGCCTTCAGCGCGAGACCGCCGTCTGTCCTCATTCAGAAGTCGAACAGTTTCTGGCAGATTCACCTGGCCGCTGGCATGTCATCAGTATTCGTGAACCCGACCATCCGGAAGCCATCCTGAAAGATGCTCTCAGGAGCCGTGTCTTTGTTTTTACAGACGTATTCGGTGGTACAGAGAGTGACGGGCCCAGAGCCACACACCTCGAAAGCATCCTGCGATTTGCCCGACAGAGCGGGAATGCTCCGCTCCTCGTGCAATGCTGGGCAGGCCGTTCCCGCAGCACCGCTGTTGCTCTGCTCCTCATCGTTCAATCCCTTTGGGACAAGGGCATGGATGGTGCGGAACTTGTGCGCACCGCTGTCGATGCTCTGCTTATGATTCGTCCTGTCGCAGCACCCAACAGGCTCGTGCTTCGTCTCGAACTGGAGCAATTTTTGCCACAATCACTTGCCGGAACTCTTGCCAAATCATTGCTCTCCGAACCGCGTTTAATGGAAAATTTTCAAACGGTCAGTTCTTAACGCACTTTGATCATACCTGCACAGCGCCGCTCAGTTTTGGCTGGTAAATGCAGGCGGGGTCTTCCGCAAAGGGATCGCCCGTGACTCCGTAGGCGCGTGCTCTGGAGCCACCGCAAACGGTGCGGAATTCGCAGCGGCCGCATTTGCCGCCGAGGGCATCGTTGTCGCGCAGGGAGATGAAGAGCGGATGATGCCGGTAGATGTCCGCAGGATGCTCTTCGCGCACATTGCCACAATCAAACGGCAGGAAGCCGCTGGGTGACACGACGCCGGTGTGGGAGATGAACATGACGCCGCGCCCATCGCGAATGCCAAGCGGTGAGCGCATGCCGGGGCGCTGCCGACCGCCAGCCCCATGGCGCTGGATCAGCACGCGGCGGAAGTGGTGGCCCTCGGTGGTCTTGATGGCAAACGGCGCCCTGCCCACGAGCGAGGCCATGTCCTGAAACACGTGCTCGATGTCCTGCGGATCAGGGAGGTCCGCTATGCCAGCACGGCCGGTGGGCACCAGGAGGAAGACGCTCCACATGGCAGGCTTCAGCTCAAACATGAGATTCTTGAAGGCCTCGTATTCGCGCAGGTTGCTGCGTGTGAGGGTGGTGTTGATCTGCACGCTCAGGTCCGCTGCATGGGCACGATGCACGGCGGCGATGGTGCGGTCAAATGTACCGCTGACGCCTCGAAAAGCGTCGTGTGTCTGCCGTGTGGCACCGTCCAAACTCAGTGAGATGCGCTCCACACCTGCGGCTTTGATTTCTGCAAAGTCGGCGTGCATGAGCCGTGCCGTGGCGGAGGGGCTCAGGCCCACATGCAGGCCCGCAGCGGTGGCTTCACGCACGAGATCCAGCGCGTCCGTGCGCATGAGGGGATCACCGCCAGTGAGGATAAGCATGGGGGGCTTCAGTTCCGCCAGCTGGCGGATGAGGCGGCTCGATTCCTCCCGCGTCAACTCATCCGGGTGGCGGTGAGACTGCGCCTCGGCACGGCAGTGTTTGCATGCCAGCGCACAGGCGCGCGTGATCTCCCAGAAGACAAGAAACGGACGTTCATCAAAGCCATCGTAGGCCATTGACTCCACCTTGGACCATTCGGGATTGCTCAGTGCTGCATTCATGCCGGAGTAAACCAAGGAAGGCCGCCGCATTCCCACCTGCGCATGGGGAATGCTGTGCTGATTTTGCGGGGAGGCTACTCCTCATCCCGCTTCACAAAGCGCCTGCGGTGCCAGAGCAGCCAGGAGAGAGCCAGCAGAGCCCACGTGAATGCAGCGTAAATATGATGAGACACCGTGGTGGAAGGTGCCCAGGCAGGTGTGGCGCGGGTGATGGCGGCCAGCACACCGAGGAAGATCAGGAAACGCACCCATTTGCTCTTCACAAAGAAGCCGTCGAGGTCGCCGCTGTGGCCAAAGAGCACGCGGCTGCCCACGATGAGCATGAGCATGCCGAAACCGCCAATGTAGAGCAGGTGCTCCACGCTGACATGCTGCGCATAGAAGAACCCGGCCAGCGCCAGCCCCAGTCCGCCCACGATGAGCGACCAGAACAAGCCAGTGGTGAGAGAGCCGCTCTGCGCCGTTTTCCACCTGACCTCAATGAGAAGATAAACCGCCGTCACAAAGACACGCAACGCATAGCCCGCGATGACGTGGCCGCAGGCTTCGAGAAAAAAGCTGCCCACGAGTAAAGCAGCAGCAATGACAGCGCGGATGAGCTTCGTACGGCTCTGTGCCGCGGTTTTGGGATCGCCAAAATCTCCGCCGAGCATGCGTGGAAACACAAACGCACCTATGCCGAGAACGGGCGGCAGCAGGAGTCCCTGATATAGCAGTAGGTTGGCGAGACGAAGACGCTGCGGATCGAGCAGCGTGACGGAAGAAAGCAGCAATGACGCACCTGTGATGCCACAGAGCAGGCCGGTAAGGGCGAGGAGCAACTGTGGTGGCGGCGCATCTTTGCGGAACTTCACCACGCGGATGAGGAGGCACAACAGCAATGAACCGAGCAGCGCGATGAAGCACGCATCTCCCCACGCCATGTGCAGCGTGAGGTGGGAGATGCCGCAGGCCTGATGCAGTGAGAACAGCCACGCCAGCTCCAGTGGCGTGAGCTTGGGCGCGGTAGCCATGCGCGGTCCGGCGGTGCCGAGGAAGCCAACGACAAATGCTGCGCCAAAAGCCTCGATCATGATCCGCGCATGCACAAAGCTGGGATAAAAACCGAGCTGCTGCGCATAATACAGCGGCCACATCACCACTCCGATGATGCTCCATAGAGCGCCACTGAAAAAGAACACGCGATATGGCTCCGAAGCGAGCCAGCGCAGGCCGTCACGGCGCGGCCCGGTGGCGCGGTGTTTTTTGTGTTTGCAGGCAGGAAACTGGCTCATACGACGGGCGGCGGCTTGTAGCGTGCATAGCGCTCACGCTGCTCTGGCGTGAGATTAGCGGGATCAAAACGTGGGTCGGGCACCTGGTTGATCCGCGAGTAGATCACATTGGCCATGTCAGCGGCGCAGTTCTTGATGTGCTCGGCACGTTCTCCCGCAAAGAGATCATCGACCGTGCTGCGGAAGAGCTGCAGCCAGTGGTCAAACTTGTCACGCCCCATGTCTGTAAGAGGCACCAGTTTGGCATGTGCGGCCATGGGATTGCCCGTGAAGCCACCCGTGCGGAAGAGCACCGTTTCCCAGAAAGCATACATTTTCGGCAGATGGGTGGTCCAGTTGGTCTGGGCGACCTCGTTGAAAATGAAGCCCAACACTGCATCGTCGCGGACGCGGTCGTAGAAGGTGTTCACCAGAGTTTCGATCTCGGCGCGTCCAGTGATATCGGGTTTGTTAGCTTGGGAGGAATCAAACATGCATTGATGATGCAACTTTAAACGGGCAGCGCTCGCCGCTTCCTGCGCCCTTGTGCGCAGGAATTGGCGCGAGAAGTGCCACGCAAGAAATGCGCAGAGCTAGGCAGGATCGGTGCATTGATGCATCGCCGATGCAACTTATTACATGGCCCAACCAAACCATGAAACTCATCCTCTCATCCCTCGTCACCATCACCGCTGTCATGACTCTGCTGGTCAACGCCGCTGCTCTGGCGGTAGACCCCGCCGCAGTCGCCTCTGAAACTGCCACCAACGCGATCTGCCCGATCAGCGGCAAACCTGTGGATCCCGCCATCAACACCGAATATGAGGGCCGCAAATGGGCGTTTGCCCAAGAGGCCTGCAAGACGAAGTGGCTGAAGGCGCGCGAGGACAGTCTTTACCAGAAGCTGGGTGGCAAGGCCGCCATCAATGCTGCTGTGGATGCCTTCTATGTGAAAGTGCTGGCCGATGACCGTGTGAAGCACTTCTTTGATGATGTGAGCATGGACAAACAGCGCCGGAAGCAGAAGGAATTTCTCAGCGCTGCCTTTGGCGGCCCGCTGCCCTGGACAGGCAAGGACATGCGCAAAGCCCATGAAGGCATGGGACTGACCGAGGTGCACTTCAACGCCATCGCTGAAAACCTCGTGAACACCCTGAAGGATCTCAAGATCAGCCAGGATCTCATCGACCAGGTCGTGGCCGTCGCGCTCACGACCAAGGACGATGTGCTTGGCCGTCCGAAGAAGGCCAACTGAGAGCGGTCCATCTCTCATTGACCCATAAGCCGCCGCAGTGAGTGCCAGGAGTCGCTCGCTGCGGCGGTTTCGTTTGAGAAAAAGAGAAATGAGCCAGAGAAAACGGCTTACAATTCACTGAATCAGAACGTTTTGAACATCGGAATTGCCGTGAAATACCATTCAACGAATCCTATTTGAAAAAACGTTTAAGCGATAAGATTTATACTGGGTGAATTAATCTTGTAACCTAATATTTACGAAGGAAAGGCTTGCGATTTGAGATGGAAATTCGTAGTGGATTCAGTATGACACCCCGGCGCATTTTTTTCCTGGCCCTGACATTGGTCCTGCTTTTTGCAGCCGCTGTGGGGTGGCAGACTACTGTTGCAAAAAAGGCATCCCCTTCTGCTTCCACTTCACCGGCACCCAAAGTGCCAGACAGGGCATCGGCCAGCGTTCAACCTTCCCCTTCTGCGGCCCCGGCAGTTTTCGGCCCTCGGGAGGCAAATCCTGGGGCTAAAAACGAGCCTGCACCTTACGTGGCCCCGCGTAGCGGCGCGGATCTGGCGGCCAGCGCAGAGCGGGAGCGTTTTCTGAGGCAGGCGCGTGTCTTGCAGCAGCGGGACACAGCACCCGACGAAAAAGGCAACTACACCCGGAAACGTGTGGTGGAGGCGAAGTTCAAGTATCCGTATTTGCGCGTTGAGGAGTCGTGGAAACGCGATCCTACAACTGGCACTGACACCATGCTGGATCAGAAGATCATGGTGGCAGATCATTTCCTGATGACTCTGAAGGACGGCGTAACCGCTGAAGAACTGCAGGCCGTGCTGCAGAGCCTGGGGGGCAAGGTGCGCAGACATGTGCCCAATTCGCAGGTCTATCTTGTGGAACCGGGCACCTCCGACCTAGATTTGTTCGACTCCAAACTGGCCGATTACCGGCAGAAGGGGAAAGGCATGCAGGTCGTCGAGCCGGACTACGTGGTCTTTGCCTCCATGGTGCCAAACGACCCCTCTTTCTCCTCGCTCTGGGGCTTGAACAACAATGGGCAGAATGGAGGTGTGGGCGATGCGGACATCGACGCACCGGAGGCCTGGGACGTGGCGCGTGGCAGTGCCGCCGTGGTGGTGGGGATCATTGACACCGGCATTGATTACACACATCCGGATCTCGCGGCGAACATCTGGCTGAATGCCGGTGAAGTGCCTGACAATGGAATCGATGATGATCACAACGGCTACATTGACGACACCCGCGGCTGGGACTTCGTCTCGAACGACAATGACCCTGCAGACGATCATTATCATGGAACACACTGCGCAGGGACCATCGGGGCCGTGGGCAACAATGGCATCGGAGTCGCCGGGGTCTGCCACAACGTGCGCATGATGGCATTGAAGTTCCTTTCCAGCGGCGGCGGCGGCTCCACTTCAGACGCGATCGAGGCTGTGCTTTATGCCACGGCCAACCACGTGACGCTGACCTCCAACAGCTGGGGAGGCGGTGGCTATTCGCAAACCTTGAAGGATGCCATCGATGCAGCCGGTGCGGCCGGCATCCTGTTCGTCGCGGCGGCGGGAAACAGCAGCCTCAACACCGACGTCTCGCCCTCCTATCCTGCATCCTATGATTCCGCCAACATCATCTCCGTGGCCGCCAGTGACAACACGGACTCGCTGGCCAGCTTTACCAATTTTGGCGCCACTACGGTGGACCTTGCTGCTCCGGGTGTCAGCATTTACTCCACCAGTCCTGGCGGCGGCTATCGCACCTTGAGCGGCACATCCATGGCATGCCCGCATGTGGCAGGCTCCTGCGCATTGATGAAATCCGCCCGCCCGACCATGGGATGGCTGGATATCAAAAATTCCCTGATTGCCAACGTCGATGGGGTGGCTGGGATGAACGGCAAGATGGTCGCCAACGGGCGACTGAATCTGGCGCGGGCGCTCGTCATTGCCACAGGACCTTATGTGACGCTGGCCACTTTGCAGGCTTCGGACAGCGGTCAGCAGGGCGGCACTGGCAACAACGACGGCATCTTGAGTCCTGGAGAAGACATCACGCTGGCTGTAACGCTGAAAAACAGCGGTTCGCAGACCGCATTTGGGATCACCAGCACCCTCAGCTCAACTTCAGCAGGGAACTACGTCACTGTCCTGCAGGGCAGCCATTCCTGGGGCGACCTGACGGCGGGTGGCACTGCATACACCGGCAGCTCACCTTTCCTGATCCGCATCGCCGCAAACGCCCCCACTCCGCTGGTCTTCTCACTCAACCTGACCACGGCAGATACAAATGGCAATACTTGGGATGCCCAGGCCCAGCTCACGGCCTTCAGGAGCAGCACTGTGGCAGGGAGTGTCACGGCAGTGACAGGCGGTGCAGGCATCGGCGGTGCGCTTATCAGTTACACGGGCACCTCCACGGGCAGTGTCATCGCGGCGGCAGATGGCAGGTACAGTGTCAATCTCACAGACGGAACCTATCAGTTCCGCGCGGCAGCTCCGGGCTACAATGCATCCGCAAGCACAGTCGTGACGGTGCCGCCCGCTCCTGCGGCTGTGAATTTTGCACTCGGCAAATCCCATCTCCAGGTTAATCCCACATCGCTGGCCTCCACGCAGTATGAAGACTCCGTGGCTACGAAGTCGCTGACTCTGACGAACAATGGAGATCTGCCGCTGGTCTTTGATATCAACACCGTGCCACGCGCCTCCGTGTTTTCGATGGATCTGGGCGCAGCCAGCATCTCCCCGGCGCCTGTGACAGACCAGCAGGATGCTGCGGCCGAGTCCCAGCCTGCGGGCGCGACTGCGCTGATCCGCATCGAATCAGGTTCCACGACGCTGCCGTTTTCTGACAGTTTCGAAAGCGGCTCCCTATCCAACTGGACCATGGGTTCAGGTGCCGGCACGCGGGAGATCGTTTCCAGCACGGCCGCTGCCGGCAGCAAGAGTTTTCACTATACCTATCAGGGCAGCACCAGTCACTTCAACGGCATCAGCCAGGATTTCGCCTCCGGCGCAAAGCCGAAAAGCATCTCCTTCTGGGTGAGATCCGGCTCCACGGCCACACACGACGGCTATTTCGTCCTGACAGACGGCACCTATGGCGCGGAGCTGATCTGGTTCTACGCGAGCGGTCTGGGCACCTTTTATGTGAATGGCGATGTCGGCGGAGACAAGACGTACACCTACCAGGCTAACATCTGGTACCATGTTGAGTTTCAAAATCTCGACTGGACTGCAAAAACCTTCGACTACTATGTCAATGGCACCCTGGTCAAGGCGGGCATCCCATTCCGTAATCCCTCCCTTGTCGATGAAGTCTCCCAGCTCTGGCTTTACAACTTCAGCACTGGTTCTGAGGCCTGGTGGGACGACATCCGCCTCATGGATTCCAGCCTGAACTGGCTGACGCAGTCCCCTGCCGGGGGCACGCTGGCACCGGGTCAGTCTGCCACAGTCACGGTCACCTTGGACGCGACCAGCAAGCTGGCGGCCGACTACCTGGGCCAGATCGACATCAGTTCCAATGATCCCGCGAATCCCGTGGTCTCTGTTCCCGTGACGATGACGGTGCAGCAGCGGCCAAACACCCCGCCGGTGGCAAACGCGCAGACCGTGACACTGAATGAGGATGCTCAGGCGGTCATCACCCTGACAGGCAGCGATGCCGAAGGGGATGCACTCACCGCACAAATCCAGACGCTGCCAGCCGCCGGCACCCTTTACCAGACGAGCGATGGCACCAGCTTGGGCGACCCCATTACAGCCGCGCCGGCGATTGTGTCCAACAACGCGAAAAAAGTGATCTTCGTGCCGCCGCCAAACGCCAACGGCATTCCCTACGGCAGCCTCCAGTTTTTGATGAAGGACAAGCGTTCGCAGTCCACTGCGGCCACGGTCACCCTCAATGTCACGCCGGTGAATGACATTCCCGTGGCTTTTGATGATTCCGCTTCGGGTCTGCCAGGACAGGTCATCTCGCCGATCAAAGTGCTGGCCAATGACATCGATGTGGACGGCCAGACTCTGACGCTCACCTCCTTCACTCAGGGCCAAAAGGGGACTGTGGCAAGCAATGGCGACGGAACGCTGAGCTTTACGCCCAATGCCAGCTTTACCAGCGGACAGGATTCCTTCACCTACACCATCAGCGATGGTGCGGGCGGCACCGCCACCGCCCGTGTGACGGTTGCCGTGGGCCTCCTGGCTGCGGGCCCCTGGCCTATGATGGGGGCAAACGCGGCACACACCGGCTTTTACCCCGGAAGCCTGAACGGGCAGACTCTTTCCCAGGCTTGGACACTGCAGGTGGCCCCGCAGGCACTCAACCAGGTGTCGATCGCGGAAGGAAAGGTGTTTGCTTCTCCTGACATCTATTTCAACGAAACGCAGGTCAGTGCCGTGGATCTGGTCACCGGCACCCTGGCATGGAAATACACCTGGCCTCTGCAGGCGCGCTCGATCAACGGGCCCGCCTATTACGGCGGATCAATCTACGTGCAGCGTGGCAAGTCAACATCGGGCACAGATTTTCCGCAGACAGTGAGTCTCGATGCTGGCACCGGAGCGCAATTATGGGCCACAAGCTTCGGTGCGCAGTGGGAGGAGTACCTGCCTCCTACAGTCACTGACACCTCCGTGTTTGTGGACGGCGGCACCTATGGCGGCATGTATGGCTACAACCGCACCTCCGGCAGTCAGCTGTTTTTCAACTCCAGTCTTGAACAATACGACACCTGGACCCCCTCCGTTTACAACGGCAAAGTCTATTCGTTCGTGACAGGAAAATTCCGCCAGCACAATCTGACCACCGGGGCCATCGAGTGGACACTGGACCTGACGTGGAACTGGAGCGGCTACACCATGGCACGCACGATGGCCATTGCCTCGGGTGCCGCCTTCGTGGTGAACAATCGCACGCCATCGAACGAGCTCGTCTGCATCGACCTGTCCACCCAGGCCGTCCGCTGGCGGGTGCAGACCGGTTTTGCCGTCAGCACGCCGTCCATTTCGGGATCTTCTGTCTATGCCTTTGATGCTTCAGGAAACGTCAACGCCTATGATATCAGCACAGGCACCCTGCAGAAGACCTACATCACTGGCATTGGCAGCACGGGGCTTTACCAGCCCATCATCACCAATGATGCGCTCATCGCCTCATCATCGACGAGCACTGCTGTTCATACCCTCAGCTCGGGCACCAAAATACAAACGATTGCCGCCGGCGGCATCCCCAGTCTCAGCAATGGCTACCTGCTGCTGGCGGGCACAGACGGCGTTCTGCGCTGCTATGCGGTGATCAGCTCCGGCAACAGGGCCCCCGTGGCCTCGGTGCTGATGGCCACTGGTGTCGAAGACCAGCTCCTGACCTTGACGCTGCCAGGAACGGATGCAGACAACAACCCTATCGTCGGCATCATCACCAGCCTCCCGGCCAAAGGAGTCATGTACCAGACGCCCGACGGCGTGCAGGTGGGCAGTCCGATTACGCTAGCACCTGTTGTTGTGCAAAATTCTGCACGCAAGGTCATCTACCGTCCGGCGCCCGACGGTTTCGGCACGCCCTACACCACGTTCAAGTTCAAGGTCAACGACGGCACGATCAGCTCCGCTGAAGTCACTTCCACCATCAATATTACAAACGTCAATGATCCGCCTGTTGCCGTGAATGACACGGTGTATCTGCGGGCCGGCAGCACTCTGAGTTCCTACCAGCCAACAGCGAATGATGTGGACGTGGACAACGAGCCGCTGACCATCGTCTCCTTCACCAATCCCGCCAGGGGCGCTCTGACCCAGAATGGAGACGGCTCCTTGAACTATGTACCGCAGGCTGGTTTCACCGAGGGAACGGACAGCTTCCAGTACACACTTCGCGACGGTGCAGGCGCACAATCCACGGCAACAGTGCAGGTGCTCGTAAGCGCCTCGTATGGCAGGGAATGGACGCAGTTTGGCAATGGCCCAAATCACACAGGGCGCTATCCTGGATCCCTGGGCACACAGACATGGGTGCAGCGCTGGGAGTATGCCTTCCCGTCCAGCATCAACCCGATCGCTGTGGCCGGAGGCAAGGTCTATGCCACGCAGACAGGCAACTGGAACAACTACATGTATGCGGTGGCATTGGACACCGTCACCGGCGGCGAGGCATGGCGCACGAAGTTCCAGCCAGGAAATTCACTGAATCCGCCGAGCTATTATGCCGGGACGGTTTATACACAGCGCGGAAACAACTACGGAGACACCCAGCTCTGGGCGCTCAAATCCTCTGATGGCAGCGTGCTCTGGAACACTCCGCACGATTCCCAGTGGGAGCGGTATTTCTCCCCTGCCGTGTCGGATCTGGGAGTCTATGTCGATGGCGGCAGCTACGGAGGCATCTATGGCTTCAATTACCAGACTGGGACGCAGAAATTCTTCCTCGGCCTGGAGCAGGTGGATCAATGGACTCCCGCCATCATCGACGGCAAGGTCTATTCCTTTGTCAGCAACACGTTCCGCAATCACCACCCGGACACAGGCGTGGTGCAGTGGTCTGTAAACCTGACTGGATCATCAAGCGGGTCCATGAACCGCACCATCTGCGGTGAGTCTGGACGGGCTTATGTCGTCAACCAGGGAGCCTCAGGCACAGAACTCGTGTGCGTGGATCTGCAGACACAAAGTGTGCTGTGGAGGACCGCCGGAAACTATAACGGCACTCCGGCCATTGCGAATGGGATCGTCTATGCCTGCTGCGGCGGTGTGGTCAAAGCCTGCAATGCTTCGACCGGCGTCTGGACCGGGGACTACACGGCGGGGACGGAAACCAGCCTCAATGGCAGTCCGGTTGTCAGCAATGATCTGCTGATCATTGGCTCGTCTTCAAAAACCTATATCTTTAATTTGATCAACCGCTCCTTGATTCAGACGCTTGCGTTTGGCAGCCAGGCGGCCGTCGTCAACGACCTGCTCTATCTCTCCTGCTCAGACAACAAAGTCCGGTTGTTTGGCCACACTGTGGCTTCAAACCACACCCCTGTGGCCCTCGCTGCCCAGGCGGGTATTCTGGAAGAGGCCCAGGCCGCCATCACCCTCGAAGGTACAGACGCTGACGGAGAAGCTCTCAGCTATGTGGTGCGCACGCTGCCCGTCCAAGGCACTCTCTACCAGACTGTGGACGGCAACACCAAAGGAGCTGCCATCACGCAGGCGCCCGCGCAGGTGCTCAATGACTCTGGCATTGTGATTTATGTGGCTCCG
Source organism: Prosthecobacter vanneervenii (assembly GCF_014203095.1). Taxonomy (NCBI): domain Bacteria; kingdom Pseudomonadati; phylum Verrucomicrobiota; class Verrucomicrobiia; order Verrucomicrobiales; family Verrucomicrobiaceae; genus Prosthecobacter; species Prosthecobacter vanneervenii. The sequence goes on along the minus strand of NZ_JACHIG010000004.1, from coordinate 75,886 downwards.
CTAAATGTCTTTGGGGCGGGAGCAGGTTCCTTCACCTTCACCGCCAGTGATCAAGTCTCCACTTCGGCAGCAGCGACCATCTCCATCAACATCGCTCCTGTGAACGATCCGCCGGTGGCTGTGGCTGACAGCATCGCCCTGCGTCCTGGAGAATCCCTGCTGAACTTTCATCCTGAGGCCAATGACCGCGATGTCGATGGAGATGTGCTCAAGGTGGTCTCCTACACCCAGGGCGCTTCGGGGCAGGTCACGCAGAGCGCTGATGGCACCCTGCAGTATGCTCCCAATGCCGGCTTCACCTCTGGCACTGACACCTTCACGTACACCATCAGCGACGCTGCCAATGTGCAGGCCTCTGCCGCGGTGAGCGTCACCATCAGCACCACCTTGGGGCGCTCGTGGCCTACATTCGGTGCCGGGCCGGATCACACAGGCTTTCTGCCGGTGAGGCTTGGCAGCACAGCCTTCACCCAGGTGTGGCAGACAAACATGACGAAGCCTGCCTACCAGCTCGCAGTTTCGGGGGGGAAAGTTTTCGCAAGCTTGCAGGTCTATTTCCAGGACTCCAGCCTGGTGGCGCTGGACAGCGCGAGTGGCGGCGAGCTTTGGCGATCTAATTTCACCCAGCCTGCTTACATGAACCCTCCGACATTTTTCAACAATAGTGTGTTCATGCAATATGCCTACTCCAGCAGCAGCAAGCTCTACTGCCTCAATGCCACAACTGGCGCCACGACATGGAGCTCGCCTTTTGGAGCGCAATGGGAAACCTACCTTGCGCCTGCAGTCGACTCTTCGGGCGTTTACGTCGATGGTGGGACCTATGGCGGCATGTATGCCTACAATCTTTCGACAGGAGCACAGCTGTTTTACCAGTCTCTGGATCAGTACGACCAGTGGACACCCACTCTCTACAACGGGGGGCTCTACTCCTACATGAAAGGTATCTTCCGCAGCCACAACAAGTCCACTGGAGCGGTTCTGTGGTCTCTTGACTTTGGCTGGAACTGGGCAGGCTATTCCATGGGAAGGACCACGGCATGCGCGTATAATTGCGCTTACCTTGTCAATGACTCCGTCACCATCCCCTCAGGCAGCCAGGAGTTGATCTGTGTGGATCTGAACCAGAAAAAAGCCGCTTGGAAGGTGCTTGGCAGCTTCAGCGGCACACCAGCCGTGGCCCACCAGGCAGTGTTCGCGATCTCAGGGGGTAATTCCATCAGGGCGTATGACTCCGCCTCCGGTGTCTTCATCGGAGCATACACACTACCCGGCACGGACACCGGGCTCGTCATGCAGCCCATCGTCACTAATGACGCTGTCATCGCTTCCTCGGCAGCCAAGACCTACATCTTTGACCTTGGCACCCGAGCTTTGCGCCAGACCATTCTCTTCGGTGGAAACATCAGCCTCGCAGGCAGTTCCCTGTACATTGCTTCAAGCGACAACTACATCCGCTCCTTCAGTGTTCCGGATTCGGCAAACCACCCTCCTGCGGCCATCTCGCAGACAGCTGCGACGCTGGAAGACACGCGCGTGACGCTCACCCTGCAGGGCACAGACGCGGACAATGATGCCCTGAACTTTGTCATCACCTCCCTGCCAGCAGCAGGCACCCTGTACCAGACCAGCGACGGCACCACCATCGGCAATCCTGTGTCCTCGCCGTCAACGCTGGTCACCAATGCCCAGGGGAAGGTCATCTTCCTCCCTGCGGCTGACCGCAATGGCTCGCCCCTGACCAGTTTCAATTTTGCTGCGAGTGACGGGAAATCCCTCTCAGCCCCTGCCACGGCCACCCTCAATGTCCAGCCGGTGAACGATGCGCCTGTGGCGCGTGCGGACGTCCGAGTTGCCCAACCAGGCCAGATCCTCAGCCCTGTTCGCGAAAGGCTTAATGACTATGATGTGGATGGAGACGCTCTCACGGTTCTGTCCTTCACACAGCCAGCTCTGGGCACTGTGGCGCGCAATTCTGACGGCACGCTGCGCTATCAGGCCCCCTCGGACATCACGACGGGCAGCACCCAGTTCAGCTACACAATCACTGATCCCTCAGGCGCTGCTGCCACCGCGAGCGTGACTGTCTCGATCATGCAGTCCATCACAGGCACCTGGCCTAGCTTTGGCAACGGTCCGGCGCATACAGGCTACTCCACCTCAGCGCTGGGAAGAACAGGCTGGGCCATGCGCTGGAGCAACGCCGTCGGCAGCGGCGGCTACAACAGCCTGCAGCCCATCGCCAGTGCTGAAGGCAGAATCTATGCCTCTTTCCGCGACTCCTCCTCCTGTCGTGTGATCGCTCTGAACGCGGGCAGCGGTGCTCAGCTCTGGTCGCGCAGTTTCACCAGTGCGTTTTCCATGAACCCTCCCAGTTATTACAACGGGCGCGTCTACGTCCAGCGGTGCAACAACTACGGCGACACCCAGCTGTACGCCCTGCAGTCGGACACCGGAGCCACTGTATGGTCCGCGCCGCTTGCAGCACAATGGGAAAATTACATGGCACCTGCAGTGTCAGATCTCGGCATCTTCGCCGATGGCGGTGCCTACGGCGGCATGTATGGCCTCTCTGCCAGCGGCACACAGATGTTTTTCCAGACCAAACCGCAGTCAGACAGCTGGACGCCCTCCATCTTGGACTCGGAGCTTTATGCCTTCGTCAACGGCGACTTTGCACGTCATAATCCAGCCTCTGGGGCTGTCCTCTGGACCCGATCCCTGGGATGGGGGGGATTTGGCTACAGCATGGGCCGTACCACGGCGCTGGACAACCGTCGCGCCTACCTTGTGAACGACAGTCCAACGGCCGTCTATTACGATGAAGACCTTGTGTGCATCAACCTCGACACTCAGGCTGTCGTCTGGTCAGTAAATAGTGACTTCACCGGCACGCCGGCGGTCTCCAGCGGCACTGTGTTTGTGATCAGTGGAAACACCGTGCAGGCTCGCAACACGACGGACGGGGGGCTTGTCTGCACCTACTCCACACCCGCCGGCACCTACCTTTCCGGTCAGCCTGTGGTCACGGATGATCTCGTCATTGCCGCTTCGGGCAGCAATACTTTCATTTTTGGCCGTTACGATCAGGTGCTGCTCGCCACGCTCAGCAGCGGCGGCAGCCCGGCGGTCGTCGATGATGCTTTGATCATCTCCAACCCCTCTGCAGGCACCGTCTCGGCATGGGCTGCGCAGCCGGCCATCACCTTCTCCCCCCCGGGTGGGTCTTTTGATCAGCCGGTGAATGTGGTCATCGGTGCTGCGGATGCGACCACTCAGATCCATTACACTGTAGACGGTTCGGCACCGGATTTTACCAGCCCACAGTTCGTCTCAGGCACGCCTGTGCGCATGGGCTGGAGTGGCAAGATCCGCGCCATCTCTGTCAAAGGCTCCGACGTCAGCCGCATTTACGAAGCCACCTTCTCCATTGCCGACACCGACCTCGATGGGATCGCTGACTGGTGGGAAATGCAGAACTTCGGCAGTCTGTCCCTGGCTTCGGCCACCACGGACAGCGACCATGATGGCATGAGCGACCTGAACGAGTTCAGAGCGGGCACAGATCCACGCTCCGCCTTGGACCGTCTTGAAATCGTTCCCAGCAAGTCACAAACGGCGCCCGACAACGAACTGCTGCTGACTTGGAACTCCAAGGCAGGGCGACTTTACATCGTGGAGACTTCCAGCGATCTCAGCACCTGGACCCCGGCCACCACGGTTCTCACGGGCACTGGCACCAACATGAGCTTTACCATGAACAAGCTGGTTGGTTCCCGCCAGTTCGGGCGTGTGCGTGTCCTGCCTGGCCTGATGTCGCAGTAGCCGGCGGTTCAAGAAAAAGTCTCTCACAAAAGCTGAAAAAATGGCTGAACAAGCCTGCCTTTGTCGTTTGATCATCCGTCATGAGGTTTTCTGTTTTCACCGCCGCTCTCTGTCTTGCCACCTCCCTGAAGGCCGAAAAAGTCGGCCCCTGGGACCTGGGTGCACTCAAAAGCAACGTGCCCGCCATGAAGTGGGTGCGGCAGGATCAGCCGATCCATTCGCTGACCTATGCTGGGGAGAAATATCAGGGCAAGGACACGGAGGTTTTCGCCTTCTATGCCTCTCCCGCCACGCTGGGAGAGGCAAAGTCCGGCTCCAAATTCCCCGGCGTGGTGCTCATCCACGGTGGGGGAGGCACGGCCTTTGCCGACTGGGTGCACCTCTGGGCCAAGCGTGGCTACGCGGCCATTGCCATGGATCTGAACGGCTCGCGCCCGCCTGAGGTGGAGTTTGATCCCAAGACTGGCATGGCGATCGGCAACGGGCATCGTGGTGAACGCAAGCGTCTGCCCAATGGCGGACCTGCGCACGGTCATCCGGAGAAATTTGACTGCATTCTGACTCCGGACACGAGCGATGACTGGCCCTTTCACGCTGCTGCCAGCGTGATGAGAGCGCACTCGCTGCTGCGCAGTTTTCCTGAAGTGGACGCAGAGCACACGGCCGTCACGGGCATCAGCTGGGGCGGCTACACCACCTGTCTCGTGGCCTCGCTGGATGACCGATTCAAAGCCGCTGTGCCGGTGTATGGCTGCGGCTTTCTGCATGAGGGCGAATCTGTGCAGAAACCCAGCATCGACAAGCTGGACCCTGAGCACCGCGCGTTATGGGTGAAGGAGTATGACCCCGGCAGCCTGCTGCCGCGCTGCCGTGTGCCCATCCTCTTTGTGAACGGCACCAACGACGTGCACTACGTGCTGGACAGCTACATGAAGAGCTACAATGCCGTGCCCGGAGAGAAGCATATCCGCATCCAGGTGAAGATGCCGCATGGACACCCGCCAGGATGGGCACCGAAGGAGATCGGGCTCTTCATCGACTCGAAATGTCGTGGCGGAGACCCTTTGCCAAATCCGAGTGCACCTGTGGTTACAGGCGACAAGGTCACGGTGAGCTGTGAGAGCAAGATCCCGCTGAAAAAGGCTGAGCTGAACTACACCACGGATACGGGCCTGCGCTCGAAACGCGAATGGAAATCCATTCCGGCTACGATCCAGGGCAGCACCATCACCGCGCCCAAACCGCCTGCTGAAGCGAACACGTGGTTCATTGGCGTGACTGATGAGCGGGATGCAATGGTGAGCACCGTGGTGGAATTGGCGAAATAAGCAGCCCGAACGCAAGACATGTCCGCCTCACCTGCTCCTGCGCAAAAAGTCCGCCTCGTATCCATCGATGCCCTGCGCGGCTTTGACATGCTCATGATTGCCGGGGCGGGACAGGTGATCCATCAGCTGCAAGGGAAAACAGGACTGGCATGGGTGGATGCGGTGGCAGGACAGTTCACGCATCCGGCGTGGTTCGGCTTCACCTTTTACGACTGCTTTTTCCCGCTCTTCCTCTTCCTCGCAGGAGTGTCCATTCCATTTTCGCTGGCCAAGGCCGTGGCGCAGGGCACGCCGAAAGCCGAGCTGTACAAAAAGGCCTTTGTGCGCCTGCTCATCCTCGCAGCGCTGGGATTTCTGGACAAAAACGCGCCGATTCCTTTCTTTGAGCCGCACCACATGCGACTGGGCAGTGTGCTGGGGCGCATAGGTCTGGCAGGCTTTGTCAGCGTGGTGCTGTATTTGAATCTGGACTCCATGAAGCGGCTGTGCGTGGCCGGCGGCATCCTGCTGGCCTACTATGCGGCGCTGTTCCTCGTGCCGGTGCCCGGCTACGGCGCGGGCAATCTCTCGTTTGAAGGCAACCTCGTCGGCTGGTTTGACCGCAGCTTCCTTCCCGGGCGTCTGCTGCAAGGAACGTATGACGAGCTGGGCCTGCTCACGCAGTTTCCGGCCATGTGCCTGACGATGTTTGGCGTCTTTGCCGGGGAGATTCTCAAAGGCGGCACCAGCACGCCATCGGCAAAGTTCCGCCAGCTGCTGCTTGCGGGGGCGGTGTGCCTCGCGCTAGGCCTGCTGTGGAGCCTGCATTTCCCCATCGCCAAGCGGATGTGGACGAGCTCCTTCATTCTGGTGACGACCGGCATCTCTTTCACGCTGCTGGCGGTGTTTTACGGCATCATCGACCTCCTGAACTTCAAGCGCTGGGCCTTTCCGCTGGTGGTCGTGGGAATGAACAGCCTCACCATCTACATGGTGTACCACTTCGTGGATTTTGGCCACACTTCCAAGCTGCTCTTCAGCGGACTCTACCAGCCGTTGGATCCCAAATGGCACAACGTGCTGGAAAGCACCGGCGGCCTGCTGCTGGTGTGGCTCTTTCTTTACGCTCTCTACCGCAGGCAGATCTTCTTCAAGGCGTGAAGGTGGGAGCTTCTGGAAAAACCGAAATTCACTGATGGGTGCGGCACGTGAATGACGTTGCAGCATCTTTATGAAACGAAAGATTTCCCGACGCACCGGACTCAAGCTGATGACGGCAGGCACGCTCATGGGGCTCGCTAGCCGTGATGACGCATCTGCCGCTGCTGCAAGACGCCTCAAAAACGATGTCTGGACCTGGACACACGACCGCGTGTTTCTCGGCGGGCAGTTCTGGGCGAATCCCATGGAAGACTGGCGCGTAAGCGAAGGCGGCGCGGAGTGCCTCAGCATGGGTGGCGGACGCAGCGTGCATTCGCTGACGCATCAGGTGACGGAGAATGGCGACTTCACCATGGAAGTGATCCTGACGCGACTGGAAGCCAGCAAGACCGACGGTGGCGCGGGTTTCCGCATCGGCATTCGCAGCGAGATCAACGAATACCGGAGCAACTGCTTCGTGCAGAAGGGCATCAACGCCGGATGGCAGGGCGACCAGCTCGTTCTAGGCCCGAAGACCGGGCTGGTCAAAGACGGCGGCGTTTTGAAGCAGGTGAAGCTGACGCTCAAGGGCGTGCCTGAAGGTGACAAGTGTGTGCTGACACTCACGGCGTATGGCGTGGACTCCCGTGCTGAACTAGGCGCTGTCTCGCACACATTCGAAGCGGACGCAATTCTCGGCAATGTGTCGATCGCCAACAACTTCGCCGCAGGTGCAGTGGCAGGCGCGAAAAAGAACGCAAACAAGGCCAAGGCTGGAGCAGCAGGCGCAGGGCGCTACCGGTTTCAAAACTGGGATCTGTATGGTGCGGCTTTCACCGTGACGCCGCAGCATTGCTTCGGCCCCTTGCTGTGGTCGATGTACTCCCTGAGCGATTCACGCACGAACGAGGGCTTTGTCCTGAAGCTCAGCGCGCTAACAGCTCCATTGGGGGCCAAGGATAATCAGCTCGTCGAGCTGATGGTGAAAAAGGGCCGTGAATGGGAATCACTTGGCACGGCAAAGCTGGACCCGGATGCCTGGGTGGCGACGTTTCGCATTCCCAAGTGGGATGCAAAACAGGCCACACCGTACAAGGTAGTTTACCGTGAGCAGCACAAGGATGGCGGCGGAGAAACGCTGTATGAGTGGACCGGCAACATCAAGGCCAATCCCGAAGGCCGCCCACTGCGCATGGCGGCGCTGACTTGTCAAAACGACTACGGCTTTCCCTACGCACCCGTGGCGGAGAACCTGCTCAAGCTGGATCCCGATCTCGTTTTTTTCTCCGGGGATCAGATCTATGAGAACCACGGCGGCTTTGGCATCATCCGAGAGCCATCAGAGCGCGCCATCCTGAACTACCTGCGCAAATTCTACCAGCACGGCTGGGCCTTTCGCGAGGTGATGCGAAATGCGCCGACGCTCTGCCTGCCAGATGACCACGATGTTTTTCAGGGGAACATCTGGGGCGAAGGTGGCAAGAAGATGGATGTGGGTGATTCAGGTGCATCCTCAAAGGGCGGCTACATCGAGTCGGCACGAATGGTCAATGCGGTGCACAAGACGAATGTGGCCCACCACCCGGATGCCTATGATCCCAAACCCGTGCAGCAGGACATCAGCGTGTATTACGGAGACATGGTCTATGGTGGTGTGGGCTTTGCCATCATCGCCGACCGCCAGTGGAAGAGCGGCCCCGAGCATGTGCAGACGGGCGCCGGCCGCGCTGACCATGTGCCGGATCCCAACTTTGACACTTCCACGCTCGACAAGCCCGGGCTCGTCCTGCTCGGAGAGCGGCAGGAGGAGTTTCTCAAAAAGTGGGCGCAGGACTGGCGCGGCCACACGCTAAAGGCCGTGCTGAGCCAGACGGTGTTTGCCAATGTAGCGACGCATCACGGCGCCCCGGATGGGTATCTCAAAGCCGATCTCGACTCCGGCAGCTGGCCACAGACGCCGCGTAATCGCGCTGTGGAAATCATGCGCCCTTCCATGGCCCTGCACATCAATGGCGACCAGCATCTCACCACGCTCACACAATACGGCGTGGACAAACAGCGCGACAGCAACTGGTCTTTCTGCACCCCCGCGATCTCTGCTGGCTACCCCCGCTGGTGGCGTCCGGACGAGCTCAAGATGCCGCATCAAAATCGTCCCAAGCACGGTCTGCCGGACACTGGTGAGTTTATCGACGGTTTTGGCAACAAGGCCTATGTCTATGCCGTGGGAAATCCAGCGGTGGGGCAGGCCGCCAATCGCTACGAGAAGGCGCACGAAAAAGGCAGCGGCTTTGGCTTCATCACCTTCGACACAGAGAAGAAGACCTACTTCATTGAATCCTTCCGCTTTCTCATTGATGTGAAAGACGGCAAAACCACAAACCAATTCCCGGGCTGGCCCATGACCATTCAGCAACAGGAGAATCGTGGGGAGAATGTGATCGGGTGATGCCTTGAGATGCAGTATTTGAACGATGCGGGAACTGCGTGCATTTCCTGCATGACATCCTGCTACAAACAGCGAGCATCCGAGCCTCCTTGTTCCGACCCCTCATGCGCCGCCTAGATCAACTGCTCTCCGCCCTCGGCTACTGCTCGCGCAAGGAGGCGATGGCGTTTGTGAAGGATGGGCGGGTGAAACTGGGCGGTGTGGTGGTGAAGCGCTCGGACCAGCGGGTGGATGCGGCGCAGATCACCGTGGATGATCTGCCGCTGGAGGCACCCGACGGTCTGCTGGCGATACTGCACAAGCCCGTGGGCTACTCCTGCACCCACAGCGTGGATGAAGGACCGAACATCTATGAGCTGCTGCCCGCCCATTGGCCGGACAGAAACCCTGTGGTGACAAGCGTGGGCCGCCTGGACAAGGATACCAGCGGACTGCTGCTGGTGTCTGACATCGGAAGCCTGGTACACCGCTACACCTCGCCGAAGTCGGACATCGAGAAGACGTATCTGGTGGAAGTGGACAAGGCGCTGGATCCAGCGCTGAAGGAGGTGTTTGCCAAAGGCGATCTGATGCTGCGCAGCGAGGACAAACCCTGCCTGCCTGCCAGGTTGGAAATTGTCTCAGACCTCACAGCGCGGCTCACGATCACGGAAGGACGGTACCATCAGGTGCGGCGGATGTTTGCCAGTCAGGGCTGGCATGTGGAAAAGCTGCACCGCGAACGCTTTGGACCGTATGAGCTGGGTGATCTGCCAGAGGGAGAGTGGCGGATGCTGGAGCCGATGCGTGGATAGGGGAGCCCCTGATTGCCCTGACGAAGCGCTAAGGATGATCTCTCTTTCGGCAAACACGCTGGTGCAATGCGTGAGGATGCTGTGCCAAAAAATCAGCGCCCAGAGATCCTGGGCGCTGCGAGAGTTGCAGAAGGGCTTTTTAACAGGGCCTGCTGTTAGTGATGATGGCCACCGTGACCGCCGCCACTGAAGCTGTGGCCGCCGCCACTGAAGCTGTGGTCGCCGCCACCAAAGGAGTGGCCACCGCCGCCGCCAATGTGCGGCATGCCACCAAAGGAGCGAGAGCCACCAAAGGAGGGAGCGCTATGGCTGGCGAAGCTGTGGCCAAACGAAGGAGAACTGAGGCCGCGGAAGTTGTTGTGGCTGAAGTTCCCAAAGTTGCCGAAGTTTGTGTGGGCAAACGAGGAGCTGTTCAGGCCACGGAACGCGGTGTGATTCCACAGCGGGGATGAATAGTGGCCTCTGTTGTAAGTGCTGCCATAGGAGCGGAAGGCGCTAGGATAGTAACCCCTGTTATAATAGTTATTATAAACATAGGGCCGCGAGTAACCGCCATAGTAGCTGCTGAGTCCGAGAAGGCCACCACCGTAATAGTTATTATAGTAGCTATTACCAAGGCCGTAGCCGTATGGTGAGTAGCCACCGTATCCTCCGTAACTATAGCCGGGATACCCGTAAATATCACAGGAGGAGAGTGAGAGCGCGGCAACAAGGGCACCGCACAGGAGGAGAAGTTTCGTTTTCATGACACAGAGTTGGACGCCTGCCCACGGGAAGTATTCAGAAAAATAATTTCACATTGATTGAAATCCAATGGCGGCGCGAAGTTGAAGGAGGCATGGAGCCGTTGGATGATGTTCATCCGACAAAGCTTCACTTATCCCCCATGCCCGCCGAATCTGTAACTACCGCCATCCTGTTTACTCTAACTTCTGAAGCGGCGCGGGTGATGGGCTGTCTCATCGAAAAGGAGATCACACTGCCAGACTACTACCCAATGACGCTGAACGCGCTGGTGACAGCATGCAATCAGACGACGAACCGGGACCCGATCGTACGCTATGATGAACGCACCGTACTGCGTGCTCTGGAGATGCTGAAGACCCACGGGTATGTGTTTGAAGTGAACATCGTGGGCGGGCGCACGCTGAAGTACCGGCACAATCTGAAGGGCAAGCTGCCAGGCCTGGAGCGGCAGCACATGGCGCTGCTGTGCATGCTGCTGCTGCGCGGCAGCCAGACCGCTGGAGAGCTGCGCCAGAGAACGGAGAGGCTGTTTGAGTTTCCCGACATGCAGAGCGTGGAGAATGCGCTGGCGGAACTGATCGGCTACAAGGAGGGACCGCTGGTGCAGTGCATCCCCGCAGGTCCAGGACAGCGCGTGGCGCAGTTCATGCACCTCTTTTGTGGAGAGGTGGCTGGTGCGGCCGAGGCTGTGCTAAACTCAGCGCCTGTCACTGCAGCACCGATGACCGAGGAGCCTTCGGATGCCGACTGGCGCGCACGCATGGAGGCGGAGATAGCGCTGCTGAAGGCGCAGGTGTCGCGGCTGCAAACTCTGATTGGGGCGGTGAAGTAAAGCGATCACTCCAGCCGCTTCAAGCTGCCGATGCGGTAGGCACCGCCCAGGAGGCGCATGTTGTCGCGCTCGGCATTGAAGCCATCGAGGTAGAGGATGTGCGGGAAGTCGTTGAGCTCGATAACGTGCACAGTGTCCTTGTTGTTTTTGAAGGCGTCGGCGAGGTCGTTGAGATCTTTGATGACCTGGCCGTTGACCTTGTTGATGACCTGGCCGCCGAGCTTGTCGTAGCCTTGGGCGCTGGGCGTGGGGAGCACGAGGCTGAGGAAGACGAGCTTCCGCCGCCCCTCTTCCTCATACTTGTCAGGATGCGCCGCGATGTGCGCGAGGCGCAGGATGGCGCCGCCGCGCTGCTCATCGCCAAAGGCGTCGAGATACGGACGGGAAAGCTCCTGGAAGAGGAGGCCGCCCATCAGCACGTAGCGAGGGCCTTTGTCAAAGAGGTAGGGCAGCACGAGGAAGTCGTCGGGCTTGCGGCGGGCGAGCTCGCTCTTGAGAACGATTTCCTTGCCCTCACGGATGACTTTGATCTCGACCTTGTCTCCGACATAGGCGCGGCCGCGGACGAGATGGCTGGAGCTCAGGGGGCCGAACTGCGGGTCTTTGTAGTCGCCGCGGGAGTCGATGGAGAAGCCGTTGATAGCCACGAGGATGTCACCCTTTTTCATGCCGGATTTTTCGGCGGAGCCGCCTTTCATGACCGCACTGATGAGCACACCGGGGGCATCTGGCTTGAGGCCGAGGAATTCGCGGAACTGCTCGTCCATGGTGGACTGCATCTCCATGCCGAGGCTGGGAAAGCCCTCGTAGCTGCCATCGGCCACGTCTTTGAGGAAGTGCTCGATGATGGGCGCGGGCAGGATGGTGGTGACCTGGTTCTTGGAATCGTAGCTGAGCAGCAGACCGACGAGCTTACCGCCTTTCACCACAGGGAGGGTGAAGCTGTTGGCCTCGCTGCGGACGATGTTGTTGGCCTCATAGACGAGGAAGCCGGAGCCTTCGACATTGTAGCGGCGGGTGAGCACCTTGCTGATGACGAGGGGGCTCTTGATGAGCTCTCCCACGCGTCCGGCCTGCAGGATGTCCACCTTGTCCTCGATACGGGTGCCGCTGTCCACGGCCATGGGCTTGAGCCCGGCGAAGAAGGCCTTCTGCTTGTCCGAGGCCGGGGACTCCAGCAGCGCCAGATTGGCCTCATAGTCCACCGCTACGACCTTGGCAGGGACCTTCTGCCCGTTCTCCGGCAGCTCCAGCTCGATGTAGGTGGCATTGGCCACCATCTGACCGGTGACGAGTACGCGATTGCCTGCCAGCACCACACCCAGGCCACGACGACCGGAGGGTGACTCCTTCTGCCATGGCAGATGCAGGCTGTAGGGCTGGGAGGTGGCGTTCACCTTCACGAGGGAATTGCTTTGCACCACCTGCTGAGGCACGGCCGCGCCGTTCTCTGCAGGAGCAGCAGCGCGTTTCTTTTTCGGTGCATCGGCCGAGGGTGTCTGCGCGGAGAGCGCGCCGGCACCGAGTGTGAGAAGGAGGAGAGGGAAAAACGGGGAGAGCTTCATGGAGGCGTCGAGGCTGGAAGGTTCGGAAGGCGGTGCTGTTATTCGTCTCCGAGATAGGAGTCCTCCTGGATGTTGTAGTTCTGCATGATGCGCTTGTGGGCGGCCTCGGCGAGCTCGCGCTTGAGCACGAGCGGGCGGTTTTTCTCCAGCAGAGAGATTTCGATGAAGGGCTTTTCCTTCTTGGCCAGGGCGGTCTGCACGTCCTTGAGGGAGCGGATCTTCACACCATTGATCTCATCCACGATGCTGTGCGCGTAGGGGGTGATCCAGGTGTTCACCTCATCCGGCAGCACATTGGTAAGCACCACGGGCTCCGGACGCTCGACATAGAGCTTGTCGGTGAGGAAGTTGTCGAAAACATAGCTCACGGTGTCATCGCGAATCTGGTGGGCATCCACAAGGTTGCGGTCCAGCGGCTGGAAGACGAGGCCTGCATTGACGATATAGCGCGGGCGCTGGTTGTACTGCGCACCGAGGCGCACATAGGGGTCAAAGCGCTTGAGCGTGACCGTGGCCTCCTTCTTTTTGCCTTCACGCAGGTACTTCACCTTGATGGTGTCTCCAGCGAACTTGCGTTCCACGATTTCGTTCATGTCCATGAGCTCGCCTTCGAAGCGGACGAGGCCGTTGTTCATCACCGGATTGTCATCAATGCTGAGAATGACATCGCCGATTTTGAGCACCTCGGCCACGCTGCCCTGAGGCTCCACATCTCCCACCAGCACGCCGACACCGTCGCCGTTGATGCCGAGGGCTTTGGCCTGCGCGGGGTTTTCGATGGGGAAGTCGCTAGCAGCGAGGTCCACGTAGTGGTCGTAGCGACCGTCTTCGATGTCCTTGAGGAAGCGCTTGATGACCGGGACAGGGATCATGTAGCCGACATTCTGCGCCACCCGGCCGCTGAAGCCTTGGAAGGCCACGCCCACCACCTTACCGGACTGCATCACGGGGCCGCCGGAGTTGCCGGGGTTGATCGCGGCATCCACCTGAATGGCCAGATGGGAATCCACACTGGTGTGGCTGTAGGGGCGGAAGTCGATGCGGGAGACGACACCACGTGTGACGGAGATGCGATCGCCGCCGATGGGGTAGCCGATGGCAATGACCTCGGTGTTGAGCTGAGGAATACCGCCGAAATCGAGCGGCTTGAGCTTGTCGAAATGGCTGCCGTCCTCGGCTTCGATCAGGGCGAGGTCACAGTCATGCGCGATGTGGACGATCTTGGCCGCGTGCGGCTCAGGGTCGTTGGTGGTGCGGATGAGGATGCGCGTGGCGTTGCTGACGACGTGCGCATTGGTCAGAAAGCGGTTTTTGCCGATGAGGAAGCCGGTGCCGCTGCCACCGCTGGGCTGGCCTGCATTCCATGGCTCGCGATAATCTGGCATGAGCACGGAGACATCGATATTGACGATGCCCTCCCATGCCGAGGTGGAGGTGTCGACCGCCTGGGTGACCGCAGGGGAAGGTGAGGCGGGCTGTGCTCTGAGTACATCAGGCAGCAAGACCAGGGCGGGGACGAACAGGAGCGGGCGTATGTTCATGCAGGTGACAGGATGTCACAAACATACGCAGCCCGCCCCCTCTAGCACAAGTTTGCTAAAGAAATAATCGCTATCGGCGCTGACCCTACTTCGCGGCCTTGGCCTTCTTCTTGGCCTCGTTGGCTTTTTTCGCCTCCATCAGCTTCTTGAGATCTTCCGCACGTTTGGCGTTCTGGGCCTCGGCGCTGTTCGGATTGGCCGGATCGGTGATCATGGGGAAGTCATCGGTACGGAAGGGGGTGACGGGCAGGCCTTCGGCGGAATAGACATTGCAGACCGGATTGTCTGCCCAGGCGTAGCGCACAGCAACGGGCTTGGTGATGCCCTCAGCGCTGACTTCGATCTGGTTGGTGCCTTTCTTGGAGCCGCCGATGATGCTGGCCTTGGCCCAGACCCATTTCTTGTCTTCGCCGCAGATGGCAAAGCCTTTGACATCGTCGGTGTCCACGGTGCGCAGGCCCTGCGGGGCGTAGTCGAAGGTGAGGAGGGCTTTACCGCCTTCAAATTTGGCGTCCTTCAGCTCGGGGCTGCGATAGACAAGCTGCTGGCCATAATCCTGCACCAGCGCCCAGCGGGCGAGGCGCTCGGCCACGTCGCGCTTGTTTTTAGGATGGATGTCGTTGGCTTCACCAAGGTCAGTGATCACGCACTGGCCAGTGTGCGGCAGCTTGCGGATGGTGAGGGTCTGCGCCTCGCGCAGCTCAGCCCAGTCGCTTTCCACGGGCTCGGTCTTGTAGGCCTTGTAGTCGGCCAGCTGCACCCAGTAGAAGGGGAAGTCTCCCTGCTTCCACTCCTTGCGCCAATGCTCGATCATGAAGGGGAAGAGATCGCGGTATTCCTTGGCGCGGCTGGCGTTGGACTCGCCCTGGTACCAGATGGCGCCTTTGATGCCATAGCCGATGGTGGGATGAAGCACGCCGGCATAGAGGTTGCCGGGGCGATGCTGGCCGGTCATGGGATTCTGCGGCGGGCGGGGAGCCTGAGCGGTGAAGTATTTGCCGGCCTTGAGGGCTTCGGCACGGGCTTTGGTCCATTCAGCCAGCTTCGTCTTGTGATCGGCGACTTGCTTGTCGAAAGCCTCCTGGGTGAAGGTGGACTCCGTCTGCTTCCAGCGGGCGATGATGGAGGCGAATCGCGGATCTTTTTCCAGCACATCGCGCTTCACCCAGGCCTCGCAGGCGCTGCCACCCCAGGCGTTGTCGATGAGGCCGACGGGGACGCCAAGCATCTCCCGCAGCACGCGGCCAAAGTGGTAGCCCACGGCAGTGAACTGCGCCGCACTGGTGGGGGTGCACTCCTCCCACTGGCCTTTGAAGTCATTCTGAATCTCCTGCGTACCGACCTGCGGCACGGAGATGAGGCGCAGCTGGGCGTCCTTGGCCTGAGCGATGTCGAGATCGGCATCCCAGGTGCTGTTGAGGTTGAAGCCCATGTTGGACTGGCCGGAGCAGACCCACACCTCGCCCACGAGCACATTTTTCAGCTCCTTGGCACTGCTGCCTTTGATGGAGATGGTGGCCGGCTGCGCATTGGCGGGCACGGCGTCCAGCTTCACGGTCCATTTACCATCGGCACCGGCCTTGGCGGTCTTCGTTTGGGGGCCAAACTTCACTGTCACCTCGGTGCCCGGAGCGTCCCAGCCCCAGAGCGGATTGGCCTGCTTCTGCTGCAGCACCATGTTGTCGCCAATGATGGCGGGGAGTTTCAATTCCGCACGGGCGGAGACGGCCAGGAGGGAGAGGAGGCAGAGGATGCGCATGGGTCGGGAAAAGGGAGGGATGCTGGGAACGCTGTGGGAATACGAATCATTGCAGCAGGATGCAAGGATTGTGCTGCATAGGCTGCGAAGCGTGTGCTAGTTTTTTGCGTGATCCGCTTCGCACTCGCAGCCGCACTCCTGATCTCCCTCGCCGCCTGCGGGCGTTCGCGACCGCGTGCGGACCTAGTGTTCATCAATGGCGCAGAGCCGGAGAGCATCGATCCGCATGTGGTGACAGATCAGGTGGGCATGCGCGTGGCCTCGGCGCTGTTTGAGGGGCTGTGCCGGATCGATGAAGCAGGCAAGCCGCAGCCTGGCCTGGCGGAGCGCTGGGAGGTGACACCTGATCGCAAGACCTACACCTTCCACCTGCGCCCAAACACGGTGTGGAGCGATGGAACGCCGCTAGGCACGCAAGACTTCATCTACTCATGGCAGCGTGTGCTCACGCCAGAGTTTGGCGCGGATTACGCCAGCCAGCTTTATGTCATCAAGAATGCACGCGCCTACCATGAGGGCACGCTCAAGGATTTTACGCAGGTGGGTGTGACGGCGGTGGATGACCGCACGCTGCGGGTGGAGCTGGAAAACCCCACGCCCTACTTCATCGACCTCTGTGCTTTCACGACGCTGTATCCGGTGCCGAAGAGCGTGATCGAAAAGCATGGCTCGGCGTGGATCAAACCAGGCACACTCGTAAGCAACGGAGCTTACACGCTAGGGGAATGGCTGCTGGACGACCGCATGTCCCTGCGCCGCAACGAGCGCTACTGGGACGCAGCCAATGTGTCGATGAAGAGCATCGATGTACTGCCGATCTCGGAGCCGAACACGGCGATCAACTACTTCCTCACCGGCCAGGCAGACCTGATCGTGGACAAGGGCATGGTGCCCACCTCGCTGACGGCGAAGCTCAAGCAGAAGCCCTACTTCCACACGGGCCCGTTTCTCGGCAGCTATTTCATGCGCTTCAATGTGACACGAGCGCCGTTTGACAACCCGAAGATCCGGCTCGCGTTCTCACTGTCGATCGACCGCAAACGGGTGACGGAAAAGATCACGCAGCTAGGAGAACTCGATGCTTACAGCCTTACCCCTCCCGGCGCGGGGCAGAACTATCAGCCGCCTCGCGGACCGGATTTTGACCCCGAACGAGCGCGCAGGCTGCTCGCTGAAGCAGGCTATCCAGGCGGCAAAGGTTTTCCGCGTGTGGAATACCTCTACTTTCCCAAGCCGGTCGAGCGCAACATCGCCGTGGAGCTGCAGGCCATGTGGCGAGAGCACCTCGGCGTAAGCGTGGACCTGGCCAAGCAGGAATGGAAGATCTACCTGGACTCCATGAAGGGGAAAAACTACCAGCTGTGCCGCAGCAGCTGGGTGGGTGACTACAACGACCCGGGGACATTTCTGGAGATGTTTCTCTCCGTCAGCGGCAACAACGCCACCGGTTGGGCAAGCACGGCATACGATAACCTCATCGCCGCCGCCGGACGCGAGGCGGACCTGGGCCAACGCAACAGGCTCTTTCAGCAGGCCGAGAAGCTCCTCGTCACAGACGACTGCGTGATCATGCCCCTCTACCACTACGTGGGCGTGCAGTTTTACCATGCCGACCGCCTCAGCGGCGTGCAGGCCAACATGATCGATGATCATCCCTTCCGCTGCATGCGGTGGAAGTAATCACTTTGCCACAGCCGCCACGGCGATGCCGACTTCCACGGTAGGCTCCATGGCGTCGCTCATAGGAGGCTCTGTGGGTGAGCCATTGGCAGACTTGAGGTCTCGGCCCACGGACCAGATGAGGCCGCTGGTGCGGTTGTAGAACAGCGGCGCGCCAGAGTAGGGGTCTACGGGAACATCGAGGAGAAAGTTGAAGGTGCGCAGTTCTTCGAGGCTGGCCGGCACAGATTTCTTTTCGGCGATACAGCGCCGCACGGCGAAGAGGGTGATGATGAGGTTTGCGCGGGCGCGTGCCAGACCCAACTCGGCAGGCATGGGCGTGTAGAGCCTCATCCGCTGGTGGTAGTAGGCGAGACCAGAGGAGTTGGGCTGGTAGGAGGCTTCACTGTTGATGGACTCCTTAAGCCGAACCTCGGAGGTGAGGGCAAGGGGAGAGGGCACCTCGGCCTTGATCTGCCGGAATGCGGTGGCGAAATGCTGCAGAGTCTCATACGGCTTGAAGAAAAGCCGTCCGGGACGTCGCAGTGCCACGCCGCCGGGCATCGTATCCAGACTCTCTCCGCTCTTGGGACCGAGGATGAGCTTCTTTTCATGCACGTAAAAAGCGCTCATGGCCCCCACGAGCATCTCCGCCGTGGGCTGGCAGACGCTGAACTGACGCTGGAACTGACGCAGGGTGGCCTCAGGCAGCCGTGTCTGCCGCAGCAGGTCTGCCATGGTCTGGGAAGCGAGCGCCTGCGCCTGAAGCGCCTGCCGGTAGCAAGACGGCCAGGCCCAGAGCTGCTCCAGCCGCCAGCCGAGCTCGGCGAGGTCGATGGCGGCGGTGAAGGCGGAATCCTCCTGCATACGCCGGGAAAGGTAGGCGGCCTCAGCCTGCTTGAGCACCATGAGCTGCCGCCAGCGTGGATCAACACAAGGGTCTGCGGCATGCCATGAAGCGTGCGCGGGATGCCAGTCGGCGTCTTCCAGCAGATCGCGCAGGTTTTCGAGCGCAAGACCGTTGGCCTGCACCACGCGGGAAAGCGTGGGGGTGTCCCACAACCAGGGGGGGGTGCCTTGCTGCTGACCATCATCAAAAGGCACCAGGGAACCGAGGAGTTTGCGCAGCTTTTCGGGCGTCTGAATCGTGGCCGCCTGATCGACCGGCCGGTTGACCAGAAAGTCAGTGTCCAGACCTGGCGTCTGATCGTCCACATACAGCCAGATGATGAAGACAAAGGCGAGGAGCCCCATGCTGAGAATGATGAGGGTGGGCCAGGAGGCCTCGCTCTCGCCACGTGGTGGAGGCTGGGCTTTTTTGACGAGCCGTGAGGGCGGCGCCTGCCTTGGTATGAAGTCGTCTTTTTCCACCTCACTGACCGGCTGCCTCTGCGCGGGTGACGAAGCAGCAACAGGAGGAGGCATGGCCTGAGGCGTGTGCACCGGAGGAGTCGCAGCTTTTTTCGGCTCTGCAGGACGAATCCGCTTTCCCTTTGGCGCATCCATCCACTCCAGATCCAGCTCCCAGGGAGACGCCCACGTGCCAGCCGCCTCGCCGCTGCGGGCGGGCTTGTCGGCGGGAGTTTCTGGCGGCGTGTGGGGCCGGATCATGTGCTGCAGTATGAACGCACTCCTACGAGAGGGCAACGTGCGTCATTGCACAGCCGCCCAGACGGGGCGAAAACTAGAGCCAGCCCCAGCCCGCATGGATTCGTCTTCCGCATCTGCTCCCGCCAATGCCATCATCACGCGTTTCTTCGTGGAGCATCGGCTGCTGGGGTGGCTGTCCATGGCGGCGGTACTCACCTGGGGCTGGCTCTCATTTCAAAGTCTGCCACAGCAGGAGGACCCCACCTTTCCGACACACGATGCAGTGCTGGTGACTGTGCACCCGCTGCTGACTGCCGCGCAGATGGAGCAGGAGGTGACAGCCCCGCTGGAAGCCGCGCTCAAACATCTGCCCACGCTGGAAAAGCTGCAGTCTCAGTCGCAGGACAATGTGTCCACCATTGTCATCAGACTCTACACCGACCGCAAGAAAGCGATTGATGAACAGTGGCGGAAGACACGCGAGATTTTGAAGACGGTGAAGCTACCGGAAGGCAGCCTGGAGCCGCGCCTGGAGACGGACTACCAGCTGCCCGCCACTCTGCTTTTTGCGGTGCTGGGAGAAAAAGCTGTGAGCGGTGCGGATGAGATCGAGAGGGCGCTGAGGACGGTGCCGAGCAGCGGGCGCATCCGGCAGTTTGGGCATGCGCCGGAGATGATCGCCTCTTTTGAGGACATGGTCGCTGCTGGCTACAGCGTGCGCACGCTGCACCGTGAAAAAGATGGCCAGCTGCAGCCTGCCGAGAGCGTGCTGGTGGCGGTGGAGATGAAGGCGGGAAACATCATTCATGATTTCAAAGATGCGGTGCTGGCGAAAATCGGCGGGCTCAAACTGCCCGAGAGTGTGAAGGTGATCACTGTCTCCGACCAGCCTGCAGCCACGGCGCACCGCATTGGGGAATTCCTGCGCTGTTTCATCGAGGCCGTCGTGGTGGTGGTGCTGGTGGCGCTGCTGCTGATGGACTGGCGCACGGCCTTGGTCGTGGCCGTGGCCATCCCGCTTACAATTGCAATGACGCTGGGCGGCATGGCGGCGCTGCATGTGCCGCTGCAGCAGATCTCCATTGCCGCGCTGATCATCTCCCTGGGCATGCTGGTGGATGATCCGGTGGTGGCCTCGGACGGGATCAACCGCGAGCTGGCAGACGGGCAGCCGCGCGGCATCGCCGCCTGGCTGGGCCCCTTCAAGCTGCGGCGAGCCATCTTTTTTGGCACGATCATCAACATCGTAGCCTTCCTGCCGCTGGCCCTGCTGCCGGGAGACATGGGTGCCTTCATCATCTCGCTGCCCGTGGTCATCACGCTGGCGTTGGTCTCTTCACGCATCGTTTCCATGACCTTCATCCCGCTGCTGGGCTACTACCTGCTGCGCGGGCAGAAAGGATTCGATGCCGTCAACGGCTCGCACCCGCTGCACCGGCTCATTCCGTTTTACAAAAACGCGCTGCAGTTCGCGCTGCGCAGGCCGCTGCTCACGATCATTGCCGCCTACGGCCTGCTGGGTGCCAGCACGGCGCTCATCCCGTTTTTTGGCAAGCAATTCTTCCCCGTGGCGGAGCGCAATCAGTTCCTGATCGACCTCCGCCTGCCGGAGGGAAGCAGCATCGAGCAGACGCGGAAGGTCACCGCACAAATCGGCGACAGGCTGCAAAAGGAGGAGGCGGTGCAAAGCGCGATCCTCGTCAGCGGCGGCGGCACGCCGATGTTTTACTACAATGTCCTGCCGCGTCAGCCTGCGGCGAACGTGGCCCAGGTGCTGGTAAACACGCGCCATGCGGAGGATGTGCCCGCACTGATCGTGCATCTGCGCGAGGTCTTTGACCGCGAGATCAAGGATGCACTCTGCCTCGTGAAACAGATCGAGCAGGGGCCTGCGCTGGAAACGCCGATCCAGATCGAAATAAGCGGAGATGACATCCCGGCCAAGATCGCGCAGGTGCGTCAGGCGCTGGTCGATGCGGGAGCCTACAAGGTGCATGATGACTCGGGCATCATCACGCGCATCAACCAGCAGCGCACGGTGACGGTGAAAGCCATGGCCCCTTTCGGCACACTGGCCTCAGGCATTCTGACCAAGGCGCGCACTGCCTTCCCCGCCTCCGGCATTGCCTTCGGTGGCGAGGAACGCGAACTGACCACCAGCCAGCGGGAGATGGAACGTGTGCTGAAAATCTCTCTGGCGCTGATCGCACTGGCGATGATGATACAATTTCGCTCGTTCATGAAATCGGTGGTGGTCATGCTGACCGTGCCGCTGGGATTGATCGGCGCGTTTGCCGGCATGGCCGCCACGCATGCGTCCTTCGGGTTCATGGCGCTGATCGGCATCGTGAGTCTGGCAGGCGTCATCGTCAGCCACATCATCGTGCTTTCGGATTTCATTGAGGAAGAACGCGCCGCTGGCATGGAGCTGGAGCCTGCACTCATGCAGGCCGCGCTGGTGCGCCTGCGTGCTGTGCTGGCCACGGTGTTTGCCACGGTGTGCGGACTAATCCCTCTGGCCGTGACTGGCGGTGAGCTGTGGCGGCCGCTGACAGCGGTGCACATCTTTGGACTGCTGTTTGGCACCGTGCTCACGCTGGTGCTGTTGCCCGTACTTTACCTCCAGTTTGCCCGATGGCGCTGGATCAAGTAGCCGAGAAAATCAGCGCCACATTCGAGCCGCCAAAGCCGCTGGAGTTGCTCATGGCCACACGCGGAGCCTGATCGGTCGGGCTGGTGAGGATGGACACGCCTTCGCTGGCGGGATCGAGATTCTGGATCTTGGCGGAGATAGGCATGAAGCCCTCACTCAAAGCCAGACAGCTGATGCCCGCCTCCAGCGCACCTGCGAGGCAGAGGCCGTGGCCGGTCAGTGCCTTGGTGCTGCTGACCTTGGGGCGTTTGTCTCCAGTGAAGACGGTCTTCAGGGCGCTGAGTTCGGCGATGTCTCCGGCCTGGGTGGCCGTGGCGTGGGCATTGATATAATCGATCGCTTCCGGAGCGAGGTCCGCGTCCTGCATGGCATTCGTCATGGCGCGTGCGAGTCCGCTGCCGGAGGGATCGGGTGCGACGACATCATAGCCGTCGGAGCTCTGGCCCCAGCCTTTGACCTCGGCATACACTTTGGCGCCACGCTCGGCAGCCAGTTCGGCCTCTTCGAGCACGAGCACCACTCCGCCACCGGTGATGATGAAGCCATCACGACCTGCATCAAACGGACGAGGAGCCAAAAAAGGATCGCTTTGCGAGCTAAGTGCACGCAGGGAGGCAAAGGGGAGAATCGTGTGGATCTGCTGCGCATCCTCAGCACCGACGACAAACATGCGCTTTTGCCGGCCCAGGCGGATCATGTCGCAGGCGTGGCCGAGGGCGTGGGAGGAAGAGGCGCAGGCGCTGTTAAAGGCCAGCGTGGCTCCTTTGATGGCAAAGCGTGCGGTGAGATTGAGGTGCAGGGAATTCGGCATGCCAGCGATGACGACCGGTGCCGAGGTGCGGGCCGGGCCTCGCTTGAGCACGGAGTCCATGGCCAGATAAGTCATCCAGGGTGAGCCTGCGGAGGCGCAGTAGAGCCCGGTCTGCGGATCTGAAACCTGCTCGGGGAGCAGTCCAGAATCGGCGATGGCCTCCTGCATGGCAGCGGTGGCAAAGACCGAGTTGGGCACCATGGTGCGCAGCTGGGCGCGGTTGAGCTGCACGTGGGATGGGAAGGTCCAGTCGAGTGGGTCGGAGGAGGGGAAATCAAACCCCTTCACTGTGCCCGCCAGTTTCACACGGTCATTGGCTGCGGCCAGCTCAGGCACAAACTCAATGCCGGAGCGTGCTTCGCGCAGGCTCTGGGTGACTTCGGCACGGTTGTTGCCAATGCTGGAGATGAAGCCCAGGCCTGTGACGACGACGCGCTTCATGAATGGCTGGCGCCGAGTTTGGTACGCAGGAATTTCTTCAGGTCGCCCAGAGTGCTGATGCTGCCCATCTCCTCGGTAGCGATGGTGAGGCCGAGCACTTCCTCGGCCGTCATCACCACTTCGATCATGCCAAAGGAGTCCATGCCGATGTCATCGACCAGCTTCATATCGTCCGTGACGGAGGCCATGCCATCCGGGCGCGGGTTGGCGGCGTCACGCTCCAGCACGCCGAGGATGATAGCGGGCAGTTCATCGAGGTTTTTGGTCTCGTCGAATCGAATGGCGGCCGCCAAAGTCTCCG
This sequence comes from Prosthecobacter vanneervenii, assembly GCF_014203095.1. Classification (NCBI taxonomy): domain Bacteria; kingdom Pseudomonadati; phylum Verrucomicrobiota; class Verrucomicrobiia; order Verrucomicrobiales; family Verrucomicrobiaceae; genus Prosthecobacter; species Prosthecobacter vanneervenii. The sequence continues at coordinate 52,472 of NZ_JACHIG010000004.1, read as the reverse complement.
CGCTGCAGCGCTTGAGGGATTTGGCGAGTTCTTGCTGGCGTTCTTCGCTTACAGGCATGGGCGGTGTTTAATCAATTCTGGTGCCGGTTCAACGCTTTTCGGCACTGAAGACTCCGTAACGCTGGATGCCCAGCTCGTAGGCCAGCCAGATGCGGAACAGTGTCAGGGCAAAAATGCGGTTCGGATTGCGGGAACTGAACAGGAAACGGCGGTAGCGCGATTTCGTCAGCAGCCCCTTTACTGTGCGCAGGGCGCAGAGCGGCCAGGTACGTTTCACCTGCGGGGCGTAGTCTTTGAACTGATATTTCACAAAGCCTGCGCCCTCAGTGGCAGCGCGGAATTCGCTCTCTGGCCTGACGCCGGCAATTTGAGCCTCGCGCGTGATGGCATCGATGAAATGCCGCCGGGCAAAGGTGTCGGGATTTTCACAAGACATCCAGGCGGTGGCCACCAGGCGGCCGCCTGGCTTCATGACCCGGTAGCATTCACGGAAGAAGCCGGGCAGGTCGGGCATGTGCTCCAGACTTTCAACGGTCTGTACGATGTCGAAGTGGTTGTCCGGCAGCTGGTTGTCATACCAGTCCCGCAGCATGAAATGGGTGAGTCCGGGCACTGAATTGTGCTTTTCGGCATATGCAACCTGCACAGCGGATATGGTCATGCCGGTGATGTCGACACCGTGCTTCTGCGCCAAGATGCGGGCGGTGGTGCCGTAGCCGCTGCCGATGTCGCAGACCTTCAGACCAGGGCTGTGATGGCCGAGGTCGGCGACGATTTTGACCAGATTTTCAGCGGCTTCAGTGTCGGTCTCCTTACCGGTGAACCAGACGCCGTGGTGGATGTGCTCGCCCCAGATTTCTCGGTAAAACTGGTCGAGGTCGTCGTAGTGGGAGGCTGCGCCTTCGATGGTGGAGATGTAAGTAGAGGAGTCGGACATGAGGCAAAATCAGAGGGTGCGCGGCTGCAGGCTGGCGGCAGGAACGCGTTTGAGGGTGTTAAAAGGAATGGTGAGCATGGCGTAGAACGAGCCCATGTGCCTGGCCACGGGGCCCTGGCAGAGCAGGTATTTCAAAATGAAGTCCCGTAGTGCTGAGCGTACACGCCCGCGCCAGGTACCGAGCCACATGCCCCACTCGGCGCGGAAGATGGCCGTTTTAGCGGCCTTGCGGCGGTAGCGGTTGTAGGCGGGCAAAAGCTTGAGGGGATCGCTGCGCGTCAGGATTTCGGCGAGAAATTCCGCATCGGCAAAGCCTGTGTTCATGCCCTGGCCACCTATGGGGCTCATCCCGTGTGCGGCGTCTCCGCAGAAAAGGATGCGCCCTTCGTAGTAGCGGTCGCAGTTGAACTTGCGCGGGGTAAAGACGCTCTCATTGACTTGGTCTGCAGCAGGGACGTCGATGCCGGTACGTTGTTTGGTCAGCATGCTGACCAATCCGGGAGGCGGGCGGTCCATGCGTGTGTCTGTCTGCACCACCCACCGGCGCTGCCCACCGGGCAGGGGAAAGGACTCCACCGAACCCGCTGCAGTGAAGAAGAGGTGTGCCTCGTCTCCAAAGCTGCTGCGGTCCACGAAGTCGCCCATGACAAAATGGCAGTCGTAGGAGCGGCCCGGCGCACGCATGCCGATGACGCTGCGCACGGAGCTGCGGCTGCCATCACACGCCACCACAAAGCGCGCCGTGAGTCTGCTCCCGCCGGCCTGCACCTCGCAGTGATCCGCCGTCTGCCGCACGTAGCTAACCTCGCAGCCAGCTTCGAAGTGCTCCGGACCCAGATGATCCTGCAAAAGGGCGATGGTGGTGACCTGCGGCAGCGAGAGGATGAAGCGGTGCTCGTCCGGGATCTCGCGGAAGGAGACGCAGCCGAGCTTTCCACGCTGGCCATGCACAAAGCAGTCGCGCACCTTTACCCCGCTGGAGATGAATTTGGAGGCGAGCCCCAGTTTTTCCAAAATGTGCAGGGAGGGCGGCGTGATGCCGATGGCTGCGGAGTGTGCGATGGACTCAGTGCGGCGCTCCAACACACGAATGCGCTGCCCCTGCTGTTTGAGCAGGCAGGCGAGCAGAAGACCCACAGGCCCGCCGCCGACGATGATGACGTCGTAGTCGGTGGTGTTCATGGTACTGCGGCCTGAGTCATAATGGCAGGTTGCACCGTTTCCACGGGCGGAATGGCCGCACCACAGCGCTCGAGGACGGCGGTCTCCACTGTAAGACCAGGGCCAAAGGCGATGGCGCAGGTCATGGCCCGTTTGGTTTCCGCTTCTTCGAGGAAGCCTTTGAGTACAAACATCACGGTGGGACTGCTCATGTTGCCATAGTCCCGCAGTACACTGCGAGACATCTCCAGCGCGGAGGCAGGCAGCGCAAGCTGCTGTTCGATCTGGTCCAGAATGGCACGCCCACCCGGATGAACGGCCCATTCGTCGATGTCTGTCGCGCTTAGGCCATGCTTGTCGAGGATGCCGCCAAGGATGTCGCGGATGTTGCTGCCGATGAGCTCGGGCACATAGGCGGAGAGAACCATGTTGAAGCCGTTGTTCCCGATATCCCAGGCCATGTGCGCCTCGCTGGAGGGCACGAGCGCCGAGCGGAAGCCATGCACGCGGAAGCTGGGACGGTCCCTCTGCGGCTCGCGCGCGCTGACGATGGCAGCGGCCGCGCCATCGGCGAAGAGCGCATTGGCCACGATGCTTTCCGGTTTTTCGCTCACCTGTAGATGGAGTGAACAGAGTTCCAGGCACATGACCAGCACCACAGCCTGCGGATTGGCTTCGCAAAATTGCGCGGCCATGCGCAGCGCGGGAAAGGCGGCATAGCAGCCCATGAAGCCGACGGTGTAGCGCTCCACGCTCTCGTTGAGTCCCAGCTCGCGCATGATGTGGTAATCCGGCCCCGGATTGGCAAAGCCGGTGCAGGAAGCGAAGACGATGTGGGTGATCTCCTCCTTGGCAAAGTGCGGACACTCCGCCAGCGTCTTGCGTGCGAGCTTCACGGCGAGCTCCCGCGAGGCTTTGGCATAGAGAGCATTTCGCTCTCCGGTGCCTGGCGAATTGAGCGAGCCGTCCGGCTGGGTGCGGAAGAGCGCACCTTCCTCCTTCATGAAGTCGTCGCTGGCACTGTAGCGCGTCTCGATCCCTGTGCGGTCATAGATCATCTCGACAAGGCGCTGGGCACGCGGCTCGGAGATCCAGCCCTTCATGCGATCACGCGTGAATTCATTGCTGTAGATGAACTCCGGCGTCTCCGTGGCGATGTGGTGAATGTAGGCGGGCATGAATCAAGAATGGTGGCGTTTGAGGGAGACGCTGGCATGCACGCGGATGGCATCGCCCACTCGGATGAAAAGCAGAACAGATGGGACCGTGATGCCGCTTTTCTTCAGGGAGAGATCGATATCGAGATCAAAGGAAGCCTTGTCACCCTGGTGATGCCACCGGCTGATTTTGCCGATGACGGTCTGCGTCTGGCCCAGCATCGTAAGCTTCAAGGGCAGGGTGGCAGGAGCGGCATCTCCCTGGCGGATGGCCGTGAAGGGAGTGTCGATGAGTGCTGTGATGAGAGGATGCGCCGTGGCCTGCATGGCCTTGCGCATGTTTTCATCCCGCTTGGCCTCGGCAGTGTCCATCCTGGACACCTCCACGGTGACAGTGGCCTCCACCTTGGTGGGATTTCCATCCGCATCCATAGTGACAATGGTGGTAAAGGGTTTGGGCTCCACCTTGCCACCCCAGTCGTGGAGTGTGGAGGAGCCGTTGAAGGCGATGGTGCTGGTGCCAGACCAGCGGGAGGTTTCGGCCAGGGCAGAACCGGCCAGGAGAAAGAGCAGAAGAAGAGGAGATATTTTCATGAAGTGCGCGTGATGCGGGCAGGACGGCTATGGAAGCAGAGAGAGAGCAACTCCGAATGCATACGCATGATCTGGTGCGTTTAGCATCGGAAGCAGGAGCAAATGGCAAACCAACCGCCGCCAGCATGAAGATGCCGCAGACGCTGTTTGCCAGCTTCAGATCAAATCAGCAGCCTGATGGTGGCGATCTGTCTGAGTGTATCAGCGGTATTTTCATGCTGATCATTCCAAGCAAGACTGGACACATGAAGCGCTGACGTTCGCGCAAAGCGGGGCGTGAATTCCAAGCATGGCAGGACACCCCAATGCTTGTCTTTGATGAGACGCTCCTCCTCATCGTCCGGGCCTGCGAGGGTTCCTGAGTCTTGAGTGGTGGAAAGGCTGTGGTCTCCCTCCGTGGCAGGACGGCAGAAGCTCACGACCAGTCTGGTCAGCATGCCGCTGTGGTCACACACCTCGGGTGTGTAGTCATCTTCATGATGATGGAGCCGCACCTGGGTGCCCTGCTCAGTCCGGCAGATCAAGACTCGATGGCTGCCATCGATGGTTGCCAATGCCGCGAACACAGCCGGCATGATCGCAGTGGCCGAGCCTGCGTAGGCAAGCAGCAGCAGCAAGGCAAGCAGGCGGTAAATGCGCTTCATGAGAGAGATTCTCGTGATCTCAGACGCCGATCTTCCCACAGGCTTAAGGCTGTTCAACCAATTCCTGCCCAGACCTTGACACATGCCGCGAGTGAACTTGAAACTCAATCTCACCGATGAGCATCTTAGCAAGAATCACGGTGCTAACAGTCATTAGATTCAGGGCCTCATGAGACGGAAGAATTTCGAGCCTTCACTGATGGGAACATCCACACTGCAAGTACCGCCTGCCGAAGTGACAGGACGTGTGGAGTTGGCCCAACTGGCGGCATTGAGATCTGCAGCTTCTTGCAGGATCCAGCCTGTGAAGGAATCCGGCCAGCTGACTGTCAGAGTTCCCGGATTGGAAACAGAGACCGCCACGTCGGGCTTCACCACCACATCATTCACTCCGAGCATGAATGGCGAGAGGGAGGGGCTCACGGCCTCGATGACCTTGTTGGTCGTGTCCACCTTGCCGCTGAGCTTCTCCCAGACACCATTGCGGAAGTGGTAGATGACGAGCTGGTTTTCATCATAGCCCGCTGGCAGCAGGCTGGGATCATAAGCGAACTTCAGCTTGATGTTCCCTGTATGGGTTCCGTTGTATTGGAGCTTCCAGAGCTGCCTGCGCGTGGCATGCGGTGTCTCAAATGACGGCAGGGCAAACTCGCCCTCCGTGGTGCGCTCGGAAAGTTCAGAGTCGTCGGCATCTGAATACTCACCGAAGAAGGTTCCTTCCTGGGTGATTTCGTCGAATTCAAAATCCACTCCACCCACATGCGTAGAGCCGCCATTGCAGCTGCCCCCGCCACCCTGACCGCCGCTGCCTCCGCCGGTGATGCTCACCTTGGTGCCGGTGAGAAGACTGAGGACGATGTCAAAACTGACACTCTGACCTGCAGCCAACGTGCCGAGATCCCAGCGCTGCCCACCGGCTATCCATGGGCTGGTGGGTGTGAAGAGATCGCGGCCGAGGCGGCTGGTGTATGGGGCGCTCTGCCAGTTTTTTTCAATCGAGAGATGCACACCATCAGAGGGCTTGCCAGTCACATGGTCATCAATGCCCACGATGCCATAGCTGCCGATCTCGTAAGCTGCCGGTGCGACTTTGGACTGAAAGCCGATGTAGTCCTCCAGACCGACTGTGGAGCTCTGACTGCCAGCAGCGCTGTCATCCACGCCCGCCATGGTGGCGTCGTAGCGGTACTCGGAGAGCTTGCCGGTGTAGCTGCGGTTGTCGTACTGGCCATGCTGGGAAATGAGCCCGTGCAACAGCTGAAAGAGCTGCAAGTTGGTGATGGTAGCACCGCTGATGTTTCGCACCACAAAGGTCTGGTTCATTACGTAGCGGTTGCTGTTGATCGATGCTCCCGCACCGGGCGCGCTGGCGGGTGTGATGCCCATGGGCGTGCCCACAACGGTGTCCACCATTTCAAAGCGCAGGATGATCTCAATGTCGTTGTTGGCGATCACTGATTCCGCCACCGGCAGCCCATCCTTGTTTCCGCCCACCAGATGGATGCCGGTGACGACATGGAAGTCAGAGTTGGTCTGCCAGTCGGGATACAAGAAAGCAGGTTCCAGCCAGGTGGGCGCATGAGCCTGCCCGCCCACCTGATAAGCTACGGCGCTGCCCCATTCGCCAGAGAGATACTCGCGCCCGACGAAACCCGCCGTGTTATCGAGCAGGAAGTCGGAATAGCCGAAATCTGAAAGCGTGATGTTCCAATTGGGATTCGCCAGCGTCATGGTTCCTCCCGTGCTGCCACCGGGGCTCACCTCGATGTTGTCCACAATGAAACGCTGCGCCCCGGCTGGCAGGTCCGGGAGCTGAAGGAGGACCTCGTCAAACACCGCACCAGCAGCATTAAAGCTGATGCTGCCGCAGGGCAGGCTATCACCAGCACTCGCGCTCCCGTGCGCGATGACAGTGCCAACCACGACAGGCGCGCCTGATGAATTGTCGATGGCGGTGAGTTGCAGAGTTGAAGCCACCGGAACAGTGAGCGCCTCGATCGTGGCAAAGTCCAGACTGATACCGGTGACAGACTGATCCAGCCTGATGTCGAGCTGTGCCGCATCAGAGACAGATTCAAGATAGAGCCCTGAAAACTTGGAGAGTGTTCGACCCGAGGCGGCATCGGATCGCGTCGTAAAGGCACCGTCTGCATCCGAGCTGAAGGTGGCGGTGTACCCCACCATGAGCTGCGTGAATGGCACCGGGGCATCTGTGTTCAGCGCAGGGGTGGCATTGTCAAAGTTGAACGGAATGCCTGCGACCAAGGAGCTGAAATTGGCGGTGTAGGCACCGCTGGCTGCAGGAGTGAAAGAGTAGCTTGGATTGGTGCTGACCACGTTTCCCTGACTGTCCGTCCAGTTGATGAAGGAGTAGCCCGGATTGGCCGTGGCGCTGAGTGTGGTGCTGGCCCCTACGCTGACAACTCCGCCGCCACCGGTCGTGCCTGCCGTGGGTGGCTGCACACTGGTGGTGATGCCGTAGCCCGCCGTAAAGGTGGCCACGAGCGTGCGGCTTGCCGAAGCCAGAAAAGCATAGCTGGCTGCATTGCTGACCACGGCTCCCCCCTCGGTCCAGGCAGTGAAAACGTAGCCCGCATTTGGCGTGGCAGAGACAGTGACGCTGTCTCCCACCATGCAAGCGCCGCCGCCTGAAACCACACCACCGGCAGCAGGTGAGGCACTCACTGCCATGAGCAGTCCGCCCACCGGCATAAAGTTGGCCACGTAGGCGTGATTAGCTCTGACGTTGGTGAAGTTGTAGGTCGAATTGGTGCTGACCACAGCGCCGTTCTCCGTCCAGCTGACAAACTGGTAACCCGCAGCCGGGGTGGCTTTCACATTACCGTTGTCTCCAGGGCTGTAGCTGGGGCTGTCTGCCTCAGTGCTGCCGCCATTGGCCGGGCTGGAAGTGCATGTAACTTTGTAAGACTGAGAGAAGGAGGCCACCAGTGTGCGATTCGCCGAAACGGTGAAGGTGTAGCTGGGCGAGGTGCTCACCGTGGTGCTGCCTTCTTTCCATTTGGAAAACTTGTACCCGGCCGCCGGACTGGCTGTGACGGTGACACTGGTCCCGTCTGCATAAGTGCCCGCCCCGGAAACGGTGCCGCCTGCCACTGGACTCGAGCTGGCAGCAATGGTGCGCAAAGCTCCGCCATTGAGCACAAAATTGGCCACCAGGGCACGACTGGTGGTGGCGTTGAACGTGTAACTGGCTGCGGAGCTGACCTGAGTGCCGTTTTGAGTCCAATTGACGAATGTGTAGCCGGCATTCGGAGTGGCTGTGACAGTAACGCTGGCACCACTGGCATAAGTGCCGCCGCCACTGGTGCTGCCTCCTGCCGTCGGAGCTGCCGAGGTGGTGATGCTATAGGTGGGAGCCAGGGTAAAATTGGCAACCAAGGTACGGTCCGCAGAGGCCGTGAAGGTATAAGTGGCAGAGGCGCTGACGAGTGCCCCGGCCTCGGTCCAACTGGTAAAGACGTAGCCGGCATTGGGAATGGCCGTGAGCGTGACGCTGGTGCCGTCGTCCACCAGGCCGTCTCCGCTAACCATGCCACCCGCAACAGGGGAGGCGCTGGCGCTGATGGTCCACTGCACCGTCGCAGGCACAAAATTGGCCACCAGCGTGTGGTTCACATCCATCACCACGGTATAGTCCGGAAGTGTGCTGACGACCTGACCATTGTCTGTCCAGTTTAGAAAGGTGTAGCCCGGAGCTGTAGTGGCGATGGAGACTGCAGCGTTGTCACCGGGATTGTAGGAGCCATCTCCAGCCGTCGTTCCCGCGCCCACGGGAGACACCACGGTGTCCAGCAAGGACTGCGCCGGCAGCGCTGCTCCAGCGGCAGCGATGTTCATGGTGTAGTTCTTCTGCACATCTGGGTTTACCCCGTCGCTTGCGGTGACACTGAACTGAAACTGCCCGGCGGTGCTGGGCGTGCCGCTGAGAATGCCGGTGACTTCATCAAACGTCATTCCAGGCGGCACCGTGCCGGTCTGCACAGCGGTGAATGGCACGCCACCTTCCACGATCATTCTACGCGCGGCAAAAGCCTTTCCGACCTGCCCGTCTCCTACGTGGTCGATGAGTCCGAGTGCCTCGTTCACATCCACAGCGGCCATCTGCGCACCAGTGAAATCTCCCACCAGCACCTGGGTGGTCATGTCTGTGGTCACGGTGACCCATTCTCCCGTGGCTCCATTGAAATGGTCCGCGTAGGTGGCACTGCCAGTTCCGTGCACACCATCAGCACCTACAGCCGTCCCCATGGCTTCGCCTGTCTCTGCATCCAGCGGACCCACATACTTGTAGAATTCGTAGCGGCGAGTGACGACCTCATTGCCATTGGGCAGCGGCTCGGCAGCAGCGGCCACCTGGTTGTTCGGGCCGCCATCGGCAGCGCTGGTTTTTTTCTGCAGGATGCGCCACTCGACCTCCACTTCGTCGGGCTCGCCGTTTTTCCAGTTTTTGCCGCCGGGGTCAGCGGGGTCTTCAGACACCAAATCACGAAGCTTCACTTTGCCGGCATTGTGTGTCGTGGTTTTGATTTCCTTCATCCAGACGGCCTTGCCAAATTCCTTGGGCGGTGGCGCTGGAGGCGGAGGTGGCACTATGACCGCCTGAACCTGCGCAGGTGCTGCGGCGGCAGGCGGATTGTAGGTGAAGGTAGGCGTGGAGACCTGCACCGCACCGCCGCGCACCAGGGTGCCGCTGCCGTTGTCGATCAGCCAGTTGTAAAGCACCGCTGAAGGCTGGGTGATGTATCCCACCCCGAAATGCTCGCCACCGAAGTTAACAGCGGGATTGGTGAACTGATGCCCCTGCGTCGGAGGAATCGGAGCCGCCGGTATGGCTGTATAGGCCGACCAGGTGCCATTGGGATTTTTTTTTCCCTGCCAGCGAATGAAGACTTTCGGATGCGCCGGGTCAGTGTTGTCCTCCTTGATGTCCGGCACGCCGTAGTGGTTGTAATTGTAGGTGTAGGTAATGTCGGTGCTGTGGATGTCATCCAGCTCGATCTCAAAGCCATGGCACTCGACGCCGGTGTCGTTGACCGTGTCGAAGTTGTTGATGCTGCCGTAGGCGATGCTGGCGCGAGCTGTGGATATGCCTGCTGCCAGAGAAAGCGAAAAAAGCACGCTCATCCACAATCTGCTGCGGAAGATCGTAGGTGCCACGTCTGTGGCGGGCAGGGTAGTGGTCTTGCGTTTCATGTGAAAAGGCTCAGTGGGTTGCTGCTGCAGAGGCTTGGATGTTGGCCGTTGGTGCGAGGAGCTGCGCCCTCAGCCTGCGGCAGAGACGATGCAAATTCACCGCCACAGCGCTGCGTGTGCGCCCATGCAGCGCGGCGATGTCCCGGCTGGATTTTCCCTGCACATAGTGCAGCACCAGAAGTTCCCGCTGGGAGGATGGCAGCCTGGCGAGAAGGGAGACCAGCCTGAGATGACGATCATGCAACTCAACGGCGTGTGTTGATCTCTCGCACAGAGAGTAGATCTCTTCCCTGGCCTTACGCCGGGTTTCAGTACGCAGAGTTTTGAGTGCGCGATGCCAGCCGATGCTCCACAGCCAGCCGCAAAATGAACCCCGCGGCTGAAACTGATCTCCCTGACGGAAAGCCTCCGCCATGGCCTCATGCGCTGCCTCATGCGCCATGTGCTGGCCAAAACGCTGCGCCAGCCACCCTGCCAGTGAAGGCACGCAGCGGGCATAAAGCCGCTCAGCCGACACGGTATCTCCTTGCAGAGCTTGTGCAAAGAGGCGGTCGTACTCGTCCTGGGCTGGATGAAGGATAGTGGTTGTCATGGCGCACTGGGTCGTATTGGGCCAGAACGCGGGCCGAAAGACACGTTATCGTTTGGTAATGAATGCCGGAGACGGCGGCCTTTGGGATGAAGTGCGCCTATTTTGCGATAGGACCCGAAGACGAAATCACGGTGTGCCAGGCCCGGTGGCTTCGATCCGCAGAAAACGTGAGGAGGAGGCTCCTGTACTGATGGTGTCGCGCACCTTGAGCTCCGTGGCGGTGTCGTTTAGGATGGTGCCGGGCGTCCAGTTTTTCAGATCACCGGAGACTTTGACCACGGTGCTCATCTCCGCCGGGCGCATCGGGCTGCGGAAGACGCGTAGAGTGAGGTAAGTTGTGCCACCCACATTTTCGATCTGGTGCTGAGGCAGACGCTCACTTCGCATTGCAGGATCGAGCCCGAGTGCGTATTCCAGCCAGTCGCTCAAGCCGTCGCCGTCAGCATCACGCTGATAATCTCTGGTCCCGACGACAATGGATACCGTCGCGGGCTGCGAGTCCACAAAGCTGCCAGAATCACTGGCAATGTAGGTGAAGGCGTCCGGTCCCTGGTACCCGGTATCAGGAAAGTAGGTCGCCACTGTGCCCGAGATGCCGACGGTGCCGTGAAAGGGCTGCTGGATGACGCGCAGCTGTGGGCTGGTACCGCTGGCGGTGAGCGTGACGCTCGAAGGTGTGTTCAATGGCACCGCCAGCCGGGCATTGGCCACGCTGGGACCGACGTGAGTGCTGGCGTTGCTGCTGCCAGGGCCGTCGTGGCAGTAGTAGCAGCTCACCTCCATGCCGCGTTTGAGTGTGAGCAGGCCAAACTTCGTTGTCAGAGCACGATCCGCCTGCGCACGCGACAGGGGAGTGCCGCGCAAGTCCGTGCCGTGGCATTCACGACAGGCGGCATAATTGGGACTGATGGCGCGGGCGATGTCCGCATGATCCTTGACCCAAGTCTGGCTCCCGATGGGGTGGATGCCATGAGGGCCGCCAACGCTGTTGGAGGGCATGGAGGGATGGCAGACGGTGCAGTCCGCCAGCTTGCCGCGGTGCCCCTGCTTGTTCCAGGAGTAGAGATTGTCATCCCGATGCAGGGAAGGGTATTCCGCATGCGTGCTGCCATGGCAGGCGCTGCAAACCAAGCCGCCATGCCCTTTTGAAAAGCGGAACAGCGACTTGCCCGCCATGGGTGTGTCCGCGTTTGTGGCAAAGCGCTGGTTGGATGGCACACGCATCACCCCTGGGGCGCTGAAGACGCTGGTAAAGCGAATCGATCCTTCATTCGTCTGCGCATCTCCGCTGTGGCAGGCCTGGCAGTTTGGCTCGTCCAGCCAGCCGGTGCGGGCGGTGCTGCCGACGGTGCTCATGCTGCCGTGGCAGCTCTGGCATTGCATCACCAGAGATCCGTCCGTGGCGTTCACCGCGCCTCCCATCGCACCGCGCAGGCAGCGTGTTTGAGAGCCCGGATGGCAGAGATAGCAGGCATTCCGGCTGAGTGCGGAGTCCATGAGCTGGCCATTGGTGGGGTTTGTCACGCTGGCATGCCTGCCGTGCATGGACGCAGTGAGTGGTTTGACGCCTGCATAACCGCCGGTACCGAGCGCCTCGGAGGCATGGCATGTGGCGCACAGCACCTGTTTGTGGCTGTTCACGACGCTATGGTACAGGCCTTCTGGTGCATAGCCCATCGCCGCCAGCGCTGGCGCGTATAGCGGATCGGCGGCGCTCTTTTCATCGTGCAAACGCAGGATGTTCAGGCGGAAGTCGCGCTTGTCACTGGCATCGTTCACCCAGCCGGCAGCAGGCATCGCCGCAGGTCCGGAGCCGGACTTGTGGCAGGCACGGCAGTCCATTTCATCTGACACCGGCGCCACGATGTCTGCGCTGGCCAGCACGCTGCCAAGAGAGTTCCTCACCGAAATGCGTAGCAGCGGATATGGATTGTGCCGGCCCGCATCGTCCGTCGGTGTCAGCGGAATGCCCGCCGCTTCAAACCAATTCATGCCTGCCGTCCAAGACATCACCTGCGGTGTGTTTGCCGGGCCTGGCATTGATTTTCCTGCCAGTCCCTGATCTGCGCCCAAACCAGCACCAAACAACATCGCTGCATAGTCGTAGAAGTTTGTCTTGCCGGAGGAAGTCGTGTTGATGGATCCGTCCGGGCTTGCCAGGGACTCGTACGTCACACTTATGCCTGCGGCTGTCGGATCCGTGATCAGATGCCCCGCCGCATCCATGACCTGCGCGTTGATCGTGTTAAATGGAGGCAGAATGGAAAAGACGCTGTAGTCATCGTCCATGCAGTGCATGCCAAGGTTGTTCCAGGCCACCACTGTCCACTGGCCGTTTCCTGCAGGAAGCATCACGGGCTGCATAAGCAGGCCTGCCAGAAACATGCGCCCAAAACGATGACGGTTCATTCAAGTGCATTTCGACAGATTTCAATGCAGGAGACACGTTATCATTTGGTAATGAACTCCTAATTTGGGTGCCTTTTGAAACAGCCTGTGCCTATGCTGCGCACCACCATGCATATTTTGCTTGTTGAAGATGATGTCGAGCTCGCACGCCAGATGGCGCTCTGGCTACAGGAGGCGGGCTATACGTGCACCCACCGCGCGAGTGGTGCGGCGGCGCTGCCGCTGCTGGCGCAGGAGCCTTTTGATGCCGTAGTGCTGGACGTGGGCCTGCCGGACATGGACGGCTTCGCTGTGGTGGAGCAGATCCGTGCGCGCGGATTCAGCATTCCCGTGGTTTTCGTCACAGCGCGTGGGGATGTGACTGACCGAGTGCGCGGCTACAAATCCGGAGGCGACCAGTATGTGACCAAGCCCTTTGCGGTGGAGGAGCTGCTGGCCTGCCTGGAGGCGGCCATCCGGCGTCAAAACGGAGTGCAGCAGCCACCCGCGGCGGGCACACGCCGTTTGGGCAGATGGACTCTGGACCCGATCAAACGCCGGCTGCATGACGGTACGGAAACCGTGGAACTGCAGCCGCGCGAGTGGACGCTGCTGGAGGTGCTGCTGGCCCATGAACAGCGCACTCTGAGCAAAAAATTCCTGCTCGAGAAAGTCTGGGACATCCAGTTTGACCCGGGCACCAATGTCGTGGATGCGATGATCTGCCGCCTGCGCCGAAAGATTGACACTCCGGGCAGGCCCTCCCACCTGCAAACCGTCCGAGGCAAAGGTTATGTTTTCACGTCTGCTACCTGAGCGCATGCCGTCCACCTGGCGGCTCGGCCTGCTGCTGACAGTCCTCATGGCCTGCAGCACCGCCCTGTGCATCACCGTGGCCGGCTGGGCCATGCGGCAAAATCTCAGCAGCATCGCCCGCGCTGTGGTGCTCGATGACCTGGGTGAGTACGCCGTGCTCTACAACCGCAACGGCCTCAAGGAGCTCAGGGAGGTTTTTGAGGCCGGAAAACATGAGGAGAGCCAGGCTGTCCGTATCACCAATGCCAAGGGCGAAACGATTTTCGAGCAGACGCCGGAGGCCGTCGCGGGTTACAACTGGCCCAAACGCCCGCCCAAGAAGATGAAGCCTTCGGAGACCTGGCTCATGACGATCGCACACCCCGGCAGGCAGCAGCAGCTTCTCGTCGGCTGTCAGGTTATGGAAGATGGGAATGCCCTCTGGTTTGGCCGCACCGATGCCGAAGACCTGGCCTACGTCGAGCACATCCGCCGGCATCTCTGGCTCGCGGGCCTGGCCTCCACCGTTTTCATGCTGCTGCCCCTGTGGTGGTTTGTGCGGCATGTGATGAAGCCCGTGCAGGAGATGATGCACAGCACGCAGAAGCTGGCCCAAGGACTGACCACCACAAGACTCGAAGCGCCTGGAGCAGTGCCGGAGCTGAAGGCCTTTGCCGCCGCCTACAACGCCGGCCTGGACCGGATCGATGCCCTGACCGAAGAACTGCAGAGCGCCAATGACCATCTGGCGCATGAGCTGCGCACGCCTCTGGCACGCATCCGCGGCAATCTGGAAACTTTTCATGACCATATCGAGACCCCCGCCGCACGTGAGGCTGCCGCACGCGGGCTGGAGGAGATCGACCGCGCGGCGGACCTGGTGCAGACCATCCTCACTACGCGGGCAGGAGAGCACAAGGCGCTGAAGCTGCATCTTGAGATCGTCGATCTCAAAGAGCTGCTCACCGATCTGCACGATCTCTACAAGGCCGCAGCGGAGGAGCGCGGCCTCACCTTCACTCTGGAGGCCCCCACCACCTGCTGGGTGCTGCTGGACCGCCAGCGCATCAACCAGGCAGTTGCCAATCTGCTGGACAACGCCTTTGCCTACACGCCGCGAGGAGGAATGGTGAATCTGGCTCTGAACATGCGTGCAGAACAGGCACGCATCTCAGTCACGGACACAGGTCCGGGGCTCACGCCAGGAGACCTGACCAAAATCTGGCGGCGGCATATGCGCGGCTCTGCATCCAGCGCCAGCACGCCCGGCATGGGACTGGGTCTCAGCCTGGTGCAGGCGCTGATGCATGCACACAATGGCAGCTCCGGCTGCACCAACCGCGACGAAGGCGGCGCGGAATTTTGGGTCGAGCTGCCGGTGGGAGACCCGCTCGTTTCCGCTAATGTGGTTTGAGCTCGTGTATTCAGGCCGACCCGTGGGGAATGAACTCCCTGAGAAGTGGCCCGATAGTGCAGGGTAGGCGCACGAACCTATGTTCAAGTACGCAGTCCTATTTTCTGCATCGAGGCGTCAAAACGTGCGTTTAATCTCTGTACTATGAAAACCACATGCATCCTCCTGATTTCTCTGGCGGTGCTGGTGCTCACCACGCCTGCCAAGGCCCAAACGTCGGCGGAAACCATTCTGCCAGCCATCATTCCCTCCGGCACGACTGCTGCCAATGCTGCAAGTGCCAGCGCCATTGTACCGGCACCTGCCAAATCACCAGCGGTGAAACCCACCCCCGCAAAGCCGGTCTTTGCCGAGAACAGCAGCCCCACAAGAGTCGAACCCGTGGTTTACTACCGCCCAGTCGGGGCTGTCTCGCCGATGTCCGGCATCCGCACTTACCCTGGAAACACGGCAGCGCACATCACCAACGGTGCCACACGGGTTTCCATGGGTGTTCCTGCAGGCAGCACCTTCGCCAGGATTGTCGGCAGCAATGGATCACGAGCCACCCGGCCTTCGACCAAAGCACGCACGGTGAGCACCCGCTGAATATTGGCCCTAGATTCCGTAACAATCTTTGCGTCGTTCCAGCTTCTGCCATGCACGCATCGGCGGCGGAATGGATACCATCTGGCAGTATCTGCAGCAGCCGCTGATCACTGATCTGCATGCCTCCTTCGTCCCGAGCCCGCTTGAGACGAAGGAGCGGCGCATCTGGTGCTGACGCGTCAATCAGGACTGGTTTCGAACGATCTCCTCTGGTAGGGTTGAACCCAACATGAGCGGCGTGGAAAGACATCGTGGCAGGCATCCGGCGGATGAGGAGCTGTTTGCTGCGGAGGCGGCACCGGTACTGCGGGTGGCAGTGGAGGAGCTTTCGTGGCTGATGAGCCGAGGCTATGCCCGGAACTCGGCGGTGAAGCTGGTGGGAGACCGCCATGAGTTGCGGGAGCGCCAGCGCCTGGCCGCAGGCCGTGCCGCCTGCGCGGATGCAGCGCGTGAAGGGCGGGCGCAGCGGCAGTTGCTGGCGGAGGCGCTTCGCGGGCGAGGGGTGATGGTGGACGGATTCAATCTGCTGGTGAGCCTGGAGGCAGCCCTGAGCGGGGGCGTGCTGCTGCGCTGCCGGGACGGTTGTGTGCGTGACATGTCCAGCGTGCACGGCTCCTACCATGCGGTGGCGGAGACGGATGCGGCGGTGGTGCTGGCGGGCAGCCGCCTGGCGGAGCTGGGAGCGGCGTCTGTGCACTGGCTGCTGGACAAGCCAGTGTCCAACAGCGGGCGTCTGGCCGCGCGCCTGCGTGAACTCGCGGAGCAGCATGGCTGGCCCTGGACGGTGGATACCGTGTTCAACCCGGATGCAGAGCTGATCGCCGCCCGCGACGTGGTGGTGGTAAGCTCTGACGCGGTGGTGATCGATGGCGCCCCGTGCTGGTATAATCTGGCAGCGGACCTGATTTTGGGAGGGCGCTGCGGGCAGCCATGGGTGGTGGATCTGGGGGAAGTGCACTGAGGAACTGGCGGAAAGAAGGAGAAAAATCTCTGCGGCTTTATGATCCCTGCGGTGTAAATCCGTATCTTCTCCTGACACGCTGCCATGCCCACCACACTCCGCTGGAAATCCACCGCCCTGCGCCTCTGGCGCGTGGGGCTGCTGGCGCTGGCGGTGGTGGCCATCCGACGCGCGCAGCCGCCAGCAGCGGTGGAGCTGACGGTGGAGCGGGTGCGGGATTTCTTCCCTGCGGCGGCGACCTTGGTCTCTCAAGGCGGCATACAGGCAGTGAAGGATGAGTCGGGCATCACGATCGGACACGTGATGCAGACCTCTCCGGAGGGGGATGACATCATCGGCTACTCGGGACCGACCAACACATTGATCGCTCTGGATGCACGCGGCAAAGTGCTGGGACTGCGCATTCTGAGCAGCGGAGACACGACGGACCATGTGGCGGAGGTGGTGAGGGAGCGCGCTTTTTTCAAGCAGTTCACCGGGAAGAAGGCGGCAGAGCTGGCCAGCCTGCAGCCGGAGGCCGTGACGGGAGCAACGCTAACGAGCAGCGCCATCGCTGAAGGCGTGCTGAGGCGGATGGGCAAGAGCGCCACGACGTCGCTGCGGTTTCCTGATGGGATCACGCTGGAGGAGGTGCAGAAACTGGAGCCAAAAGCGGCGCAGCTGCGTGAATCGAAGGCACATCCAGGCTCTCAGGAGGTGCTGGATGATAAGGGCGCGGTGATCGCGCTGGCGGTGCGCACCGCGCCGGCCTCCGACGGCACGGTGGGCTACAAGGGGCCGAGCGACACCTTTATGCTGATGGACGCGAGCGGCGGCACGCTGCGCGGGATCGCCCTGCGGCGCAGCTATGACACGGAGCAGTATGTGGGCTACGTGACGGGCGATCCGGCTTTTTTGAAAACCTTTGATGGCATGACGACGGAGAAGATCGCGCATATCGACTTCAATGCCGCCGGCGTGGAGGGGGTGTCTGGCGCGACGCAGACGAGCTATGGCATCGCGGAAGGGGTGCGCGTGCGTGCGGAGAGCCTGCAGAAGGAAAACGAGGCACGGCACGGCTGGTGGCAGCAGATGGCCGCGCGCTGGCGCTGGCAGGATACGGGACATGTGGCCATCTTGCTGGCGGCGTTTGTGATGGCCTTCACGCCGCTGCGGGGTAGTGCTTGGTGCCGCCACCTGCATCATGCGCTGCTGGTGGTGTATGGAGGATTCATCGCAGGAGAGATGCTTTCTCAGGGATTGCTGGCCGGATGGTCGGCCCATGGCACGCCGTGGCGCACGGCGCAGGGGCTGGTGCTGCTCGCAGCCGTGGCGCTGCTGGGGCCGGTCTTTACCAGCAAACAACTCTACTGCCACCACATCTGCCCGCACGGTGCGCTGCAGCAGCTGCTGGTGCGGCAGCTGAGATGGCAGTGGTCGCCGTCAAAGAAGGTCGATGCGTTGCTTTCCAAAATTCCCTTCGTGCTGCTGGCGCTGGTCTTCTTCAGTGCCGCGTTTGCGCTGCCGGTGAATCTGAATGCACTGGAGCCCTTTGACGCGTACGTCTTTCGTGTGGCGGGGTGGGCCAGCATCGGCATCGCCATCGGGGGGCTGGTATTTTCTCTCTTCACGCCACTGGCCTACTGCCGCTACGGCTGCCCCACGGGGGCCGTGTTCAAGCTGCTCCGCTTTACGGGCGATGGCGACCGCTTCGGCACGAGAGATTGGCTCGCCGCATTATGTGTGGCGCTCGTTCTTCTCTTGGCTCCGGGCTGAAACCGGACTACCAGACCTCCCACATGCCTTTGATTTCCAAATTAGAATCCAAACTCGGCCGCTTTGCCATCCCCGGCCTCGTCCAGACGATCGCGATCTTTCAGCTGCTGGTGCTCATGATCGTCACGCTGATGTCCAAGGAGGGAGCAGCGGCCTACCTGCAGTTTCTCAAGCTGGATCCGGATCGTGTGATGCACGGCGAAGTCTGGCGGCTGATCACGCATGTGTTCATTCCTGGCAATTTCTCGCTCATCTGGGCTCTGATCGGCACGATGTTCATGATGTGGATCGGCCGCAGCCTGGATGCGGCCTGGGGAGCGTTTCGGGTCAATCTCTACATCTTCGGCTGGATGCTGGCCGTGACACTGGGCGCACTGTTTCTGGGCTGGCCCGCCCCGGGCATGTTTCTCTATCAGACGCTGCTCTTCGCTTTTGCCACGCTGTTTCCAAACGAGGAAATCTTCATCTACTTTATCCTGCCCGTGAAAATGAAGTGGGTCGCCGCGCTGACGGCGGGGATGACGGCGCTGATGGTGATCCGCGAGCCTCTGCTGGTGCTGCCAGTGCTGCTCTGGCATCTGAACTACCTCGTGGCCTTCGGCCCCGGATTTGTCAGCGAGCGGGCGCGCATGGCGCAGGTGGCCTCACGCCGCAGCCGGTTTGAATCCGCCAAGATGCCTGCGAGCAGCTTTTTCCACCAGTGCTCTGTGTGCAAAAAGACAGACCTGGATGATCCTCAGCTGGACTTCCGTGTGCTGGACTCCGGAGAAGAAATCTGCAGCGCCTGCCGCGCCAAACGCACCGGAGGCTGACCGCCATGGAGGACAAGCTGGCCGCCGAATTTCTGGAGTTCCTGGAGGTGGAGCGCCGCTCCTCGGTGCGTACGCAGGCCAATTACGAGCTGGCCCTGCGTCAGCTCCGCGAGTGGCGCACGCCCTTCAAAGGCTGGAGCGAGCTGACGGCGGATGACTTCCGCGCCTTTCTCTTTGACCTGATGAAGCAGGAGCGCGGGCGCGCCACTATCCGCCTCCAGTTTGCGGCGCTGCGCAGCTTCTTCAAATGGCTGACCCGCCGCCGCGGCTGGAAGAACAATCCGCTGCTGGAGGTGCAGCTGCCCAAGCGCGAGAAGAAGCTGCCTGTGACGCTGACCGTGGCGCAGGTGGAGGCCATGCTTACGCTGCCGCTGACAATGGAGAAGTCCAAGCGGGACGCTGTTTGGGCCCCGGAAAGGGACGCAGCCATCCTGGAGCTTTTTTACAGCACTGGCATGCGCCTGAGCGAGCTGGTGGCGCTGAACGTGGCGGACATCGACACCTACACGGAGACCGTGCGCGTCTTTGGCAAAGGCAGCAAGGAGCGCATCTGTCCGGTGGGCCTCAAGGCGCTGGAGGCAGTGCAGCGCTACCGCCTCAAGGCCGGGGTGCACGACGGCGCGCTCTTTCTCAGCAAGCTGCGCCGCCGCATTTCCGGCCAGGCGGTGGATGACGTGATCTCCAAATACTGGCGTGCCTCCGGCCTGCCGGTGCACCTGACCCCTCACAAGCTGCGCCACAGCTTTGCCACGCATCTGCTCAACAACGGCGCCGACCTGCGCAGCGTGCAGGAGCTGCTGGGCCACGCCAGCCTCTCCACCACACAGATCTACACCCACGTCTCCACCCAGCGGATGAAGGAGGTCTATGAGGCAGCGCATCCGCGCGCGTAGGACAGCACGCCGCAGGAGTCACCTGACAACTGCGGGCAAGCTCAGTCCGTGTTACTTCTTTGGCGCACCCCAGGTGGCAACGGGGGTGGCAGTGTGTGTGGCAGCCTCATCCAGCGCAAAGGTGATGCACAGGCTTTGTGGGCCTTTGGCACCATCCACCGACGCCTTGAGCACATGGACTTTTTCCCGCACCAGATCACGAGACTGTTCGGTGGCGGCCTCAGGCGGTTCTGCGGAGCTGAAGGTGGCGTTGGCGGGAGAAACGATCGTGGCCACCAGCGTCTTGCCACCCTGAGTCAGCTTGGCGGTCGTGCCGCTGGCGCTGATCTCGGCCTTGGTGTGCATGCTCCAGGTGATGCTGCCGGTGTTTTTCATCACAAGGTCATCCTGCAGCACCACGTAGGGCTTGGCACCGCGCACCACCATGATGCCACGATGCACGTCCTTGGCAGGCTTTGAGTAGGCCTTGGTCATGTCCACCACAGCGGTGCCGCGCTCCGGAGTCGAATAGCCCAGAAGCACTGATGCCTTGGCATCTTGATCCTGCTGGTTGCCGTCGATCACCAGCGTGTTCTGTCCCAGGGTGTTTTCGACATAGAGGGCAAAGCGCTTGGTGCGGTCCGCGCCCGGCTTGACTTCAAAGCCAGGTGCTTTGTCCTGCTCGGCGCCCAGCTCGATGCCCCAGCGCTCACCGCCGGCATCCAGCACAAAACTGCCGATGTCCAGCTGCGCGGTCGTGTCTTCATTATCTCCGCCTTTCACCGCGACGAAATAGTCCGTCTTTTCCCAGCCGGAACGCGAGGTGGCCACAAAGCCCCCGGGCTGTGAGTAGTCCATGCTATCGGCCGTGCCGTCGCCAGCAGCATGCGGGTTGTAGTAAAGGAAGTTGCCGACCTGGCCAAAGTAAGAAGCGCTGACGGGCTGCTTGCCAGTGGCTGCCACGGCGCGAATGCCTGGGTTTCCAGCCACACCACACAACCAGGTGGTGACCCACGGACGCAGCGAGACGGCTCCCTTGGTATCTCCGAAATTAAAGATCTGCCCGGTGGGCCCCATCATGTGCATGCGGGCCACGGCGAACTGAGGGATGCCTTCCAGATAGCTGATGCCAAGGTCCTTGCCGGTGGCGGTGGCAGATTTCAGCGACTGCGAGAGCATGGCCACGTAATCCATCACCGTTTCGCCAGCCTGCAGTCCTTCTGGCCACACGCCAGCCGGGGCAAAGCGCACGATGCCTTTGCCAAAGATTTTGGCGGATGCTTCCGCCGCTTTTTTGGCGATGGCAGGCTCTTCATCCACGAGGCAGATGGCAGAAAGCAGCAGCGCAGAGGCGGCGGCCATCTGCTTGCTGTCCGGCGGCAGTTTGCCTGTATCTGGCTTGGCCTGCGGCTTGGGCTGCCCCTTTGGCGGAGCAGCCTTGGACTTCGTCCCCGTCTGGCCTCCGGACACGCCTTTGGCGCTTTCGGGGACTTCTTCGCCCTCAAGATGGGCTATGAGGGCGGCGATTCCTTTTTCCGCCAGATAAGTGCGCACGCCGGTGGCTTGCTCGGCATTCAGCCCGGTGCGGAACCAGTCATAACCCAAGGCGGTGGCCACCACCATGTCCGTCACATTGTCCACGAGTTCAGGGTGCCAGTCGCGGAAGGAGACCTTGTCCGTGAGGGCGATGAGCTCACGCACACCGCGTTCCTGCCATTTGAGGTCGCCATCGCCGTAGTGCAGCGCGCCCAGCAGGCCCATGCGGTACACCGCCTTGGGGCCTTCACCGCCTGTGTCGCCATTGATGCGGGCCAGCTCAGGGTCTTTCAGGAGGTCTTCACCGGAGGCCTTGAGGGCCTCCATGATCTTGGCCAGCACCGGATCCGCCGCGATCTGACCTTTCAGTGCAGCCCAGCTGGCGGCATTGTGGATGAGGCGGGGGCGCACTTTGGCGATGCCACTGAGGTAATCATTGGCCGAAGGAGCTTTGAATTTGGCCACTGGAACCACGGTGAGCTTAGGCCGTTCCGGCGCAGGCTTTTTGGCGGCCACCGCCTTGGCTCCGCCCTTCGTAGGAGCTGCGGGAGGCGCAGCGGGTGTCGGAGTGGCGGCTGCCGCAGGAGTGGTCGCTGCGGGCATGGCAGCGGGAGGTGTGGCGGCCGGTGCTGCCTGCATGGCGGCATAGCGAGCCTTGGCATATTCAAAATCCGCCGGGCTGAGAGTGGCGATCGGCACATCAAACTCGCGCCCATCCTTCATCTTGATTTTCAGGCTGCGTGCAGCGGCATCCACAGACACCAGAGTGGCCTCCACCTGCTTGCCGGCGGTGTTCGTCCACATGCGGTACTCTTCCGCGAGCTGGGCGCTGGCGCTGGAGGCAGCGATCAGGCAGGCGGATGCGAGGGTAAGGAAACGCGGGGCGGTTTTCATGAGGGAGTAAGTGCGGAGCCTAAAGCAGCGGGTGCTGGTGCAGAGGTCAAGTATAAACGCTGATCAAGCGCGTGAGTTTGGCGGAAAGATAGGGCCAAATCACATTCATGACGTCAAGGTCGGGGCGCTACCTCTTCATGCTGCTTGTTTTGGCAGCATCCTGGCCACCACCCAGAGCAGCGCCACCACCACCAACGCCAGCGCGGCCCAGAGCCAGGGACTGCCCAGGCTGGCAGAACGGGCAGAGTCGGCAGAGAAACCCGGGAGCTTCTCTTCAGCGCCGAGCTCTGCGGCTACTTTTGTGGCGGTTTCGAATTCGGGCCGCGCCAGCTGGAGGTCGTAGCGCGTATAAGGGGCCTGGCGATTGCCGTAGCAGAGCTGCACAGGGGCTGTGTCTGGCACGCGGAACAGCAGCTTCACCACGGGGTAGATGACCTTCGCGGAGGTAATCTGCAGCCGGGGATTGTCTCCATTGTCCGTCGCGACACGGATGGAGGCTGCCCGCGGCGCAGAGTAGAGCGCCAGGTGGAAGCTGGTTGCGGCCTGGCCGGGCCTGCGCTGCCAGTTGGCATTGCTGAGGATGCGCTCAAAGCTGCCGCGCTCTGACTCATGCTGCTCGGTGACCGTGAGTGTGCGGGCAAAAAGAGGAGTGGGAGATTCCAGCAGGAGCTCGCTGGCAGGAAAGTTGGCAAAGGGCAGCTGTATGTCCCATTTGGACCACGTGGGAGCGCCGGGGACTGCCACTTCGGCGATGGGGACATCGAGCGAGCGCTCGAGGCCGGGTTTGATGGCCAGAAACGGGAGCTGGCGCCCCTCACGCACGACGCGGATGTCGTGCAGGTCATTGGCCGAGCGGGCGAGTGTTTCGGGGTCAACCTCCACTATGATGACCCCGGGCTCCTTAAACAGGACAGGCCGCCGGAAAGACCAGGGAGAGACGTCAATCGGAGGGCCCGAGTCGCCCACATCCGGGGCGGTGGCGCTTTTGCTGTAGGCGGAGTTGGCCTCCACCGCGCTTGCCGTGGCGGAGTGGGCGGCGACGTAGCGCAGTTTGTCATCGAGCCGGGCGATGTCATAGCGTGGTTCGGGAGCCTGAGCATTTCCCATGTAGAGCAGCCACTCGCCGGCGGCATCTGCTTGAAACACCACGGCCACCGGGTGCCGGGTGGCCTCGATGCGGTCGATACGAAGCGGCGGGCTGTCGCCGTTGCGGATGACAAGTTCCACCTCGCGTGTGCCGGCCAGTTGATCCACGGGGATGTCCAGCTCCTCCACGCTACGGCCTTCATGCTGCAGGCGGTAGAGGGTGGCGTGTGCGCCGAGAAGCGTGGCCTCGCGCTGAAACACGGCCTCGGGTGTGTGCAGCCGCAGGTGACTCAGGAAGATGTTGGCGGTGCCGAGGTCCAGCTTCAGGTGAGTGTCTCCGCCGGATTCAGAACGCGCCCGCACTGTCACGGGTTGAGGAAGCGTCTGAAGCTCCGGCAGGTCAGCCCGCAGCTGCGCCCCCGTAAAGATGACAGGCATGGTGCGGGTGTCATCGATGGTAATGCGGAAATGGGTCCACGCCGCCGGAGGGCAGGAGAGGCGCAGGCGCTCGGTGCCACTCTGCCGGCAGAGCATCTCGTTGGTGGCATGCGTTTGCCAAAGGCTGCCGTCATAACTTGTCTCCAGCGTGGCGGATTTGATGAACGAAGCAGCGTTTGTCTGCAGCTGTACGGCGGAGATGACGACACCGGCAGGCGGCTGAAACTCCAGCACGGTGCTGGTGGGATTGAGCGTGGTTTTAAAGGTGGCGGCGGCGTGCAGTGTCGGGCGCGTAAGACGAGGCAGCTCAATGATGCGAGGCGTCTCCACACCATCGGGACTGATGACGCGCAGATCGTGAAAAGCCGAGCCGCCGGTGCTGCGCGAGACATCCAGCAGTGCAGGCTCAAGCTCAATCCGGATGAGGCCGGACTGCGCGATGGTGATCTTCTGACGATGCGTCCAGGTGGCAAAGTCGGCGGCGCCGACACGGGCATGCAGGCAGAGCACGAGGAACGGAAGGAGCAGTGGTTTCATGAGCGGTCGTCGGTGAGGAAACGTTGATACAGGAATGAGGCGGCCAGGGCAATCACCGCCACCACCATGAGAGCGCCGATGCGGTAGATGCTTTCGATACTGGCGAGATCATGCAGAAACAGCTTCAGCAGGGCGATGGCCAGCAGGCCGATGCCCGCATAGCGCGTCGGCGCATTTTTCTGCCAGATGCCGATCACCAGCAGCGCGAGCGCATACAGCGCCCAGGCGATAGTGTAGGTCATGTCGCGGGCAAAACTGCCGTCAAAATCAAAAGTGATCGACTGCTGACCCGATGGCGTGAAAGCATCCGCGATCTCGATATTGAGCAGGAGGAAGAGCAGGATGCCGCCGAATGCACAGAAGGCGCTGCGGAGATTGATTTTACCCCAGCAATGATGTGGCGGAGCAAGCAAGCGCGCCGCAGCAAAGAGTGCGAGCGCGCAGAGACTGTAGGCGTAAAGCTCCCAGTTGAGCAGAGCCGTTCCGCCACGCACCTGATATTGCAGCACGGCAGGATTGAGGGCCAGCCGCACAAAGGCCGCCGAGAGGAGCACCGCCCCCGTAGCTCGCAGCCCCGGATGGGCCACCCGCAGAAAGAGCCAGCACAGCGCTGCGCCCTCCAGCGCCCAGCCGATGGTGATCCACTGCTTTTCAAACTGCACCGGGAAAATGAGGGTGATGAAAAAAAGCGCCACACCACCGAACCACGCGAGCTGCGAGAGACGCGCGGGATTTTCCGCCGAGTGTTGTTTGAGCACAAACACCAGGCACAGCAGCGGCGCGATGGCAAAGGCCAAGGGCAGCAGGCCCATCGTCTCATTCGGCCAGGTCAGGCCGACCGCACGATAGACGAGGCCAAAGGTGCCCAGCCCCGACGCCGCAGAAGCAATCCATGGCAGCCTGCGTGCGGCCATGAGCTTGGCAAACACCAGAGGGAACACCGTGAACAGCACATAGAAGCCCGCATACCATAGCAGCGGCGTGACTGCACGCTCCGTGCTGAAGCTCTGCCCGTGCCACGCCCACTCCAGAGCCAGCACGCAGCCCAGCGCGGTGGGCGCCAGCACCGTGATGCCGCTGATCCGCACCAGCCCGAGAAGAAACAACGTCAGCAGCAGCCCGAGGCCAAACACCTGTGAGGGGTCAGCCACCCCCAGGTGCAGCGTTGCCATAATCAACAGGGCAAAAGGCAGCACGGCGGAGCTGACTGGCAGCAGAGAGGCGTAGAGGGCCTTCGGTACTTTGCGCGCCAGGAAACTGCCCATGCCACCAAACAGCACAGCGAAACCGCCCACCACCACCAGGAACTGGCCCAGTCCTCCTGCTGCATGGGAGGGCAGATGAAACAGCCATACTGCGGCGGTGAGAAGCGTGAGGAACAGCGCAACCAGGACGGGAAGCAAAGCCCCGCTGAGAATCGCCAGCCCGATGATGAGCAGATCCACCAGCAGGATGGCAGGCCAAAGCAGAAGGCTGACGGAATCGAGACAAAGTACCGGGAGCAGCAGCAGCAGGAGCGTGATCACCGGCATCCACCCGATGAAAGGGGCGACGAGCGCATTCCGACGGTGCCAGAGCACGGCGTAGGCAGAGTGAATGAGGCCAAAGACCAGATAGATGCCCAGCGCCTGGGAGAGCAGCGCGGCGCTGAGGTTGCTGACGGTCCACTCCGAAAGATGCAGAAAAGTGAGCGTCACGACGACGGCGTGAGCCTTGGCCATACGTGGCTGCAGCCACACCAGGCACATGACCACGAGATTGATGCCGAGAACAAAGCTGTACAGCAGCGTGGGCCGTTCCGTGATGGCGCCGAAGCAAAGAAACACAAAGGCGGTAAACAAGGCGCTGCCGCAAAGGGCCAGAGCGGCAGCTGCGGGAAAGGCGTCCTCATCCTCACTCCGGCGCGACCACCACGCCGCGAGCGCAAACAGCACCGCAAAGCCGAGAAACACGGATACGGGAACCCATGTGGCCGCACCCATGGCATAGTGTGAGGAGTGGAAAAATTTCACCATCCATCCCGCCTGCATGAAGATGGTGCCCGCAGCTGCGAGCGCCGTGAGGTGCAGCCAGCGTTTGCTTCTGGCCACGGCCAGCACGCCGATGTCCAGCAGCGCGATGTAGCCAAACAGCCCGCCCGGGTTGTCATGGCCGGTGGAGCAGAGGATGGGGGTGAGGAAACCGCCGAGCATGCCGAGCACTGCGACGACCTGAGCCTCCATGCGCACGGCCAGCAGAAATGCGGCGGTGGTGATGAGGGCCATCATGCCAAACGTCACGAGCGAATGGTGAAAGGGAGGGATATGGTAGAGCGCATGTGCGGCAAAGCTGACCCCGTAGAGCACCACGATGCCTGTGGCACAGAGCGTGTGAGCCAGCGTGGCATAAGCCCTGCGGCGCTGAATCACCACTCCGGCGCTCACAAGCGCCGCACCCATGACAAAACCGATGGCCGTGCGCAGCTCCGCAGAGATCCAGCCGCGCTCGATGCTGAGTTTCACAAAGAAGACGATGCCCAAAAACAAGGCCAGCCCACCCACCCAGGCGAAGAGCTTGGCCCCCATGAATTGTTCAAGCGATATGCCGGGCGCAGGCGCGGAGCGGGGTCTGGGAGGGGCGGGTGGCCGCGAGTACGGAGGACTGACGGCGGGAACCGTTGCGGGTGGTTGCGGGTCCGGAGGACGGACGGCTGGAGCAGGCGATGCTACCGAGCTGGGTGCAGCGAAGACGGGCTCAAGAGGCGGAGGTGCTGCGACGGTGGCCGGGGCTGAGGCTGGCGGAACGGCGGCTGTGGTCGTCTGAGACGGGCTGGTATTTTCCAGCGCCTCAATGCGTCGGATCAGCCTGTCTTCGCGCTCCCGCATGGCCTGGATTTCCGTGTCCAGTGCCGCGATGCGTCGCTTGGCCAGGTTGGCGGTGACAAGCGCGATGATGGGCATGACAAGCACCGCACCGCTGACGATCAACAGGATGAAAACGATTTCTTCCATAACGCCGCGAAGTCTCCCAGCAACGACCCGCAAGGGAAATTGATATTTCCAGGTGGCATCATTGATAAACCGTATAGCCTCCTGCCGGCATGAACGTTCATCACCTTGAGCTTTTCTACTATGTGGCACGTCACGGCGGTGTGAGCGCGGCGGCACGGGCCATGCCTTACGGCATCCAGCAGCCTGCCATCAGCGCGCAGATTCTGCAGCTGGAGGATGCGCTGGGCGTCACGCTCTATCAGCGGCGGCCGTTCCAGCTCACGCGCGAGGGACAGACGCTTTATGACTTCATCTCCCCATTTTTCGGCGGCCTGGGTGAGATGGCGGACCGCCTGCGCGGCGGCGGAGAAAACCGTCTGCGCATCGCTGCAGCGGAGGTGGTGCAGCGCGACTACCTGCCGGAGATCTTTGGCCGCATGCGTCGGCGGGTGAAGGGTTTTCACTTCACACTCACACACGGTCGGCAGCAGGAGATCGAGACCCTGCTGGCAGCACAGGAGGTCGACATTGGCTTTGGCACCCTGACGGAAAAGACCACAGCCAACATCGAATCCCGCGAGTTGCTTCGCCTGCCCATGGCCCTGCTGGTGCCAAAGCAGAGCGGGATCACTCGTGCCGCTCAAATCTTTGAAAAGGACCGCATCGACCTGCCGCTGGTGGCCATGGGTGCGCGGGATGTGGTGTCGCGCACTTTTCAAACAGCACTGCGCCAGCGCGGTCTTGAGTGGCTGCCAAGCCTGGAGGTGGGCAGCCTGGATCTGGTGCTGCGCTACGTCACAGAGGGCTTTGGGGCGGGCCTCGTGCTGCAGCATCCGCGCTTTGAACTGCCTGCAGAGCTGCAGCTTCTGGTGCTAGATGACTTTCCACCCCTGTGCTTTGGCGCGCTATGGACGGGCCGTCTTTCGCCGCTGGCGGAGGCCTTTCTGGCGGAAGCCACCGCGCTGGCAGGCGAATTCTCGAAGTAGAAAAACGGGGCCATGCACCTGCTGCAATAATAGGCTGAATAAGCTGTGGGCCTATTCGTCGGATAGGGAGACTATGAAAATCCGCCTGCTTTTTCTTTTTGCCTCAATCACTGCCGTCTCTCTGCCCTCCTGTGTGGACGGCCCTTATGTCTCCAGTTATGGCTACGGCTCCTCTTACGGGAGGCCCGGCTACTACGGCAGCAGTTATTACTCGCGCCCGGTGGGCTCATACAGCCGCTACCCCACACGTCCCTACACTAGCTACTCCGGCCCTTCTTCGGTCGTCTCATGGCATGGCGCGCCCTCGCATCATGCCAGCGGCAGGCACGTGCCGGCTCCCTCAGCCGGCCACTACCAGCACCATTCTGGCAGCCATTTGGGCAGCGGTTTTTCTTCCTTCGGCGGCAGCTCACATCATCATTCCGGCGGATCTTCAGCGGGTGGCAGCTTTGGCGGCAGCACGCATCACCACTCCGGTGGCGGCGCAGGGGCAGGGGGTTTTGGCGGGAGCTCGCATGGCAGGCATCATTCAGGGGGGGCTGCGTCCGGCGGCTCATCATCTGGCCACAGCAGCGGCAGTCATCATGGCGGAAGCCACCGAGGCATGCACTGATGCTGCGGAAAGCTGGACAAAACTGCGCCTGCAGCCTTCTTCCCGACGCAGTGCCCCCTACAGGCGGCTGCAGAGTTTAACAAAAACTTTTCAGCAGCTTGAACAGCTGTGGTATCTCGCGCCAGTAGAGCCAGCGGCTCGCCATCCAGGATAGGCGCCTGATCTGCCTGCCTCGGATGGTGTGGGTAGGCGTGCTGCCGGAGACAATATTCTGCCCCCCTGCCAGTCTCTCGTTTTCCCGAGCCTCAGCTCCGGTCACATACGCCATTTTGCGCGAGCCCTTGGTGTGGCTGTAGCCATGGTTTTGATGGATGGCAGTGAGCGTTCCCGTAACGTCGATGACAGGAATCTTCCGCAGTTTGGCATCGTGCAGCATCCAGTTGTCCCAATTGCCGCGCCCCACGGCAAAGGCGGGAATCGTTTCATAGACCAACCTCGAAAAAAGAAAGTAGTCTTTGCACCCCCGGTAGGCCAGAACACCACGCTGGGCGGCGTCCAGCCTCAGCTGCTGCTGCCAGCCTGCGCTCTCCATGGGAATCGTCTCGGTCACATCCAGATCCGTGCGTTTTCCGAAGATGAGAAACCGCTGATGCGCGGACTGCCGCACGATCTCCAGCGTAGTCCAGAGGTCATCCAGCAGGATGATATCTGCATTCACATAGACGAGAAATGGAGCTGTGCCGTGCTGGTGGGCTTCGGCAAATACGCCGTCCAGCAGCGGAGTGCCATGCTGATTGTATCGGATATGCGGCAGATGCACCGCCCCGACCTCCTGCGCCATCTCCCGCGTGCCATGCTCATCGCCAAACAGCAGGATCTGCACCTGCTCGCCCAGCTGCCGCCAGCTGCGCACGGCATTGCGCTGGATGCAGCCGATGTGTCCCTCAAAAGGTTTCGGCACGGCAAAGAGAGTCAGCCGGAGGGGCTCGCCAGGGGACATGAATCTGATAGGCGGCGTGGTTTACTCCCTGGGCAGGTGGCCAATGACACGCGGCTTGCCTGCACCTTCCCACAGCATCATGGCCAGGCCTTTTTCACCCTCCATGTCGCTCACGTAAAAAATGCGCGGCTTGCCATCCACTTCGGTGGCGCAGAAGCCGCTGGCAAACTCCATGTCCTCAGCAATGACTTCCGTCCGGGCCAAGGCGTGGGACATGACGGAGAGCTGGTCTTTTGTGCCTGGAGTATCCTGCGAGGCAGGCGTGTAGAGCGGCTTGGCGGGCAGAGGCAGCCGCAGCACGGTGGCCATGTGGCGTCCGCGCATCTGCACATAGAGCCAGCCCCCCGCAGGAGCCACGTGCTCCGCCCACAGACTGCCTCCGCTAGCTTCATCGGTATAGAGCGCAGCCAATGGAGCGATGCGTGCGCCCACCAGCGTTCCTAGGCGATCCATGCCGTTGTCTTCATTCGGCTGGAACCCGCCCTCCCACACATCGCCACGGCTGATGAAGAAAAGACGCCCGTCCGTGGAAAAGATGCCTCCTGTGACATCGCTGACCCTGCGGCAGAAGACAGATTGAAAGGCGTTTTTAGCACCCGGGCGACGTCCGTAGAAGGAGCCCAGGCTGCCCGCGTCTGCAGTCTCATTGCCGCTGACAAAAAGGCAGTCGGTGAAGGGGGTGCCAGGCACCGTGGAAACAAAAAGCTCCATGGCATTCATGGCAGGCGCGGTGGGGCAGACGTGCTTCACTGGTATGGCGGCTCCGGGCGTCCACACCCACACACCGTTCTTGGCCAGAAAGAGTGCCTCGCCCTCGCTGCCACAGGCCACGCTGTCGATGCTTTCATCCTTGAGCTCTGCCGGCAGCGGGGCTTGGGTGACTTTTCCAGTGGCTATTTCCACCTGCAGCAGACCCGAGATACCCCGCTCTCCCAAGCCAAGCGTCACGGTCTGGCCATCCTTGGAGAAGAATCCTTCGTTCGCCGCCGCCGGCAGCGACGACATGATAAGAGCGGAAGCACACGCCACCATGAGTGGAAACCGGATAATCTTCATGCGCATGGCTAGGACAGGCGGCAGGCATGTCAATCCTCATCATGCGATGAGAGCGGGAGAGAAAAACCTGAAATAAAACCGCCGCCCCTGCCTCGTATGAGTCGTTACACTTTCATACACCACCCAACCCCAGCCATGAAAAAAGCCATTCTTCTCGTCCTCGCGGCAGCCACTGGCCTCGCACTCGCCAGTGATTTCCCCAAAGGCAGCCCCGAATTCAAAGACAGCAGCGACTACGCCATGAGCGCCGCCAAAAAGTCCGGCAAGCCCGTCATCATGGTCTTCTCCGCAGCCTGGTGCGGCCCCTGCCAGTCCATGAAAAGGGAGGTCTATCCCAGTGAGGCGGTGAAGGCCTATCACGACAAATTCGTCTGGGCCTACATCGACATCGATGACGAGCGTAATGAGAAAGTCGCCACCAAGTACGGCGTCACCAGCATTCCGCACATCGAGTTTCTCACGCCTGAAGGCAAGGAGATCGACAAACAGATTGGCTCCAATTCACCAGAAGCGTTTGCCAAGACGCTCTCCAGCGTGCTGGCCAAAGCAAAGAAATAAAGCCGAAGCCTGCCACCTGAGACTGCGGAGCCGGGAAACATCCCGGCTCCAACATTATCGCTAGATCTGTGAATACGGTGCAGGCACCAGCACGATGTTGGTGATGCGGGAGACGATCTCCTTGTCCGTGAATCCGGGTGTGGTCTTGAGCTTGGTCCAGTCAGGGTCCATACGGAAGGTGCCCCAGGCTTTGTCCTTGGCCGCAGCATCGCTGAAGCTCAGCATGTAGGTCAGATTGGGCATGAGCGGCCCGACGATTGTCTCTCCAAAGAAGACGGCGTTCAGACCACTGCGCTTGAAGATCTCCAGCTCGCCGATGTTGAACATCTCGATCTTTTTCTTCGCGGTCTTCTCCGTGGGGCTTTCGTAGATGCGGAGCTGGTACACCTGGTCGCCCTTGGCGGGGACTTCCATGGCTGGCATGCCGGAGATGCCCTGCGTCAGCCAGCTTTCCACGCAGTCAAAGACGACATCCGTGGCAGGTGCATCGAGATGCGCTGCGCCCTGCTGCTGCAGCGCGGTGTCTGAGAGCAGTTCCACCGTTTTGGCCAGCTGGTCCAGCGTGCTGTAGCGCAGCACCACATATAGCACAGAGGCACCTTCCTGCTTTTCTGGCAGAAACACGCCCACATTCTTCACACCCAGGCGGTTGAGCGCGGGGATGGCGGCGTCCTTCAGGTAAGCTTCCAGCACGGCCTGCTTTTCCGGACTCTTGAGTGTGTATTTGCGAATTTCAAAGTACTCTCGAGCGCCAGCAGGTGCATCAGCGGCAGACAGGCTTTGAACAGCGCCGACCAGACCGGTGGCGGCTACGGTGGATTTAAGAAAGGAGCTTCGTGTCATGGGGGAGGGGAGTTGGTGGAACAGATCAGAAAGAGGAAAACGAGATCAACCAGCTTTCGCCAGCGCACCAGCCAGCGCGGCGTGGCATTTCTTCGCTGCAGCCACGGGGTCGTAGCCGGGCTTGCTGAAGATCTGGCCGCTGACCTCCACCACCACGGGTCCGTGGTAGCCGTGCTGCTTGAGCACCGTGAAGTACTTCACGTAATCGGTGCGGCCTTCGCCGGGCAGCAGGAACTGGAACTTGGCGGCATCTCCGCTCGCGTCTTTGACGTGGATGAACTTGGTGCGCGGCAGCAGGAGCTTCATGCTCTCCTCCATGTCGATGCCTTGCAGCTCAAAATGGCTGTAGTCATAGGTCACCTGGATGGCGGGAGACTTCACCTGATCCAGCAGCCAGAGCAGCCGCTCGGGCGAGTTCACCGCGCTGCCCACGTGGGCCTTGATGGCGATGGTGGTCTTCTCTTTCTCGGCCACTTCAGCCCAGGCATGCAGTTTCTCCACCATGCCGGCCTTCTGCTGCTCCCAGGTGGCCGGTTTGCCGCCGCAGACGGTTTCGATGATGGGCGGCTGCAAAGCGTTCATGTCACGCGCCACCTGCGCGGCATCGCGGATGGTCTGCAATGCCAGCGCATGGGCCTTGTCGTCGGCAGTCAGGCTGATGTTCACCATCAGGCAGGGCAGGTCCAGCTTCAGTGCCGCGAGCTGCTCCACAGCCAGCTTGCGCGCCTCGGCAGTGAAGACCTTGGGCTCGCTAGGAAAGCCTGCGTTCAGAGCCAGCTCCACATTCGAGTAGCCGATCTCGGCACACGTTTTAAGCGCGTCTGCCAGCGTCAACGTCTTCATGCCATACAGGCTGAATCCGAGACCGATGCCACTCGGTGCCGCCTGTGCGAGATGGGGCAATGTGGCAAACCCAAGTGCGGTGTGAAGAAAGTGGCGGCGTGTGGGCATGGAGAGCGGATGGTTGGAGAACGTATCGTAATGGGGCTCGTACCCAGCGCCTGCGCAAGCCCGGCTGTGTTTATGACGCATTATCCGCGCTTCCACACCACCCACAGCTCCGGCGGGGAAGCAGCACGGTTGATCGGGCGCAGATGCTGCACCTCGTAGCGGCGGGATTCCAACCCCGCAGCCCACGCGGCGATGCTGCGCCCCTCCTCGGCTCCGCCTTCATGCCCGGGATACACGGCGATGGTGAGCAGCCCTCCCGGCCGCAGCAGCTCCAGCGCCACCTGCACGGCGGTCATGGTGGTCTCAGTGCGGGTGATGAGCGTTTTGTCCGTACCGGGCAGGTAGCCGAGATTGAACATGATGGCGCTGATCTTTCCATGAAGCTCAGCCGGCACGTGCTCGCGCATGGTTTCATGCCCGGAGTGGATGAGGGTCGTCATCTCCGCAGGCACGCGTTTGGCGGTTTCCACCAGCGCGGCGGCCTGCACATCAAACGCATACACATGGCCGCCGGGGCTCACGCATTGCGTGAGGAAAAGAGTGTCATGGCCATTGCCCATCGTGGCATCCACCACCACGTCTCCGGGCTGCAGGCGGTCTTTGAGCATGAGTTGCGCCCACAGCACGGATGAGGGCAGGCCGCCATTCGGGCTGGCAAGGTGAGGTTTATGGGGAGCAGGTGTCATGTCGCAATCAGACGCATCCTTTGGAGCAGAAACCATGAGTTTGCATGCGGGATGTGACGATGGTGCTTCTCTCTCTTCGCGTGAGCATTGGACTTGCCGCCCCGCGTGGCGGATGAGGGGCGTATACCCTGCATGTCTGAGTCTGTGATTTCATCCTCTGTCTCCGCGCCCGGCCTGAGTGGCTGGAATCTGGAGCACACGTACGCCGAGCTCCCCGCGCTGTTCTACGAGCACCTGGACCCCACACCGGTGAAGGAGCCGCGCATGGTCGTGTTTAATCACGCGCTGGCGCAAACGCTCGGACTCAACGGCTCAGTGCTGGCAGAGCGTGCGGCGATCTTTGCAGGCAATGAGCTGCCGGAGGGTGCCAAGCCGCTGGCGCAGGCCTATGCGGGACACCAATATGGAAACTTTACCGGGCTGGGCGATGGCCGCGCCATCCTGCTGGGAGAGCAGGTGACGCCTGCAGGCGAGCGTTTTGACGTGCAGCTCAAAGGCTCAGGACCCACGCCCTTCTCACGCCGTGGAGACGGCCGTGCAGCGCTGGGACCGATGCTTCGCGAATACATCATCAGCGAAGCCATGCACGCGCTGGGCATTCCCACTACGCGCAGTCTCGCGGTGGCGGCTACGGGAGAGAAAGTCTGGCGTCAGGAGGTGCAGCCGGGAGCGGTGCTCACACGCATCGCCGCCAGTCACATCCGTGTGGGTACCTTTGAGTGGGCGGCGGCGCATCAGAACCACGAAGCTCTGAAGGCGCTGGCAGAGTACACTCTGAAGCGGCACTACCCGGACCGTGCAGAGACAAATGAACCCGGCCTGACCCTGCTGCGTGCGGTGATCGAGCGCCAGGCCGCACTCATCGCGCAATGGCAGTGCGTGGGCTTCATCCACGGTGTGATGAACACAGACAACGTGGCACTGAGCGGCGAGACGATCGACTATGGCCCTTGTGCCTTCATGGATGCCTTCGACCCCGCCACGGTGTTTAGCAGCATCGACCGCCACGGACGCTATGCCTACGGCAACCAGCCGCAGATGGCGCAGTGGAATCTGGCCCGCCTTGCCGAGGCTCTGCTGCCGCTGCTGCATGCCGATGAAAAGCAGGCCATAGAAGTGGCCAACGCGGAGATCTCAAGCTTCCGCACGCTCTTTGAGCAGCGATGGTTGGCTGGCATGCGCGCCAAGCTGGGTCTCTTCACCGAGGAGGTGGAGGATCGTGCGCTGATCGAGGGTCTGCTGACCTGGATGCGCGAGCAGAAGGCGGATTTTACCAATGCCTTCCGGAGCCTGAGCAGCACCGAGAAAAACCTGCCGCTGGAGGACGCCGCCTTCACCGCCTGGCACAAACAGTGGCAGGAGAGATTGGGCCGACAGCCCCAGTCTGCAGACGAGGTGCAGCAGTGCATGCAAGCGCACAATCCGGTTGTCATCCCGCGCAATCACAAGGTAGAGGAGGCGCTGGCAGCGGCCTCAGAGCGCGATGATCTGACTCCCATGCACCACTTGCTTGAGGTGCTGGCGCGGCCGTTTGATCACAGCCGCACGCTGCCCGCCGAGTACACCACTCCCTCAGGCGTTGGTCCCGGCGAGTATCAGACCTTCTGCGGCACCTGAACTGGCTCAAACGCACCTGCGAAAAAAGCACATGCCGCATGAGTGCATGCGGCATGTGAGATCGGACAGATCATGCCCCTAGTGCCGGGGATGATCTGCTTGCAGCCATTTGCATCAGTGGTGCCAGCCGTGGAAACCACCGCCATGATAGCCGCCGTGGAAACCACCCGTGTGGGCAAAGCCACCATGGTAGCCACCAAAGCCTGGCCGATAACCGCCGTAGGCAGGGCGGCCAAAGTAAGGCCCGCGATAGCCGCCGTAAGCGTAGCCAGGGCGGCCGTAGTAGTTGTTGTAGATGCCGTACCCGCCGTAGTAGCCCCACGGTCGGTAGTAGTTGTTGCTGTAGCCGTAGTAGCCCGGCACATAGCATGAGCTCAGAGAGGTGGCGGCAACCACAGCCGCCACGAGGAGGAGGAGTTTTGTTTTCATAACCACAGTGGGTTGTTATTTGAGTTGGACGCCCACCAGCCGCCCCTATTCAACAATATCCCCCCTCTCACTGTGGTATCCATATTCCAGTCTTCCCTTTAACTGTCCGTTATGTCAGCATCGAGTCTCCTATGAAGCACCTCCTTAGCCTCGCGTTTCTTTTCACCTGCCACTGTGCCGCTCTGGCACAGAAAAGCGGCCCCGTCATCTCCCCCGAAATCGCGGAGGATGGCAGCAGCGTGACCTTCCGCCTGCGTGCGCCCAAGGCTCAAAACGTGGCCGTGAGAGGCCAGTGGGACCGCAAGACCGTGGCCATGACCAAGGGCGAAGATGGCGTCTGGACTCTGGCGGTGCCCAGCGTGCCCGCAGGCGTCTGGGAGTACAGCCTGGTGATGGATGAGCTCAGCATGATCGACCCCGCCAACACGGCACAGAAGCCCCAGCGCAGCCCCACCTCCAGCATCCTGCACATTCCCGCCAGCCCGCCTGCGCCGTGGGATTTTCAGGAGGTGCCCCACGGCACCGTGCATCAGCACATCTACCTCTCCAAGGCACTCAAAAAACAACGCGGTGCCTGGGTGTACACCCCGCCCGGCTATGAGTCCGGTGCACCGAAAGAGTACCCGCTCTTTGTGCTGCAGCACGGCTCCGGCGACCGCCACGAGACCTGGGTGCAGCATGGCAAGGCACACTGGATTCTCGACAACCTCATCGCTGCAGGCAAAGCGCAGCCCATGATCATCCTCATGATCGACGGTCACCCGCTCGGCCAGGTGCCACGGGACATGGCCGACCGCCGCGCACTCTCTCTGGCCGCCTTCAAGGACGAACTCTTCACCGATGCCATCCCTCTGGTGGAAAGCCACTACCGTGTGTCCAAAGACCGTACGCAACGCGCCCTCGCCGGCCTCAGCATGGGCGGCTGGCAGGCCCTGAGCATCGGCATGACAAATCTCGACCGCTTTGCCTGGATCGGCTCCTTCAGCGGCGCAGTGGATGAAAACGAAATCAAGCCCGCTCTCAATGACGCCTCGGGCACGAATGCAAAACTGAAGCTGCTGTGGATCGCCTGCGGAGAAAAAGACTTCCTGCTGGAGCGCAATCATCAGCTCATCGACAAGCTCAAGTCCAGCGGCATCAACCACGAATGGCACGAGACCGCAGGAGATCATTCCTGGCCCGTGTGGCGTCAGTATCTCACCGACTTCACGCCGAAGCTGTTTCGGTAAAGAAAAGAGCCTTCCACCCTCATTGCGGCGAAGAACGCAGCATTCGCATCCAGGCACCTTTTAAACAAAATCTAGTCATGATCATGGCGGCCAAATTAACTTTGGTAATTGTAGGTGCCTTGTTTTCCACCCGACTGATCCATGGAGAGGATGCTCGCTTCAATGCTTATGCAAATCTCCAAACCGTCCTGGCGGATCGGTTAACAAACCTCCATCCCACACAAAGCGATTATAACATCTTTTTTAATCCAAGTGTAAAGCCTGCAACAAATGCACCGGCTGACGATTCTAAGGCTATTCGAACGGATTCCTCCTCGATGCGCACTGGTTTCCAAATTGACTTTCCAAAAGATTCGAAGGTCAGAGCCCTCGTCCTTTTTGAGTTTCACGAGTATGCTGATTCTCAGACTGCCCATGATGCGCTTTGGCATAGAATCTCCCGGACTTCAGTGATTGCCAGGACGCCGGGGCTGTTTTTTCAAAATCCTCGGGGATTCGACCTCCTGTGCATCAGAGGGTTTATGGTCTTTGGACTGACTGGCAGCAAGCTTATGCAGATTACGATCACATCAGCTCTTGATCATAAAGCGAAGTTAGCAGACGGGGAAATGTACCCTAACCCTGATCTAGAATGGTATGCGGGAATGGCCGACTTCATGATGGATGCCTGGAAAGAAGCACAGGGCCTGCCGAATAAAAAACGAGGGCTCGTGCCCGCTGAACCTGGCGTCATGCAAAGGCGCGAGAACCCGGAGGCTACGTGGGAAATCCTTGCCGCACCAGCATTTAAAAATAAGACTGCCACAGGTATTATGGGCAAAAAATAACCGGGGCAGACTTGGCTCTGACAATTTAGCATCACGCCGCCACCATCTCGGCCTGCGCAGGCATTCGAACCTCGAAGATCGTTTCGTCCTCCTTCGAGCTCACCAGACGAAGGTCGGCACCGTTGGCACGGGCGAGTTCGGTGGCGATGTTGAGGCCGAGACCGAAGCCGTCTTTTTGGCGTGTGTGGGCTTTGTCTCCACGGAAGAAGCGCTCAAAAAGACGCTGCTGATTTTCCGCAGGGATACCGGGGCCGGTGTTGAGAGCGGTGAAAACCATCATCCCATCCTGGCGTGAAAGGCTGAGTGAGACACTGCCGCCGGGGCGGTTGTACTTAACTGCATTGCTGAGCAGATTTTGAAATACCTGCTGCAGCAGCGCACGATCTGCATGCACCGAGATGCCGGGCTGGATGTGGTGCTCCAGCTTGAGCCCGGCCTGCTCGCACAAAATTTCTCCGTCCTCGATGAGGCGCTCAAGATCTGTGCTGAGGTCGTAGGTTTCTGGATGGGTGGGCAGACGGCCCGCGTCTGCCTGAGAGAGAAGCAGCAGGCTCTGGGTGATCTGCTTGAGGCGTGTGGCCTCCTGAAAGAGCGAGGTAAAGCGCTCGTGCTCAGTGCTGCCAGGGGTGGAATGGCGCACGGCATCGTCCAGATCCGCCAGCATGATGGCCAGCGGCGTCTTGAGCTCGTGGGAGGCGTCTGCCGTGAAGCGCACGGCCTGCTGAAAGCTGGCCTCCAGGCGCTGCATCATGCCATTGAGCACGTCAATGAGCTGGGCGAATTCGCGGTTGTCATCCTTTTGCAGCGGGATGCGTTCGGCGAGATCGCTGGCCGTGAGACGCTGTGCGGTCCCCACCACGCGCTCCAGCGGGCGCATGGCCTGCCTGGAGGTCCACAGTGCACCGAGGCCCGCCAGAGCCAGCCCCAGCGCACCGGCGCTCACGTACCACCATGCCATGCGGTTGATCTCAGCATAGACGTCGGTGAGAGAGAGGCCCACAAAGATGGTGTAGCTGGGGCTGCTGAAAGCGCCAAAACGCCAGTCGATGCCTCCGGAGCGAGCAGTAAAAGTGGTGGGCTCCCGCACCATGGGCATCTGCGGGCGGAAGGGCAGTTCGTCGTCCGGTGGTGGCGGCCGTCCGAGGTCATAGCCAGGGGTGCCAAGCAGCTCGTCAAACCCACCGCCACCGCGCGGCGGCGGGGGCTCGCGCCGCCTGCTCCCTGGAGGACCGGGCGGGCCACCTGCACCTCCAGGATGCGGCCCCTGCGGCGCACGCTGGATTTCCTCGGCCGTGGGAAAGCAGCTGCGGAAATACACATCCAGATCTTTCGGCGCATTGGGCGTTGCGAAAAGCGTCTTACCCTGCGCATGCTCCTGTACCACGAGGGCGGCATGCGTGGAATTACGGTCCGGGGAAGTGCCGAAGACAAGGTCGGCGATCATCTTGAATTGTGCATCTGTGGTGTAGGGGTCGATGCGGTTCCACACACGCTGAGCGGGGGCGATGATGCGGTCGTCCACGCTGCGCTCCAGCGTGCGGCTGGCATACCACCATGCAGCGGTGCCAAAGCCCGCCACCAAGGCGCCTGCGACGACGATGGTCTGCAGGGCCAGGCGGGTACGGAAGCTGCGGGTGTTGGCCGGGGCGCTCATGCCGGGAGGGGAAGGAGTATCTGCGGGGAGTTTCACCCGGCACGGCGCAGTGCGCACGAAGATAAATGCCAATTAATGTTCCGCCGCAGGCTGGCGTCATGCCGTGCGGCTCAAATGCTTCAAAGAAACAACCCACGCACGCCATGCACCT
Organism: Prosthecobacter vanneervenii; assembly: GCF_014203095.1. Classification (NCBI taxonomy): domain Bacteria; kingdom Pseudomonadati; phylum Verrucomicrobiota; class Verrucomicrobiia; order Verrucomicrobiales; family Verrucomicrobiaceae; genus Prosthecobacter; species Prosthecobacter vanneervenii. The sequence continues at coordinate 12,588 of NZ_JACHIG010000004.1, read as the reverse complement.
CGGAGAAGACCACGCTACCAGCAGCAGCTACACCACCGATACCTCCGCCCTCGCCGCCACCTCTCAGCTTTACCGCCGCCACTGGCCGGTGCTCTGCGCCTTTGCCAGGGCACGCGGCTGTGAGATGCACGACGCCGAGGACGCTGTGCAGGAGCTCTTTGCCAAACTGGTGGCCCAGGGCCAGCACGAGCGCGCCGCCGCCATTGTGGATCATGGAGAGCAGGCTGCCTTCCTGTTTGCACGACTGCGCACCCACCTCATCAAGCGGTGGCAGCACCGCACCCGGCAGCGTCGTGGTGGCGGTGCCGTGTGCTTTTCCCTCAGCGATGAAAATGGCGAAAACATCGACGTGGCAGACTCACATCCCGCACCGGACCACGAGATGGACCGCGACTGGGCCCGTGGCGCGATCGAGCGTGCGCTGCACTCCTGCTGTGCGGAGCTGCATGCCCAGGGGCATCCTGATGTGTGGAGCTGCCTGGAAGACCAGATCGTCAAAGGCTGCCGCGCAGCTCAGCCCATGAAAGGCTCCCTGCGCACCGCCCTGCATCGCGCCAAACGCCGCCTGCGTGCGCTCATTCTGGAGGAGCTGCAGGAAGACGAGCAGATGCTGCACGAAGTGCTGGCCTAGCTCGGCGTGTAAAAGTTTCGTCACACAGCGCAGCGTGGCCGGAAATATCTTCAAGGTTTCAAGTTCTGCCTGGGGATAGTGCTCCATGCTCCTGCCGTCCGGGGTTTCCGTCGGGAGTGCCGAATATTAAAGGTTCAGCCTATTCAGCATCAAAGTGGTGAACATTTGCCGCGCAGGGATGTCAGGTAGAGGGCACCGCCACCATGGTCCGCCCCTCTGTGATTGACGCCGTCGGGCCATTGCGGTTACTCTCGCCGCCCTCCCCCAAAAATCCTCCAAATCATGGTCTCCAGCATTCTCTCCCTCCGGGGTTTGCGCTTTCTCGTCATCAGCTTTCTGGCGCTTTTTTGCGCTTCGCCCTCTTTCGCAGGTGTGCCCAATGGCGCTCCAGCCGCACTCGGCGCAGCCGTCCAAGACAGTGCGAGTGTTGTCTATTTCAGCTTTGACGACAACTCCACCGATGAAACCGGTTTTGACTTTGCCTACACGGTAAACGGCAGTGGCACACAGCACTTTCAGGTGACCTCTACTACCAGCGCCAGTAAGGGTACTGTATACGTCGGACTCACGTTGTCGGCCGGCACCACATACACCTTCCAGGTATGCGCCTACGTCGGAGCCTTCAACGCAGGCAACAGCACCAGCTACACCAATACCATCACCGTCACGCCCGCATCCTTCAGCACGCCGGTGATCGCCACGACCACGATCACTAATGAATCCACCGTGCGCTTCGCGGTTGTGGACAACTCCTACTCCGAGGCGGGCTATTTCTACGAATACAACCCCGCCTCCACCGGTTTCGTCTCAGGAGGAAACACAGGTGCCAGCCTCTCCAATGTGAACTTCCCCGGCCTGGCTCCGGGCACGGCCTATCAGTTCCGCATTCGTGGCTTCCAGGGCACGTCCGCCAGTCCCACGGCCTACACTTCCTATTCCAACACGGTGTCTGTCACCACACCCTTCTTTGCGCCCACCGGCCTCACGGCCACCACCGCCTCTGAGAGCACGGTGAACCTGGCTTGGACGGACAACTCTGCCGCTGAGGGTGGCTATGCGGTCTATTACCGCAGCAGCGGAACAGGCAGCTATACCTTGCTTAACTACACGGCTGCAAACGCAACCTCGTATAGCGTAACTGGCCTCAACCCCGGCACCGCCTATGACTTCCAGGTGTATGCCGCCTATCAGAGCACCTCAGTCATCCTTTCCTCGGCCAGCAACACCGCTACAACAACCACCAAGGACGGCTTCACCAGTCGCACCTACCAGCCTATCACCTACAACCAGGCCTTCTCTTATCAAGCAACCGTCAGCACGGCATCCTCGCGCACTTCGTGGAGCATCACGGGCCTGCCCACCGGCCTCACTTTCAACAGCAGCACAGGGCTCGTCTCCGGCACACCAACGGTGACAGGCGTGTTCAGCTGCCCGATGACGGCCACGTTTAGCAGCGGATGGACCACCAATAACACGCTCAAACTTCGAATCATCCGAGCCCCTGCCGCGCCATTGACCGGCACCACTATCAGCAGCCAGACGCTGGCCAGCGGCGGCAACACCTCCATCTCCCTCACAGACAAATTTTCAGATCCCGACTCTGAATCCGCCGTGCGCCTCATCACCAACATGGGGAACATGGACTTCATTCTCTACAACACCGCCACACCGAACACGGTGACGAATTTCCTCAGCTACGTCAACAACGCCAGCTACAGCGGAAACTACAACGGGGCTGTGTTTCACCGCTCTGTGCCCGGATTCGTCATTCAAGGGGGGGGCTTCAAGGTACTGTCATCGCCAAACAATTTCACCTCCATTACCACGACCGCGTCTCCCACCAATGAGCCCGGCATCTCCAACCTGACAGGCACTGTGGCCATGGCCAAGCTGGGCTCTGACCCCAACAGCGCCACAGACCAGTTTTTTGTCAATCTGGCGGACAACAGCAGCAACCTGGACAACCAAAACGGTGGCTTCACCGTTTTTGCGCGTGTGGCTGGCAGCGGCATGACCACAGCCAACGCCATCGCAGCCCTGCCCACAGTAAGCAGCACGGTGAATGTGGACGGCACCGCCAACACCTCGCTGACCAACTGGCCGGTGACCAGTGGCTCCACGATGGATACGACAAAGATGGTCACCATCACCTCCGCTGCCCCCGTGGCCGTGCTGAGTTACAGTGTCACCGGCAACACCAACTCTTCAGCCGTCAGCGCCAGCATCAGCGGCACCAACCTGCAGATCAATGGCGTGGCTGGCGGTCAGAGCAATGTGACCGTCACCGCAACAGATCTGGATGGAAACACTGTGTCGCAGACTTTTGCAGTGACCGTGAATCAAGCCCCCTCCATTACCAGTGCAGCGCCTAGCGCCAATGGTGCAGTGGGCTCCGCTTATTCTTTCACCTATACTGCAACCGGCTATCCTGTGCCGACTTTCTCTGTCACGTCAGGAGCACTGCCAGCGGGACTGACCCTAAGCTCTGCAGGTGTCATCTCCGGCACCTGCAGCACCGCAGGCACCTACAGTGGAGTCGTAACAGCCACCAATAGCAACGGCACAACCACTCAGAGTTTTAGTATCACCGTGCCCAAACTCAGTGGCACTGTGAATTTAGGCGGTCTTTCCCCCACTTACGACGGCACCGCCAAGACCGCCACGTCCACCACCACACCTAGCGGCCTCACAGTCACCTATACCTACAACGGCTCTTCCACTGCTCCCACCAACGCCGGAACCTATACGGTGGTGGGGACCATCAATGACACCAACTACCAAGGCTCCGCCACCGGCAGCATGACCATCGCCAAAGCGACTGCAACAGTGAGCCTTGGCAGTCTTTCTCCAACCTACGACGGCACCGCCAAGAGTGTCACCTCCACGACAACACCCAACGGCCTCACGGTGACCTACACTTACAACGGCTCCTCCACTGCTCCCACCAACGCTGGCAGCTATCCTGTTGTCGCCACCATCAACGACACCAATTATCAGGGCACCGCCAACGGCACACTCACCATCTCCAAAGCCAGCGGTAGCATCAGTCTTGGCAGTCTTTCTCAGACCTACAACGGCACTGCCAGGACCGTCACCTCCACCACGACGCCTAATGGCCTTACGGTTACCTACACTTACAACGGCTCTTCCAGCGCACCCACCAACGCTGGCAGCTATCCTATTGTCGCCACGATCAACGACACCAACTATCAGGGCACCGCCAACGGCACCCTGAACGTAGCACAGGCCACCGCCAGTATCGCGCTCAGCGGCCTCACTCAAGTCTACGATGGCGCAGCCAAGCCCGTCACTGCGGTGACCACGCCTGTGGGGCTGACGGTCAACATCACCTACAACGGATCCTCCACCGCGCCCTCCGGCTTCGGCAGCTACACGGTGGCGGCCAGCATCTCCGACACCAACTACACCGGCACCCAGGGCGGCACACTCGTCATCCAGGGGCAGAGTTCCAGCAGCTGGAAGTCACAGCACTTCACCGCCGGCCAGATCTCCGCAGGTCTTTCCGCCGACAATGCAGACCCGGATGGCGATGGCGTGAAAAATCTGGCAGAGTACGCCATGGGCACTGATCCGCTGGCACGCAATACACCACCGCAGCCTACGGTGGATGCCAACGGACTCACGCTCATCTTCACCCGGCCCAAGGCCCTGCCGGACGTCACCTACTCTGCAGAGTCCACTGACTCATTCGGCAGCTGGAACCCAGTCACGCTGGAAGTCATCACAGACGGTCCTGTGCAGACCGTGCGCGCTCGCGATACCCTCAGCAGCGGCAATACCACCCGCCGCTTTATGCGCCTGATCTTCGGCACACCGTAATCATGGTTTGGGAGCAGCTGGCTCGTCAAGATACCGTCAACTCAACCACGACACCACGCGGCCCAGCCGGCCATCAAAACGTTGGATGAATTGATTCTGCGACGGCTCGAAGCATCGGGACGAGCCCTCTCCGCCATAGCGTATACTTTTTACCTGAAGATACCACGCTTCGGCTGGGACTCCTCGGGATGCAGCTTCTTGGCTTCTTCCGCACGCAGCCTTTCGGCGGTGTCCTTGTACCAGAGCGGGCCGTTGACCTTGAAGTTGTAAATCAGGTCGCGGAAGTCGGTCATGAGGCGCTCGTCGTTCATGAGCGCGCCCAGCAGACCCTTGCCGGTGGTGATGTTAGAGGCGGCCAGGGCAAAGCTGTCAGCGGCCTTCTTGATGGACTGCAGAGATTCATCCGCCGTGGTCATGACTTTGTCGGCCTTGGCGATGGCAGGGTCCAGCTTGTCTAACATGGGTCCGAGCTTGGCGGAGGATTCCTCCACGTTTTTGGCGGCCACCTTGAAGCTGGCTGCCGCGGCTTTGAAGTCTGCCAGAGCTGTCTTGAGAGCCAGGGAGTTTTCGTCTCCCAGCACTTTTTCATCCACCCGTTTGAGCGTGTTGTTCAGATGCTCGATGCCCTCTTTGAAGTGTTGGATCGTCGTGTCTGAGAGCGCTTCTTTGTTCACCTTGCCCATGGCGCCCTGGACATCCTTGAGTGCGGTGCGCACGTCATCCAGCACCACATCCACTTTTTTGCCCACCTTTTCAGCCTGGCTTTGCAGGTCGTTGAGACCACCGCCCTTTTCACCTTCGATGACCTTGTCGAGGTCATGCGGGAGGAAGGCGCTTGTCTGCTTGCCGGTGGGCTTGATCTCCACCAGCGCATCTCCCATCAGGCCTGCGGAGCCGATGGCAAAGGAGGCGTCCGCAGGGATCATCACGTCCTTGAAGAGCTCAAGATCCAGGATAACGCCGGTGAAGGTGTCATTGAGCTGCGGTTTCTTGTCCACCTTGCCCACGCGGGAGCCGCCGAGGAAGATCGGAGAGCCCTCCTTGATGCCGGCAGCGTTTGGAAACGCCACGCGAAGATGGTAGGTGTCCTTGAAGACCTCGCGCACACGCCCAAACATGAGGATGAGGCCGCCGAGCAGAAGAAGCCCGACGAACATGAAAAGCCCGACGAGCATTTCGGTTTTTTTGTCGCTGTCGATCATGAGATGATGAAGTGGAATGAGGATGAAGAAAGCTATGCGGCAGGTCAGCCGGTCACGTCAGAGCGGCCATTGATGAAGTCCTGCACGATCTGATCTTGGGAATCCCGCAGCTCCTGGGGCGTGCCGAGGAAGCGGATCTGGCCACGGTAGAGCATGGCCACACGGTTGGCGATCTTGAAGATGCTGCGCATGTCATGCGTGACGATGACGGAGGTCACTTTGTAGCGGCGCTGCATGCGCAGGATCATCTGGTCAATGATGTCCGAGCCGATAGGGTCGAGGCCCGAGTTGGGCTCGTCGTACAGGATGCACTCGCTGCGGTCGATGATGGCGCGGGCGATGCCGGTTCTCTTACGCATGCCACCAGAGAGACTGGTGGGGTATTTGAAGCGGTGCTCGTCCAAATCTACGGCCTGCAGCGCGGCCCGCACCCGGCGGTCGATCTCTTCACGGTCCCGGAGGCCATGCTCCAGCAGCGGGAAGGCCACGTTTTGCTCCACAGTCAGGTTGTCAAAGAGCGCGCCGCCCTGGAAAAGCATGCTGACCTTCTGACGAATGGGCGCCATCTCGCGCTCCTTGAGGCGATTCACGTGCATGCCGTCCACGTAGATATCTCCGCTGTCGGGCTTGAGAAGGCCGATGATGTGCTTGAGCGTGACGGTTTTGCCCTCGCCGCTGGGGCCGATGATGCAGAGTGTCTCCCCATGCTGCAGGGAGAGATTGACGTTGTCGAGCACCACCTGGCTGCCGAAACGCTTGCTGACATTGATCAGTTCAATGAAGGCACGTCCGCTTTCTGCGGGTGCAGGCTTCGTCATGTTGGAGGAGGATTCAGCCATGGGCTTAGACGGTCCCGATGGGAAAGACGTAGTTCAGCAGGATGGAAAGAAAGAAATTCACGATCAGCATCACCAGCGATGAGATCACCACAGCACGCGTGGTACCTGCGCCCACACCCACGGCACCATTTTCTGCATTCAGCCCCTGATGGCAGGAGATCAGAGTGATCAGCATGCCGAAGACAAAACCTTTGATCATGCCGATGCTGAGATCCTCCATGTTGGTGTGGTCGAGCATGTGGGTCAGATACCATGCCGAAGGCATGTCATAGCCAAAGCTCGTGACCAGATACGAGGCAAAGAGACCAAAGGAAATGCTCTCCGCCACCAGGAAGGGCATGGAGACCATCATGGCCAGAAAGCGCGGCAGCACCAAATAGTCCACCGGATGCACGCCCATGACGCGCAGTGCGTCCACCTGCTCCGTGACCTTCATGGTGCCGATATCGGCAGCCATCGCCGCACCCACACGGCCTGCCACCATCAGTCCGGCCAGCACTGGTCCCAGCTCACGGCACAGCGCCACAGACACCACGGCGCCCACCGTCGTCTCAAAGCCAAAATCTTTGAACTTGGCGTAGCTCTGAAACGTGAACACCGCCCCGGTGAAGGCGCCGGTCACTATCACCACCGCCTGGGAACCATAGCCGATGGAGACAATCTGCTGCGCCACCAGCCGCAGCCTCCAGACACCGGAGCGCACGGCAATCGACAGCTCCTTCATCAGTGAGGTGAGCTGCCCGAGATAGACCAGAAAATGTAAAAACGTGCGGCCCGCAAGGGTCAACGGGCCAGTGGGGAATTCCATTGCGCGCCATCATCGCATGTTGTGGCGTGAAGGCAAATCACGGTACACGCAGATAAAAAATGAAAAGCCCCGTCCGGATTTTTTCCAGACGGGGCGGGTGATTGAGCAATGCTGGGTAAAGCCGGAGCCTACTGCGGAGGAACGCGGAAGAGCTTGCCGGTGTAGGGGCACTTCACTTCCATACCGACAGGGAGGCCGGTTACGTCCACCAGCTGATGCTTGGCGGCATAGGGGCTGTTCACAAAACCGGGGCGGCCGGCGATGGCGGTACCATACGGCAGCTCAGGAGCGGCGGTGGTAGGTGCTGTGACGGGAGCCGGTGTGCTCGGGGCAGAAGGCGCGGGCTTGGTCATTGCGGCCACATTGGTGTTGGCTTCCACTGGAGGCGTGGTGCGTGGACGCTCTGGCTCAGCCGGAGTTTTCGGGCGGCTGGAGGCCACGCTGGTGGCGCTCACACTGCCAGGCACCAGGAAGGGACGCTGGGTATAGGGGCACACCACCTTGGAGCCCGCAGCCATGCCACGCACATCCACAAGACGCGGCGGATTGGTGAAGGGAGTGCGTACATAACCGGGAAGGTCTGGGACTGTCTGCGCCACGGGCATGGTGGAAGCATTCAGCATGGCCGGTGGGGGGGTGGCAGGGCGGTCAGGACCCACGACAGGAGCAGCAGGAGTCTGAGCAGGGGTGTTGCTCTGCACGACTACAGGAGTGCTGCGGTTTCCAGCACCCAGCGGGCGGCTCTCATTTCCCATGTAATAAGAGAAGAGACCCTGAGTCTGGATCTGCTGCCAGGCTTGGCGGGGCGGGACGGCACAGGAGGCCATCATAACCGCCGCAAGGCCAGTAGCGACGAGATGAACCGAAGTAAGAGGAGCTTTAGACATAGGCTTATCGGGCGGTTAATTTTTGAATTAGCATTCTCAATTTAACGATCTTTTTAAATTATGCAACAACAAGGATGGTAATGCTAAGTAACAATATCCACTTTTATTAAAACCACAATAATATCATGGACATGTTGATCATCTCCTGCTGATGTGGGCTTTTGTCTCTCATGCAGTGGCGCATCATCACCGTTGGAAAACCCGGCCATCCTTGGGTCAAGGAGGCCGTGGACCTCTATTGGAAGAGGCTGCAACACTACAGCCACTTTGAGCATATCATCATTAAAGAGGGGCCTCTCGAAAAAGTGGAGAAACAGATCGAGGCTGCCTGCGCAAGAGAGTTGTGCATTTTGCTGGACGAGCGAGGCAAGCAGCTGCGCAGTGTGGAAATGGCGCGCTGGATCCAGCAGGAAGAGGTCTCCGGACGTAAACGCGTCTGCCTCGTCATCGGCGGTGCTGACGGTCATTCGACCCAGTTACGCGCCAAGGCCCGCGTGTGCTGGTCTCTTTCCTCATTAACGATGCAGCACGACATCGCCTGGGTGATGTTGATGGAGCAGATTTATCGTGCCTACACCATTATCAAGGGAGAGCCTTATCATCGGGAATGAATATTCCGCCCAATTGCTCCCATTGCACTTCAGGCTATAATATTGCTGAATTGAGAATCAATTCTTCTGTTTTTCGCCTTGCTGATAACTTGGGAGGACTTAAATTTTAAATTTTCTCAACAAGTCTCGAAATGTCTTCCTCGGTCCTCAGAAATGTCATTCATCCCAAGGCGCAGGCAGCGCCTGCGGAGAAGACGCGCGATGAGTTCAAGGATCCTCCTACCACGAGATCGGCAGGAGGTGGGGAGCCCACCAAGAATGAATCCGAGGACATGGAGCTGGTGCTGGGTGTGCTGGTGGAAAACGCCCCGGTGGCCATGGCCATGTTTGACCGCAGCATGCGCTACATGCTGGCCAACCGGCAGTGGATCTCCGAATTTGGCCTGCAGCAGGTGCAGCCACTGGTGGGCAAGAGCCAGTATGAAATCTTTCCCGGCCTGCACCCAGGCTGGCGGCAGGTCTATGAGCGTGCGCTTCAGGGACACATCGTCCGCAGTGAGCACGACGCGCTCAGCGGCCCTGATGGACGCCATCTGGTGTACCGCTGGGAGGTGCGCCCCTGGCGCAAGAAGCGGGATGCCTCTGTAGGAGGCCTCATGGTCACCTGCGAGAAGTTCAGCTCACGCCAGCGTTCCGCCGAAGACGATTCCAAACTACCCTCCCACATCGAGGATCTGGAGGACACCCCACCTGAGGCGAAGGCCCCCGACGCCCTGGACTGCGCCATGCCCATGCTGGTGCTGAATGAAGACGGAGTCATCCTGCGCGCCAATGTGGCTGCAGCCCATCTGACCCTGGACAAAGGCATTCAGGAGGGCAGCACCTGCTTCTGGGAAATCTTCGGCCCGGGACGCGACCACGGTGCCCTGCGACTGCAAACACTGGAGGTGCTGACCAATGTGGCGCTCAGCCAGGAACCTACTCCCGGCTGCATCATCACCCGAAACGACTTTTCCGCAGAATATGGCGCGCCATCTCGCTGGCTGGTCTCAGCACTGGCCAGCAAAGGCGGAGAGAATGCGCCCCGGCAGTTCATGCTGATGGGTCTCTCCCCGCAGACGGCGCTGGAGGGCGGTCTGCTCTACAGTCCGCCTGAGCCGGTGATACCAGCTCCTGTCACACCGCCGCCGGCTTTCCTGGCCCAGCCAGCGCCCGCACCGGCTGTGGACGACGGTGCCTTGCAGCGCCTGGAGACGGAGCTCTCCCGTGCGCGCCAGGAACTGCGCACGCTCTCCGAGGCGCAGCAGACCTTTGCCCGTCGTGAGGGACGGCTGCGCAGTTACCTGGAGAGCATCCCCTGCGGAGTCTTTGTTCTGGATGAGCGCGGCACACCTGTGTTTCAAAACGAGCGCCTGGCCAAGCTGCTCGGCCGCCCGCTGGACCCCGAGCAAAATGTGGAAAGCTGGCTGGCGCATGGCTGCCCCACCGAAGAGCACCGCGCCCAGGTGGTCATGGCCTGGCGGGAGAGCGTGTGGCGCAGGCAGCTCACGCGTACCGTTTCTCTGGCTACGGCTGACGGCCTGCTCAAGGAGCTGGAATTTCATCCCGTCTCGCTGCCCAGCGGCGGACTGCTCGTGAGCATTCAGGACGCCACCGAGCACACACGTCATGAAGAGCAGCTGCGCAGCATGGAGGCCAAACTGCGCACGCTCATGCAGGGCAGCCCCGTGGCGCTGGTGATGACGGACAAGGCGGGCGTGATCTTTGAAGTCAACCAGCATGCCGAGGCGCTGCTGGGACAGGCCAAGTCGGAGCTGCGCCGCTACCCGCTGGATGCGTGGCTGGACCCTGAAAGCGCCACCGCACGGAGGGATGCGCTGCGCACCCTTCGCATCAGCGGCAGGCAGTCAGAATCCATCAGCGTGCAGATCAAGCGCCCAGGCGGCGGCTTCTCCCGCGCCATGCTGCACATCGCTGTGGTGCAGGATGCCCAGGGTGAGGCACACTGCACCATTCATTATCTGCAGGAACTGCCGGAGCATGGGGCCGCACCCGTGCCTTCCTTCCCTGCGGCACCGCCACTCACGCGACCTTTCCACGCTCCTTCCCAGCCCATCAGCCACATCTTGCTGACTACCGATGCCAACGGCAGGGTGCGCAGCTGGACGGAGCATGCGCAGCATGTCTTTGGTATCGAGGCCGCCGCAGCCATCGGCCGCCCGCTGCACCAGTTCTTCCGTCCTTCGGACGCCACCGGTTTCTTCACCGATCTGGCAGATCAGGCCGCACACCCAGACAATATCGTCAGGCGTCCGTTCTTTGGCGGCAATGGCAAGCGCGGCGAGGTGGAAACCACCGCGCGCGTGCTGGAGTTTGGCGGCATCGAGCTCTCCAGTCACAGCAGTCCTGCTGGCGATGCCCCAGGGGCGGCGCAGATGCAGACCGCACCTGCCGTCCATGCAGCCACGCCGGTGGCCTACCAGGTGGTGGCTCCCTCCAGCCAGCGCTGGCCGGTGGTGAATCTGGAGCGCGAGAAGCTCCTGCTCACCGAGACGCATCACCGCATCAAAAATCATCTTCAGATCATCTCCAGCCTGCTTAACATGCAGATCAATGGCGTGAGTGATCAGGATGCACGCAATGCCCTGCGCTCCAGCCAGAACCGAGTCCGCGCCATCGCCGCTCTGCACCAGCATCTCTATCAGGTGGCGCTGGGCAGAGGAGACACCTTCAACGACTTTGCCCGCGATCTCGTGGCGCATCTGCGCGAGTGCTATGAAATGAAGGAGGAGCAGATCAAGGTGAAGCTGCAGCTCCAGGAAGGCTCAGTGGAGCAGGAGTGGCTCATGCCTCTGGCGCTGACGCTGAATGAGGCTCTCTCCAACTGCTTTGAGCACGCCTACCCGCACGGTCGCAAAGGCCAGGTCAGCGCTGTGCTGAACTACAAACACGGCACTGGAGAGCTCGTCATCCTCGATGACGGCGTGGGCCTGCCGGCAGATTTTCATCCGGGAGAAGGCAGCGGCCTCGGCCTCAAGATCCTCGCCGTTTTTGCCGAGCAGATGCGCGGCCAGCTTTATGTGCGGGGGAATCCAGACCAAGGCACGGAGATCAAGCTGCGCTTCCCGATTTCCTCCACCGAGGGCTGATGCCAGATGTGCGATCTCCAATGGGGATGAACGCTGTCTACTAGACCAACAGACCGTTCCACATTGCTCTCAATATCATGCCAGGTTGCCCACGTGCGGCAGGTTCATTTTTTTATCTCACCAGAGAGAGCTCTCAAGACAGCATCTCTGTAGGAATCATCCTTCTCGTGAAACTCAACTGTCCGAGATTCAAGATCAATGTTCAAATAGTGTTCGGCATAGAACAGCTCGCTGGCCTCCTCCGAATCTTCCGTGGGCTCGAAGAACAGTTTGATCTTCGTCGCCCCCTTCTCGAGCGTGGCTGGGGTGCCCTCCAGGCTAATGGCGGTGAAAGTCACCTGTGGGGCCATGCTGGTGGGGCGCAGCTCACCGCCATACAAGTCTCCCAGCGCTACGACGAAGCAATCACTGGCCGCGCCCAGGCTTTCAAGGGTGATTGTGGCTTGATAAGTGGTTATGCCCGTATTCCCCAAGGTGCCTGGCTTCCACTCGGAAGGCAGCCGAACTCGAAAGCCGACCTCTGCGCCCTTGTATGTGCCACGAGCGGCGCAAGTCTGCGTGCCGTCTTCATTGCGTTCGTAGCTGGCTAGGCCGTGTTTGAAAACCCTCAAGAGCCATATCTGAGCCAGTCGATGACGGAGGCAAACTGAATGAGGGAGAGGAAGTGGCGAGCAAGCTTGT